>NZ_JBZEEQ010000010.1:0-190131 GCF_058310155.1 Chryseobacterium sp. DT-167 | reverse complement strand
AAAAACAAAGAAAAATATCAGGCAGATTTTTGCTAAATAATTTGCATATTAACACAGATCATTCCGTAGGAATCTCAGCAATGTCATTTATTGAAATACTAAGTTTAGATTCCTCCGGAATGACAAACTAAATGCAAAATTTTAGAATCAAAAAAATTAAAAAAATGAAAAAATTAATCATAGCAAGTGCATTTCTTTTAGGATTAAGCACCATCAATGCTCAAAAATCAATTCCATTATACAAAGGAAAAGCACCTGGAACAGAAAACTGGACGCAAAAAGAAGCGCAACAATTTAATGAACTGTTCAAAACAGAAGTCGTTTTTAATGTAACGCAACCTTCAATGTTATTATTCGAAGCTGACAAGGCTAAAGCCAACGGAACAGTTATCGTTGTCGCTCCGGGTGGAGGCTTCCAAAGTTTATCCATCAACAGAGAAGGAATTGATGTTGCGAAAAAACTAGCAGAAAACGGAATTACTGCAATCGTTTTAAAATACAGATTGCTGGAAACAAAATCCAACGACCCGGCCAAAGAAATGATGGAAAACATCAAAGACCGAAAAGCATTTGATGCAAATACAGCTCCAATAAAAGTAATGGCGGGAGAAGACATCAAAACCGCAATTTCTTACATCAGAACCCACGCAAAAGAACTGAACATCAATCCTGAAAAATTAGGCGTCATCGGATTTTCTGCCGGTGCAAGTGTAATTCTGGAAAGTGTTCTTCACAGCAAAGATGGTTCAACATTACCCAACTTTGCAGCTTCCATTTATGGCGGACCAAGTCAAGAAATTTTAGATACCCAAATTCCTTCAACGCCTTTACCATTGTTCATTTGTGCTGCAAGTGATGACCAATTGAAATTGGCTCCAAAATCGGTTCTATTGTACAGCAAATGGCTTGAAGCAGGACAACCCACCGAACTTCACATCTACGAAAAAGGTGGTCACGGTTTCGGAATGGGAAAACAAAACCTTCCTGTTGACAAATGGTCGGATGTTTATTTAGATTGGTTGAGATTTCACAAATTTTTATAAACCTTAAAATAATTGTTGTCCGATAAAAATTATGAAAAATTGACGAACTCAATGTTTATAGGATAAATTAACAGGTCGCTCCGATAGAGCTTTGTTTTGTCACTACATTTTTCTATTAACAGTAAGTCCCGATGTGACTAAATGCAGCTCCATCAGGAGCTAACTGATAATAGGAAGTCATTGTTTTTTGTAATTAAAGCTCCGGAGGAGCGACCTGTTAATTATATTTTAGTTTTTATCAGATAACAATGCTTAAGTGCCTTTGTGGTTTTAAAAATTCATTCAAATTAAATAATATAAAATAATTACATATGAAAAAGAATATATCAACGCTGATAGGACTTTCTCAGAAAGCAAAATACTCAGGATTATTTTTGGCTTTATTGGTTGCATCGCCGTTTGCGAATGCCCAAACTAAAAATGCAACGGTAACGGTTGACGGAAAAACGTTTAAAGACTCCAACAAAAACGGAAAATTAGATGTTTGGGAAGACACACGTCTTTCGGTGGACAAAAGAATCGATGCCATTATCAAGCAAATGACCAACGAAGAAAAGGTCAACCTTCTGATTGGAACCGGAATGCCCGGAATTGAAGTGTTGACAGGTCCTGTCGGAGATTCAAAAAAAGGCTTGGTTCCCGGAGCCGCAGGTGGTACAGATTCTTTTGACAGATTCGGAATTCCTGCGACAGTTGTTGCGGATGGGCCGGCTGGTTTGAGAATTCAGCCAACAAGAGAAAATGACTCGAAAACGTATTATGCAACGGCATTTCCGGTTGGAACAGCATTAGCTTCGACTTGGAATAAAGCTTTATTGGAGCAAGTTGGAAAAGCAATGGGAAATGAGGTTAAAGAATATGGAGTAGATGTTTTATTGGCTCCGGCTTTGAACATTCACAGAAATCCATTGAACGGAAGAAACTTTGAATATTATTCTGAAGACCCATTAATTTCAGGGAAAACTGCAGCTGCCATCGTTAATGGCATCCAGTCTCAAGGTGTGGGAACTTCCATCAAACACTTCGCTGCAAATAATGAAGAAACTAACCGTTTAACCATCAACGCCCACGTTTCTGAAAGAGCAATGAGAGAATTGTATCTGAGAAATTTCGAAATCACCGTTAAAGAATCCCAGCCTTGGACAGTAATGTCGTCTTACAACAAAGTGAACGGCGTTTACACTTCAGATTCTAAAGATTTACTGACTCAGGTTTTGAGAAATGAATGGGACTTCAAAGGCATTGTAATGACCGACTGGTTCGGAGGTTTCCCAGGTTTTGAATCGATTAGAAGCGGAGGGATTTCTGATGTTGTAAAACAGATGAACGCAGGAAACGACCTTTTGATGCCGGGAATTCCAGCGCAGAAAAAAGTGTTGCTGGCTGCTTTGGATTCAGGGAAATTATCTCAGGAAGTTGCAAATCTTAATGTGAAAAGAATCTTGGAATATATTTTCAAAACACCAACTTTCGCCCAATACAAATACAGTGACAAACCAAATCTAACTGAACACGCAGAAGTGACGAGAAACGCTGCAACAGAAGGAATGGTGTTACTTAAAAATGATAAAAATGCTTTACCATTTGCCGATAAACAAAAAGAAGTTTCTTTATTCGGAGTAACATCTTACGCCTGGATTACAGGCGGAACAGGAAGCGGAAGCGTAAACAACAAACACACGGTTTCTTTATTGGAAGGTTTAAATGCAGCTGGCTACAAATTAGACAAAGAATTGGTTGATTTATATAAACCTCACGCTGAAAAAGAAGTCGCAGCCGAAAAAGAAAGAAGAAAAGCAAGAGGAATTTTAGCATTGCCTGAAAGACTTCCTGAAATGAAAATGGATGAGACTTTCATCGCTAAAAAAGCAGAAACTTCTGAAATTGCTTTCGTGACTTTGGGAAGAAACTCTGGAGAAGGCGGCGATAGAGTAGTGAATGAAGATTTCAATCTGGCAACAGAAGAAATCGAAATGCTGGACAAAATCTCAAAAGCTTTCCACGCAAAAGGGAAAAAAGTGGTTGTGATTTTGAACATCGGTGGTGTCATCGAAACCGCTTCCTGGAAAGATAAAGTGGATGCGATTTTATTAGCTTGGCAACCGGGTCAGGAAGGCGGACATTCTGTTGCTGACGTCGTTTCCGGAAAAATAAATCCTTCCGGAAAATTAACAATGACGTTCCCGGTGAATTACGCAGACCACGCTTCAGCAAAGAATTTTCCTGGCGTTCCTGCTGATAATCCGGAGGATGTGACTTACGAAGAAGGTGTTTATGTGGGTTACCGTTATTTCAATACCTTCAATGTGAAGCCATCTTACGAATTCGGTTTTGGGAAGTCTTATACCGACTTTGCTTACAGTAATTTAAAATTGAATTCTAAAACTTTTAATAATAAGTTAGAGGTTACGGTTGATGTAAAAAATACCGGAAAAGTTGCCGGAAAAGAAGTTGTAGAACTTTACATTTCAGCTCCGGGAAAAAGTATCGACAAACCAAAATCTGAGTTGAAAGCGTATGCCAAAACAAAAGATTTGAAACCGGGAGAATCTCAAACGATTACTTTGACTCTTAATCCGAAAGATTTGGCTTCATTTGAAACCGCAAAATCGGCTTGGGTTGCAGAAGCCGGAAATTACAAAGTGTCTGTTGGGGCATCTTCTTTAGACATCAAACAAACAGCGGAATTCTCGGTTCCGAGAGAATTGGTCGTGGAAAAGGTACAGCACGTTTTCCCAGCGGACAAGCAATTTGAAGATTTGAAACCATAAATTTAATGACTCAAAACAGACAAATAATTATCAACAAAAGAGGCTAAAGATAGCCTCTTTTTAAATTAGATATATTTAAAAACAATGAAGTTCAGTGAAAAGATGCTGCACCGTCTGCTTATTACGATTTACCTTTTTGTTTTTATGTGGTGATTCATCATGTGTATGACATCCTCATTCCTTACTACAGCCTCATGCATTAATTTGTAGGTAAATTAATTTTTTCTGAAATATCAAGATCTTGGCAAAATGTTTTCAAAGAACTTTACAATATTTTTTTTCAGTTTCTCGAAAATAGCAGAAGTTTCAAATTGCTTGTTATCATATCCAATTGGAAATCCTTTCTCAACATATTCATTATTCTTCGCCGCAGTAAGGTTTTTGAAGTCATTGTTGACGGTTCCTGTTTCATCAGTGTGGATATCTAAATATTTTATTGGGGCATTTTTAGAAAAATCCAACTTGCTGATGTCAATTATTTTTACCTCTTTCTTTAGGTCAGATCTAAAATAAAGATTCATTTTTTTCGTATCAATCACCGTTTGCCATTCACCTGGATGTATAGAGTTTAAGATTTCCCATGCATAGTCCACCGGTCTTTCATTATACCTGTAATTTTTCAACATATAGTATGCACGGTTATAACGATCTTCCCAGTTATTGCTTTGATTAAAATCGAACTTTTTATTTCCACCCAAAAAATCAAACTTTTTAGCGGCAGTCAGATCCTTATGATATTGATTATTACACAGGAGAGGCATTGGCATTTCCTTATTTGTAAGTACTGTGTATTTACCATTTAATAAGGCGATTGTGGCAGAATTTCCTTTTGCATCGGTCAGGAAAAAGTGACTTCCTGCAGCATTGGGCCACCAGTCAATATTAGGACCTTCATCCAGATGATCCACAACTTCCTTTACTGATTTGTAATTGTCTAATTGATATTGGATCCATTGTGCCCAAAACATATTGGGCTGTTGTGGATTGTATACTTTACTGGTTTCTTCCAGATATAATTCAACCAAAAAAAGACCTTTTTCATTAACACCATAGCAGGGAAAATCGTATCCAAGGAGATTAAAAGTTATGGATCCAAATTTGGAATTCCATTGTCTGTTTGACTGTATATGGTCAGTGGTTAGGTTTTGCCAGCTTATGTTTCTTTTAAGAACATCACGCTTATTGACGACAATCATTCCAGGCATTGTTTTCCAGTTTTCATTAAAGCCAATGATGTTATAACTTTTACCTGTCAGTAAAAAAGCGGAGCAAGCTCTGCTTTGGACTGGGTACATCATAGAGCAAAGTACAATAAAGCGCAAAAACAAAAGTTTCATAAATAATAATTTATATCTAGACGGACAATATTGAGTAAACCGATGTCCTTCCACGATAATCAGCATCTACCATACCAACGATAACCGTGTCTCGTTACTCTTTTCATTGAAAAAAAACTCTACAGCTTACTAACAAACTGATAATTTCAACAACATAATTGCGATCTGAGATTTGTTCTAAAAAAGTATCAAATTATTGTAATTCCACAATAGCAAAAAACTTAGGGAGATTATTTACTGAAGATTCGAATACAATTTTCTATAAGCCCTCCTGCATTTTGTTATTTGCATAATTGTTTGATCTTTTCAAACAAATTTACTATAATCATTTACATAAAGGCAATGGTTAGTTTTAACCAAAAAAACAAGATAGCCTATTTTAGAAATTTAGACAATGTAAAAGTCCGGTTACAAAAAGGTATCATTCAAAATTAATTCCATCATTCGGAACAGCAACTACCTGAGATTTATTTCACATGAGCTAATGTTCAGACAATGTAAATTTGAGCCCTTAATTATATTCTAGGAAATAATCGAAATGCTTAATGATTATACAACCTTAGTATCTCTACCAATTCAGGGATGGAACGTATTTTCAGCTTCTCAAACAGCCTGTTTTTGTAAGTGCTGATTGTCGATGAATGGAGATTAAGCTGATTAGAAATTTCTTTGAGGGGGAGACCTTCTGCAAGCTTATTGGCAATTTGCAATTCGCGGTCTGACAGCGCTTCAAAGGGTGAGTTTTTTGTCGCCCCACTTAATGATTCTATAAACATCGCTTCTTTTACGTCGTCACTTGCATATCGGCCAGTACTAAGCATCGCTGTCAAAGCAGTTTCAATTACTGCAGTGGAGCTTTGCTTGCTTAGATAGCCACCGGCACCCATCTTTAAATAACGCATTGCGTACAACTCTTCATCCTGAGAAGAAAATATGAGAATTCTTAAGTCGGGTTGGTGCATTTTTATGTAATCGATCGCTTCCTGAACAGAACCATTAGGCATATTGACGTCCATGATGGCAAGATCCAATTTTTCCTTCAAAATTAATTTGTACAGTGATTTAAAATCCTCTACTTCAGAGATTATAGCATTAGGAAGGAGGCGTTTGATGGTTTGTATTAAACCCATCCTGACGATCCCATGATCGTCTGCTACAATAATACGAACGTTTACTTTTAAACCCATTATTCTATAAATTTACGTTAAAAAAAGGGAAACCGTAGTGCCTTTATTTTCAGACGAAAAGATGTCGATGTTTCCGTGCATCAAGGATATAAAATTTTTAACAATTTTCAAACTTAATCCAACTCCTTTCTCGCCAGCAGTTCCCTGGAATATTGGATTATCATAAGTATAGATCGCAGATAAATACTTTTCATCAATTCCCGTTCCGAAATCGATCACAGAAAGTATAACCTGATCGCCTTCTGTAACCTGTTGTAAATAAATGTCTTGTCTGGGTAAAGAGTATTTCACCGCGTTGTTAAAAATCTTGTCTAAAACATATTCGAGCAACAAGCGATCGGTTGTAAGAAATGCATTGGGATCTCCTTTAAAATAAAATTTAATGCTTTTTTCTTTTAATTTAGCAGCGTATTTTTCTTCTAAATGGTGAAAAAGATCCATCACCATGATTTTTACAGGTTTAATCTTATATTCCCCATATTGTGTTTTTAACCAGGCGGAGCTGTCCTGAGTGGTCTGCAGATTCTTCTGGGCATCGCTTTTTACCTGCGGCAACAACTTAAAAAAATCTTCCTCACTTATAGTCTTTTGTTCCAACGCTTCTATAAGCCACAGAAAATTTCCAAACATTTCTTTTGAATCATGAGACAATATCGAGATCAGTCCGTTCTTGAAATTGATTTCATTTTCCAGTTTTTCGATTTTTATCTGTAGTTCTTTGATAAGGTCATCCATAATATAGGTATCATTGTGAAAAAAATTCTACTTCAATATTTTTTTAAAGCTGCTTTTATGATTACTTTTTATCTATTTCTTTGCCAAACCATTTTTGAATCATATCAGACAGGGTTTTTTTTAATAAAGGTTTGGTTAAAAAGTCTGACATTCCGGCTTCCAGACATTTTTCTTTCTCACCAGGAAGACTCCCTGCGGTTAGTGCAATAATAGGTATTTCGATATTTTTTTCCAAGGCTCTTATTTTCCGGGTCGCTTCAATGCCATTGAGATGGGGCATCTGAATATCCATTAAAATAAGATCAGGACTCTCGTTTCCGTATTTTTCAACCGCTTCAGTGCCATCTTTTGCCTCAATGATCAAAGCTTGGGGGATAATATCCTTTAAATAAGTTTTAGTAAGAAGTAAATTAATAGCATTATCCTCAGCAATTAAAATTTTTATTTCGCGCTTACTTACTTCACTTGCGACATTTTTTATTTGCTCTGGTTTTTTCTTTTCAGAACCCTTTAAGGTGGATAAAACCTGATACATTTTTTTCATACGAATCGGTTTTACGAGCCGATTTTCTATTTCTAATTCGTCACACGCCTCCTGTAAATTAGTGTCGTCGGACGAACTGTACAAAACAACATACGGCACTGCCCGGTTGGCGTCGGGAATAATATCTTTCATTTTTCTGATGGTTTCAATACCATCCATAATGGGCATATGATAATCCATAATGATCACATCGAATTCGGATTTTTCCATGATCAGAAGCAAAGCCTTCAACCCACTATCACATTCTATTACTTCGATATTTTTTCGTTCCAGCATCCTTTTCAGGATTTTCCGATTGTTTTCATTATCGTCTACAATCAAAACTCTTTTAATATCAGTCAAGCTTAAATCATATTCCTCTTCCTCCGTATCAAACTGAATATCAAAGAAAAAATCGCTACCCTTTCCCTGATCGCTTTTGACTTGTAAAACACTGTCGGCAAGTGCCAAGATTTGGTTCGAAATGGTGAGTCCCAGACCAGTACCCCCATATCTTTTAGTAATACTGCCATCTTCCTGTGAAAAAGCTTTGAAAATTTCCGTCTGTTTTTCGCTGTTAATTCCAATACCGGTATCGCGAACTCCAAATCGGATTCGTTTTTTACCTTCTCCTAAATCATCTAAAACTTTAACATATAAAACAATCTCGCCTTCTTCGGTAAATTTTAAGGCATTGCTCAAAAGGTTGACGAAAACCTGTTTTAAGCGCATTTCATCAGTCCATATATATCTAGGTATGGTGTCGTCAATATCGATGAGCATTTCTAACTGCTTTTTAGTATTGCTGTATGCAACAATATTGAAAGCTTCTGAAACCAGTTCTTCGATCTCTACTTTGTCGAGGTTTAGCTTAAGTTTTTGATTTTCTAATTTTGAGAAGTCCAGAATATCGTTGATAATACTGTATAAGGAAGCTCCGGATTGATTGATAATTTCTAAATACTGTCTCTGTGTTTCGTCCAGATTGGTATCTAAAAGGAGCTCTGTAAAGCCGATTATACCATTTAGTGGGGTTCTGATCTCATGACTCATATTGGCTACAAACTCCGATTTTAGAACATAGGCTTTTTCTGCTAGCTCTTTTGCGGCTGAGATTTTATTCTCCATCTTTATTCTTTCGGTGATATCCACTGCATTACCCAAATAACATTTTGACGCTTGTTTCAGGATTTTATTAACTAACTCTTCCTCTGGTTTATCTAAATTTTTCTCTTCCTTGTCAAATAAATTTAAATGAGCGATAAGATTGTCCTTAAGACCCGGGATGGGATAGCTTCTATGAAATTTAAATTCCGAGTTCTTAAACTCATAAATCGAGGTCTGATCATCCAAAAGAAAGTGAGGATTCTGGGGATAAATCTGATTGGGGGACATATCACTGGAAGCGAGAACATACACTTTCCCTTCCAAGGTAATACTCATCGTACAAAGCTCTGCGCTGGTCATCTTAGCAGCCGCAAACACCAATAAATCAAAAACATCGGCATATTTTTTTCCGAATGCATTTAATTTATCAATATCGTGCTGATCCGGCGATTGAGTATTGTTATTAAAGTGGTCCATAAGAAGAGTTTTTTTAGAAAGTATTTTTAAATTGCCGTAAAGCTATAATAAACATTGATAGAGTAAGTGGTATTTTCCTTTCCTACCAAACTTTGGGCACCCGCCGGTGGTATGGTGTATCTTACGTTCAGTTCCCGGTCCAAAACCGGCGTTCCGTTAAAAAGTATTTTTTGGGGAGTTTTGGATAAGGGAGCATTTACAGAACTTCCATCCACGCCAATTTGTAATATGTTGGAATTGATGTCGGTCTGCAGCCCGCCTTTCTTAAAATAATTTTCGTCCGATTTTACATATAGTTCAAAACTCTCATTATTGGACAATACAATTTGGTTTGGAATCACTTGTGACTGACCATTGGTGTAATGGGCGGCTGTATTAAAATTGAAGTTTACGTTTCTCCCGGAACTAGGAATTGTTATCTCCGACCGCGGAAGCACCTTTAACTGAACAGCTGTATTTTGCAAACTGTTAATGGAATTATCTGTACTTATGGCATTTAGGTTCAATTCAAAAGTATAAGTTCCGGCTTCAAAAAAATAGTTTTTGAAATCTTCTGCAGACACATAGAGCACAGGGGTGAAGCTGTTTCTGTTTCCCGCTACAACACTGAAATTAGCAGCGGAAAAATTCTGAAAATTGGCAGATAAAGGTTTGGTCGTGAGTACAGACCCATTACTCCCCAATTTAATGCTTGCTATATTTCTGGTTCCTGGAACACCTTTAGAAGACGTGAATTGAACAGTATTGGAAGCAGCTTTCGCCCAAAAATTAAAATCGACCGTATGCGCAATTTCCGTATTCCCTAAATCCCATACCCGCGTGCTTGTACTGCGATAGTCATTCAGAGAAGATATTTCTATGTATTTTGTTAAAGATGTTGTGAGCCATCTGATGGATGCAGGAATCACTAAAATTGTTTTAAAATTACGTGGCGTGAAATCATTATAATTTTGACTGATATCCATGGAATAATTCCCGGCCCGGTAGGCGTTGGCAGCAAACTGAGCAGCTGGTATTTTAAAGGTAAAATTGATATTTCCCTTGTTGAATCCGCCTCCGAAAATAATAGACCCGGGCGGTTCAAACCATTTTAGAGCACTTGTACTGAACGACTGAAAACCTGGTAAAGAACCTGAAAATCCAGTAGATGGCAGCTGTCCGCCCATACTTTCTAATTGCCACAGAAGAGTAGAGCTGGGTAAAGTAAATGAGGAAGTAGACTGAGTAAAAATTGGTCCGGATACAGAGGTGAATGTAGGAGCTATTGGCGCTAATCCAAAAAAGGTATAATCCCAGTTTGTTCTGCTGGTGTTCACCATCACCCTTGTAGGAACTGAGGTAAATTCGACCCTGTTTAAAATATTATTTTCAGGAACAGACAGATAAATATCCTGAGCTTTTGCGACTGTTGATCCGAAGAACACGGTAAAAATTCCTATTAAAAAACCTCTCATCGTTTTCATATCCTCTAAATTAAAACTTTTTCACCTTTATCGTGGTGTCTTTCTTCTTATATTCAAAAACTACAGTTTCTGAGAAACCTTCTTTTGTCACCTGAATAGTTTGATTGGGTTGTGGATAGCTGTATTTGTCATTTTCAATATAGAGGTCGTATTTTCCATCTTTCAGGAAAAACTCAAACTCATTTTTTTGGTTAACCACGGCAGTGTGGATCACGCCATCTTCACCTTTTGCATACACTACTATTCCGGTTACATCCGTTTCCAAAACATCGTAGGCTTGTTTGATCTCTGTTAATTTCCCACTTATCCTGAGGTTTTTTACCAGACCCACTTTGCGGTTGATATTGTTATTTACCATAATTACAGGATCCATCATCAATCGTGCGCCCGCACTTTCGTTTACCTTCAGTGTGTAAATACCTTCAGGCACATTCTGAAAAACTACTTTTCCGTTCTTGTCTGTCAGTGCAACAAAATTGTCCAGTTTCACTATTTCATTTGCAAGAACCGATTCACCCGCTTCCAGAAGTCCATTGAAATTTTTATCTTCAAATAACTGGAACGTCACTTTATGATTTCCAAGAGCCGTTGCTGCGGTAAAATATTTTTTAATTCCCACTCTGAATTGGTAATAACTGCCACTGCTTGCATATTCAGCCATAGATTTATAACCGGAAAAATTAAAATAACCTGTGCTGGACCAGGAAGGCGAAATCTTATATTCCAGATTACCACTTACATTGGTATTTAAGTTTTTGTAAAGTTCTGAATAAAAAGTTCCGGCTGAAAAAGATCCACTCAGATTATTACCAAGCATCTGGAAATTATACGAGGCATATACATTGTAGTTGGCAAAATTACGGTCTACATCGTAATAAGAATTTAAATCAAAAACGTTAATTGCGTTCCATTGGGCTGTTCCGTTGAGGGAGAAGGATTTGTATCTATAAGACAATGTTGTTTTCAGACTGTTGAACCAATCGGCCTTATTGTTATCTTTTGAATAAGAATATTCCGCTGTCCAGTTCAATCCGTGAGCACCAAATGTTGTGCTTATATTGGCTTCCATCCGATAAGAGAAAAGTTCCTGCGAGGTGTAAAAATTGGCTGTTTTTTGCCTTTCAATCTTTGGAGATAGTAGGAAATTCCACTTCTTAGAAGAAAACTGGTAACCTGCTCCCAAAGATTCTGTACTGTTGAAATAATAACGCAAATTAGCGGTATTCCCAGTTTGGATAGGCGCATTCTGGAAACTCAGGAACTCAGGATCTACCTGCGAATTCTGATATTGTATAAAAGCACGCTGTGAAGCAGAGAACTGACGACCGATACGTTGATTTGAGAAAAAAGATCCCCTTTTGATTCCCGCATAACTACTGGTGGCAAAGGTATTAACAGATTGTATATCCCATTTCCCCATTTTCCCGTCGTAGTTGGCTCCCATTGTAGCTCCTACGTTTTCATCTTTGTTCGAAAGACCTTTTTCGTGGCTCAAACCTGCCTCAGTGCGGATTGTATGTTTATCGTTAATTAAAAATGATGATACCGCATTCGTAACCTGTGTATCCACATTAAAGCGCGGATCATGGTCGAATAGATAGGACACTTTTCCGTTGAAAGATTTAGAATTCCCAAAACCATATTTTGCACCTACCATGGTAGATCCTTTTGCCTGTTGGAAATAAGTACCATACAGGTTGTAATTATTTTCCAGCGCTAGAATTTCAATCTGATTATTTTTGCCAAATTTGGTAGATACTTTCCCCCCTCTCCCGAAAACCGGGTAATCGTAATCGTTACTATTAACATTTCCTACCCGTAATACCTTATTTTTTCTTTCCAGTTCCAGCCAGGTATCGTACAGGTTATAACGGCCGTCTTCAAGATAGTAATCTGCACCGATATTGAAGCGCGATTTCAAATTTTCGGTCACTCGAAATGCTGTGTTTCCTCTTAATTGAAGAAAATTGAAACCTGAACTGTTTTCGTTATAGCTAAGTTCCGCAAAATTACTTCCGCTCACCGCTTCGTTTCCGCGGGCAATTTGTCTGTTGTTTGATAAAATGACCAGGTGTAAAGTGTTACTTCCCACGATTTCGTTATTAAGCAGATCTGTGGCGATTGCATTAATATTAAATTCCGGGAAAAGCGTATTCTGTCTTCTGACCACAATTTTGATCTCAACTGTTTGTTTTTCTAAACCTTCCAGAGATACGGTATGTTGTTTTGGCATCATTTCCAAACCATCAGGAATGGATTGTAAATCAATCTTAACGGTTCTTTTACTATAGCCTTGGTTTTCTACAGTCAGTAGAATTGAGGAGTCAGGCGCAGCAGGATTAATGAAATTTTCGTATTCAGCCGTATAAATTGCGATGTTTTTGTTCTCCTCTTTATCAACAAAGAACGAGACACTATCAGTTCTGGTGACCAATGGTGTGGTATACGAAACCTGAAATTTTATCTCATTGGATACCAATTTCATAAAATCTACGTTGGCAATCAGTTTTACAGGAAGATTTTTAGACTGACCCGCACCTAAGATAAAATCATTTTTAGGATAGAAAAGTAAACCCGGATAATTTGCCGAGGGCATGATATTCTGAATGGTAATTTCTTCAGAACTTTTATTCTCAATGACCAGGAAATTAGTAAAAGTAGAACCCTTTTCAACAGCTACACTCTCGTTTTCAAAACGGATTTCGATATCCTTTTTTTCCTGTGCAAAGGCAAACGAACAGTGTAGATGAACAAATACAAAAAATAAGATTGTTCTTCTTAGGATTGATATTCCATTTTGTGGTTTCAAGACTTAATTCTAAAATTTAAAGTTTTTTTCGCCTATACGTAAATCATTGGATCCTGCCATTTTGATAATAGCAACGCCAAAAAAGTTTCCTGAAATATTTTCTGGTAAAGAAAATTGAACGACCTGATCGGTATTGGGAAGCATGGAGATGGAAATTGCGGGTAATTTTATTTCCTTACCGCTGTCGGTATTGGTAAGTTCAAGCTGAACGGTAGCATCATTGATGGTATTTCCATCGTTATGGATGCTTACGGCGACTTTTCTGTTTGCTGTATTCTCATTACTTACCTCTGATATATTGGTAATATCCAAACTTTTTGTCTGGTTTCCAGGCGGTGTATAAAAGATGTGAAGTCCAACCTCAAATAAGGTAATAATACCAATCCCGTTCTGAATACGTGCCTGATCTGCCTGCTGAGGAAGTTGGGTAAAAAATAACATACTGTTTGTAACAGACTTTGATGCGTTTGCAGGAATCTGCATGGTTACTACAATCTCCTTGGTGCTTTTCGCAGGCACTGTAACAGCATTTTCTAAGGTGGACACCCAAGCGGCATTAGAAGTTTTTGAACTGCCTGCATCAAGATAAACTTTATTTCCGTCTTCTTCTCTAACCCAATCTTTGTAGTTGAGATTAAAAACATAATCCTTATCCGAGCTGTTTTGAAGCGTGACTGTCTGTGTCACTTTTTCTCCTGGATTACCAGTGAAAAACAAGCGCGTAGGCGACATAGAGATACTTTGTGCCAGAATTGAAGAAGACCCTGCGAGGATAAAGAAAATAAAAAGGTGAATAAACTTGTGCATGGTGTAAATTATTTAAAAGTAAAAGATTCCCAAAACTACTGAAAACGTAACAAAAGGAACCTTTACAAACTAAAAAATTTTATTATAAAGCAGTTGCGGTATAAGTTACTGTTTGTGTATAAGTTCCGGCTGGTTTACCTAAAATGTCGGCAGAAGATGATTTCGCTGCAGGAATCGTGTAATCTAAATTAAGTGTTAATGCGCTTCCAAGTGGAGCGTTTGATACTAAAGTTTGATCCGTTGCAGATAAAACAACAGCGGTTTTTGTTCCGCCCATTGTTCCGGCAGCTGTAGCTGCTTTGATTGTCAAAACATTGACAGGGATTAAATTAGTTCCATTCATGAAATTAGCACCCCCTGCTTTTACTTTAACATTAAAGTTCTTCGTTGAAGTAACTTTTAAAGAGTTGGCTTTGGTAATTGTTTGATCAGAGTTATAATCTGCTGCAGTAGCATAGTTAAAGTCAACCGTATTACCAATTGCAGTACTTCCGGCGTCGATGGAGATCACATCGTTCAGGGTGATGTTTACTGTTGTTGTTGCGGTTGTATTTTGAGCTTGAATAGTGCTAGTTCCTAATACGATTGCTCCGATAGTTAAGGCTGCGATTGCGAATTGTTTTTTCATGACAGTAGTAATATTTAATTTTTTATTTTTATTTAATTGTTCATTTTGTATACTGCAAATCTACAGCGACGATAAAGGTTTCTTTGTAGTTGAAAATGGAAGTTCGTGTAGTAAAATAACTACACGGTTTATTCATTTGATTTAAATAAAAAAGCCCTCAACACTTTCAAAGTGTTGAGGGCGTACATATATAATTGCTGTGTTTTTTATAAAGCAGTTGCGGTATAAGTTACCGTTGCGTATAATTTTTCTTTAGGTTTTCACAAAAAAAATTATAGGTTGGTAAATTTGTTATCATCGTTTTTTGAGATTTGATAACTTTAAAAAAGATATAAAACGGCTTAATAAATTTACTGAATGTTTGGTGTATGTGTTAATTAGATTTAAATGTCCAAAAACATAGATTTTACCTTACAGCTGATAGATACTTATTCCCGGATTTTGAATTTTCTCTATATCGCTATCAATACATACAAAATCAAAGGCCTCCTGTAAGAAGCCTTCGAAACACCAAATCACAAAATATTAATATGAAAAAATTTTATTATAAAGCAGTTGTAGTATAAGTCACTGTCTGCGTGTAAGTTCCGGCTGGTTTACCTAAAATATCAGAAGATGATGATTTCGCTGCAGGAATCGTGTAATCTAAATTAAGTGTTAAAGCACTTCCAAGCGGAGCGTTTGATACTAAAGTTTGATCCGTGGCAGATAAAACAACAGCGGTTTTTGTTCCGCCCATTGTTCCGGCAGCTGTAGCTGCTTTGATTGTTAAAACATTTACAGGGATTAAGTTGGTTCCATTCATGAAATTAGCACCCCCTGCTTTTACTTTAACGTTAAAGTTCTTCGTTGAAGTAACTTTCAAAGAGTTGGCTTTGGTAATCGTTTGATCAGAGTTGTAGTCTGCTGCAGTAGCATAGTTAAAGTCAACCGTATTACCAATTGCAGTACTTCCTGCGTCAATGGAGATCACATCTTTCAGGGTGATGTTTACCGTTGTTGTTGCTGTTGTATTTTGAGCTTGAACAGTGTTAGTTCCTAATATGATTGCTACAATAATCAAAGATGCAATTGCAAATTGTTTTGTCATGGTATTTAATATTTAATTTTAGTTTATTAATTGCTTATATATCTTACAAAGCAGTTGCGGTATAAGTTACTGTTTGTGTATAAGTTCCGGCTGGTTTACCTAAAATGTCGGCAGAAGATGATTTCGCTGCAGGAATCGTGTAATCTAAATTAAGTGTTAATGCACTTCCAAGCGGAGCGTTTGATACTAAAGTTTGATCCGTTGCAGATAAAACAACAGTGCTTTTTGTTCCACCCATAGTTCCGGCAGCTGTAGCTGCTTTGATTGTCAACACATTTACAGGGATTAAGTTGGTTCCATTCATGAAATTAGCGCCCCCTGCTTTTACTTTAACGTTAAAGTTCTTCGTTGAAGTAACTTTCAAAGAGTTGGCTTTGGTAATTGTTTGATCAGAGTTATAGTCTGCTGCAGTAGCATAGTTAAAGTCAACCGTATTACCAATTGCAGTACTTCCTGCGTCAATGGAGATCACATCATTCAGGGTAATGTTTACTGTTGTTGTTGCGGTTGTATTTTGAGCCTGAATAGTGTTAGTTCCTAATACGATTGCTCCGATAGTTAAGGCTGCGATTGCGAATTGTTTTTTCATGACAGTAGTAATATTTAATTTTTTATTTTTATTTAATTGTTCATTTTGTATACTGCAAATCTACAGCGACGATAAAGGTTTCTTTGTAGTTGAAAGTGGAAGTTCGTGTAGTAAAATAACTACACGGTTTATTCATTTGGCTTAAATAAAAAAAGCCCTCAACACTTTCAAAGTGTTGAGGGCTTTTTTAAAAACTGGTGTTTACTTACAATGCAGTGGCAGTATAAGTTACTGTTTGCGTATAGGTTCCTTTAGGTTTTCCTAGAAGAACCTTTGATGCTTTTTCTGCCGAAATAGAATAAGCAATATTTAAAATTTGTTTTGAACCTAAACTTGCGTTACTTACAAGCACCTGATCATTTGTAGATAAGGTGACCTCATTCATAGTTCCCATTAAACTTCCTCCCGATATCGCTTTCACCTGTAATACATCTATAGGAATAAGGTTTGTGCCACTTACAAAATTTGTGCCCTCAGATTTTATTTTTACATCGAAATTTTTGGAGGAATTTATTACTAAACTATTGGGCACTGTTACACTTTTTGAAGAATTATAATCTGTTGTGTTCACATAATTAAAATCTACAGTGCCTCCTGAAGCCACACTTCCTTCGTCGATTGAAATAATATCTGCTAAATTAATATTGACTGATGTACTCACATGGTCTGAATTTTGTGCCAGAACCTGATGAGTTCCTACTGCTATTAGAGATAGCAAGGCGATGAAGATTTTTTTTTTCATGATAGAATAAATTTAAAGTTGGTGTAAAATAATTGTTGTATTCTAATTTAATAGTTCTGTGATATTTGGTTAAATCAAATCTAATAACATTATCTGACATGACCAAATGCTTTATTGCAATGGCTCTGGTAATTAATTGTTTTCACCATCTGCGCCAATATTAAGCAGCAGAAATTTGCTGAAAAGCTATGTAGTTTGGTAAATTTTATCTTAAAAAATAGTTGCAAGTTTATACCAAATATGACAGCGATTTGGAAACAACTTGCAGTAGTTTGGAAACAAGTACGGCAACTAAAATGATGAACTTTGCATTGTAAGATTTAAAAATAATAAAAATGCAGAAAACGATTTTCATTACCGGCGCATCATCAGGCATAGGTAGAGCTACAGCAAAATTATTTCATTCCAAAGGGTGGAATGTTATTGCTACCATGCGAACTCCTGAAAAGGAAACAGAGTTGTCTCAACTGGAAAATGTAACCCTTCTGCCATTGGATGTTACCGATTTGGAACAGATTAAGGAAACAGTTGCCAAAGCGTTATCTGAACATAATGTCGATCTTGTTTTTAACAATGCAGGCTATGGCTTATTAGGCTCATTGGAAGCGTACACAGATGAACAGATTGTACAACAGATAAACACGAATCTTTTGGGAGTTATAAGAGTTACAAAAGCGTTCATTCCATATTTCAGGAAAAAGAAAAGCGGTCTGTTTATCAGCACTACGTCTATGGGAGGATTTTTGGGGTTTCCCCTTCATTCTATTTATCACGCTACTAAATTTGGAATAGAAGGCTGGTCTGAAAGTATGTCATTTGAATTAGGAATGCATCAGATCGGTATTAAAACAATTGCTCCCGGAGCCACGGTCACCAATTTTTTAGACAGATCTCTTGAGAAAGGATTACATCCTGCTTATAAAGATTTAGAGGAAAAACTATTTGGATCCACCGATGATATGATGAGCCAAGGCATACCTGCAGAGCAAGTTGCGGAAGTTGTTTACGAAGCAGCAACGGATGGGAAAGATCAGATTAGATATTTAGTTGGGGAGGACACAAAAGCAATGGACGCCAGACGTTCGAAAATGGGTCGGGAAGATTTTAGAAAAGAACTTAGAAAACAGTTGTTGTAATCAAAAACTAACTTCTTAACTTTAAACATTTAAACATTTAAACATTTAAACATTTAAACATTTAAACATTTAAACGGCGTATGGTGTTTTTATTGAAATTTTTAGGATGTATTTTATTTTTTGTTGGTTTAGCTTTAGTCTTAAAGCCTAATTTTTTCAGTACTTCAGTTCCTAATATGGATGGTTATAAAACAATAGAGAAAAGGGTACTTTGGGGCTTCCTGTTAGGAATCAGTTTTTTTCTGCTGTTTTTTTCTGCCTGGTACTCCTGGAAAATGGTAATAGTAGGATTGCTGATTGCATTGACAGCCGGCATAATTACGGCCAGAATAATAGGTCTCGTGTTGGACGGGTTTTTCAAAAAGCAGCTGTATTGGCTTTTGATAGAACTAATGGTTTTAATCATCCTTGGGTTTTTGTATTCTTTAAGCTCAGAGAATCAAAATTAATTTCAATGTTAACAGGTATATAAAGATGCATAATATACATTCATTATCAGAGTTTCACCAATTATTATCCATCGCGGCGCCACTGCATCCTTTGGTCAGCATCGTGAAAGTTTCAGAGCTCCACGCTGTTCATTCGGAAGTATGGAGTAAATTTACCACCACATTTTACACAGTATCGTTAAAAAGTAATATTCAATCAAAAATAAAGTATGGTCAGAACTATTATGATTTTGACAGTGGTTCTATGATCTTTACCTCTCCCAAACAGGTTCAGTCTGTCGAGGCTGCAGCAAGCAATATGCTGAATAAAAAAGCAGGAACGGGCTATGTTTTGAGCTTTCATCCCGATTTTCTGGCAAACCATCCGTTGGCAGTAAGCATCAGAAAATACAATTTTTTTTCTTACGCAGTGAGTGAGGCTCTGCATATTTCTGAAAAAGAGAAAAAAATAGTTACCGAAATTTTTAAACAGATTGAGGAAGAGTATCAGCATATCGATTATCATACACAAAATGTGATTGTCTCTCAAATTGATCTTCTCCTTACTTATTGCCAAAGGTTTTATGAAAGACAGTTCATCACCCGGCGGGCGGTAAATAATGATTTACTTACCAAAGCAGAACAGATCATCAATCATTATTACGACAATGAAAAAAGTCTTGAATTAGGTATTCTCACAGTGGAATATCTGGCAAACCAACTTCACCTAACTTCCCATTACCTGAGCGATGCTTTACGTTCGCTTACGGGTATGAGTGCGCAGCAGCATATTCACGAGAAGCTTATTGAAAAGGCGAAAGAATATTTAACTTCCACCAATTTGACGGTTTCAGAAATTGCTTATAATCTGGGTTTTGAACGTTCTCAATCATTTAACAAGCTTTTCAAAAAGAAGACGAGTATATCTCCTCTGGAATTTAAGCAGTCTTTCAATTAAGCCCACTTCAATCTGTATCAACAGAAAAATAGAGTTGCTAACTTTGTTATGACATATTCTTATACTTCTTAACTTTAAGAGTATAAAAGAGATCAGAAAAAATTACAGTTTAGAAATCGAAGATTCGACGAAGTCAATTTAAGATCCAAAAAGTATATTTAATTGAAACTTGAAGAAACAAAGCTAGAACGTGACATCTTAAAAAAGCGTTAGGCATCTTTTGTTCATTCATTTGCATTTGTTTTTAAAGGTATTCACGAATACTTCTTCTTGGACAATTTTAAGTTTTACCTGATAAAAAGAGAACGTTATGATCTCATAATCTTTTACACCGTTTGGAGACAATGGGTGACAACGGCATTAGTTTCTTATATTTGTTTAGATATTATTTTCATGAATCAATCTATCAACGATTTGCTTGAACAATTGAAAAACGTTGAGCATGGCTTCAAACATATCATTTCCGCAGGTGATACCTTTTTGGGTGAAGAATTAAATCATTTTGCTGTTTCCCTTAAACTTTTGAATAACGAAAGTTATCAGTACAGAATGTTAGCGACATATATCCTCGGGCAGCTTTCTACTGAGAATTCTGAAGCACTAAAGGTTCTTGAGACACAGGTTGCAGAAGATGAAAACTGGAGAGTACAGGAAATGCTTGCCAAGGCGTTTGACCATTACTGCCAGAAAAAAGGGTATGAAAATTCTTTACCCAAAATACAAAAATGGCTTTCGGATAAAAATCCAAACGTTAAAAGAGCGGTGATAGAAGGACTGCGCATCTGGACAGGACGCCCTTATTTTAAAGAAAACCCTCAGGTAGCCATTCAACTCATCAGCAAACATAGGTCTGAGGAAAGTGAATATCTTCGTAAATCTGTTGGCAACAGCCTTCACGATATTCGCAAAAAGTTTCCTGATCTTATTCAAAGAGAAATAGATTCGTGGGATCTGACTGATAAGCATACTGCTTACACCAAAAGGATAATTGAAAAATAGGGAGGCACAAGGAATAAGCTTTATCTTAATTCCAGATTACTACAAACATGAGAGAACTTGAACAATATATAAAATCGTACTTTGGAGTTGTTGAAACGGGAGACCTGAATACGATAGTTTCATTCTTCGAGGCAAAAACCATTAAAAAAGGAGATTTTTTATTAAAATCTGGTAACCGTTGCAATGAGCTGACCTTCGTACATTCGGGGCTTTTGAGAATGTTTGCTGCCACAGACTCAAAAGAAGTGACACAATGGATTTCTACAAATGGTTATTTTACAGGCGATTTATCCAGTTTTATATTCGGAACTCCGTCAAATCTATCCATTCAGGCATTAGTGGACGCTGAAATCTCAACCATTTCAAAAGATCATTATAACCAGTTAGGCATTTTATTACCCAAGTGGCACGAGTTTGAAAAACTGTTTATCGCTCGTTGTTTTATTACCTTGGAACAAAGAATTTTCAACCATTTGTCTATGACTGCTGAAGAGAGGTATCAAGCTTTTTTTGAACAAAATCCTGCTCTTTTCAATCAGGTGCCTTTACAATATATCGCTTCAATGTTGGGTATGACGCCTGAAACATTTAGCAGGATAAGAAAAAAGCAAAGGTTGTAAATTCTTGATTTTTGTCAAGAGAGATGTTTGAATTTAAATTGATCTTTGCATCTAACATTTAAATCAAAACATTATGTTTATAGGTCATTTTGGAGTTTCCTTTGTTGCGAAAAAATTTGCTCCCAAAGTTTCATTGGCTACACTTTTCGTTGCCACACAATTTGTAGATATTCTTTGGCCGTTTCTGCTTGTTTTTGGTGTAGAAAAAGTAGCTGTAAAGCCTGGCTATACTGAAACAAATGCTTTTGAATTTCTGCATTATCCTTATACACATAGTTTGTTTATGGGTTTGGTTTGGGGGTTAATAGTAGGTGGCATTCACTGGCTGGTGAAGCGCGACTACCGTAGTGCTTTGGTTATTGGTTTTTGTGTGCTTAGCCATTGGCTGCTTGATGTGATAGTTCACGTGGCTGATTTGCCTTTGTCTCCATTTGGCGATTATAAAGTAGGTTTTGGTCTTTGGAACCATGTTGTGGTTACTTTAATAGTAGAAGCGGCCATATTCCTGGGAGGAGTATTCGTTTATACAGGAGTTACCAAAGCAAAGAATAAAGCCGGAAAATGGGGTCTTTGGACTTTGGTAGTATTGCTCTTGCTGCTTACACTTTCTAACACTTTTGGACCAACCCCGCCAGATTCTGTTATGATTTTGTTTTATTCATTTGTAATATTGATGACAATAATTATAGGTCTGTCTTACTGGGTAGATAAAAACAGAATTTTGATTGAACCTGAGATCAACACAACCACTATATAATTAAATAGCTAAAACAAAAAAGTTGTTTAGCTGGAAAATACAGCTAGGAAATCTTATCAAAGTTAAAACAATTTGAAATTGAAAAGCTCCTGACACAGAAGGCAGAGGTGTTATTGAAACTTATGTAAGATATATTACTATATAACTTTATAGAAGAAAAGCGGCTTTGTGCCGCTTTATCCATTATCAGTTGAATATAACAGAAGGTTGTAATTCCCTGATCTTCTTAATGCTTATATTTTCCAGCCATTCTTTTAAGCTTGTCAATTTTGTTAGCGACGATGATATAAGTTCTGGATCGATGGGGTTACATCCTTCTGTTGCAACCATCTCTACCAATTTTTCGAAGGTTTCACTTATGATCTTCTGCATGGTTGTAATTTATTTTTTATTCAACAGACTTATTGTATAGCTATAACTGTATTTTTTGTCGAGCAAGCGGTATTCATCATGCGGATATGCGCCCCAGCTGTCATCACCACCAAGCCCCCTTTGCTTAAGGTCAATGCTTAAAAATACCTGATGTCTTGGCGGCAAATCTGTAGGATGCTGCTGCTTTTTGGTTATTCCTGGGTCAAGGTCTTCGACACTATGATTAATGGCTGTAAAAGCAATAGGCTGCATACCTTCCACTTTTATTCCGTTGCCCAGCTGATCTGTAAGAGTGAACCAACGGACATCCATTTTATTGCCACTCTCCTGCGGACGGATGTATCCCTTGTAGTACTGATTCTCTACCTTATCCTGATAGATGCCGATAAATGACGCACTGTTCCGGTCGATATAATTTTCGTACGGACCTCTTCCATAATAACTGAGGTTATCATAATTTCCAGACAATGTGGTACGCATCCCGAAGCGTGGCAGTTCAGGAAGCTCCTTACCCGTCATATCCATTGTTGCAGTGATCTGTATATCGCCATTATTATGAATGAAATAGTTTATTTGGTAAGGCACATCAATTCCTGCCAGTTGCCACTCGACCTGAATTGCTGTTCCGGCTTCGGTCTGTTCAGCAACTGTAACTTTTTTTAGTTTTTTCTGGTCATGGGCAGAACGCCATAATCCTAATCTTGAAGGCATGCCGTTTCCGAAATCATTATCGGTAGGCGCCCTCCAGAAATACGGTTCAGGAAAATTATTGAAATTGCTATCATTTTTGTTATATCGCGTGAACTTTCCTTTTTGCAGATCAAATTCACCTTTCACGTCACCAGCATTGAAACTCAGTTTTTTATCATCTTTTGTGATGGCTAATTTTGGTTGTGCTACCAATGTTTCTTTTTTCTCAAAATAAGAACCTGCATCACCGAATTGCTCTTTGGCGATCTCCGCTCCGGCAGGCAGCATCTCTGTGGCTGTTTTCGTATATGCATAAAGGTTCAGGAAATACTCGGTTCCCGCAGACGATTTATATTTTGGAAGATTAAGCCTTATATTTTTTGACTGGTGGGGAGCCAGCTGAACATCAAATTTATCTTCATTTACTTTTTCACCATTTTTCAGCAGTTCCCATCTAAATTCATATTGGTTCAAGTCTGTAAAATCAAAGATGTTTTCAATATTAATCAAGCCTGCCTTCAGGTCTTTTGCCGTAAAGATTACATTCTGATACATCTTTTTTACTTCATAGGCACCAGGATCTGGTGTACGGTCAGAACTGATGATTCCATCGGCTACACCATTCTCGTCATTCTGCCAGTAAAATGCACCCAGATCGCCTCCATAAGCCCAAAATGGCTTGTCGTTGGCATCTTTGGTTTTAATGCCCTGATCTACCCAATCCCATATGAAACCGCCCTGCATATTCTTACTCTTCCGGATAATATCAAAATAGGTCTGCATATTACCATTGCTGTTGCCCATTGCGTGTGAATATTCGCACATAATGTAAGGTCTTGTTTTAGTGATATCGGCAGCATATTTTTTCATATCGGCGATGCGAGGGTACATAGGAGCTACAATGTCTGTATTCCAGTCTTGTCCGGCCTGCTCAAACTGCACAGGTCTGGAAGTGTCCCGGCTTTTGATCCATTTATAATTATCATGGAATACGGGGCCGTTGCCACATTCATTGCCTAAAGACCAGATAATAATAGAAGCGTGGTTTTTGTCGCGTTCCACCATTCTTACAATCCTGTCTGTGTGTGCCGGTGCCCATTCCGGCAAGTAAGCTGGGTGTACAGTTGTGTCAAACCCGCCCTGTAGTTCCGCACCCATACCGTGGGTTTCAATGTTCGCTTCATCTACCAGGTACAACCCATATTGATCGCATAATTTATACCATAGCGGATTATTTGGATAATGCGAAAGTCGTACAGCATTAATGTTCAGCTCCTTCATTAATCTGATATCTTTCAGCATCAATGCTTTAGTTGTGGTGTGACCTGTTACATCATCATGTTCATGCCTGTTTACACCGTGTACAGAGATTGGCATACCATTAACCAACAGCCTTGAATTTTTTATTTCAATTTTACGAAAGCCTATTTTCGAAGCAACAATGCTGAGTACCGTTTCTTTCTCACCCTTCAGTGTAAGGACACAATCATATAGATTTGGTGTTTCGGCATTCCATTTTAATGGATTTTTAATGGTTGTCTGAAATTTCAAAGTTTGAATGCTATCTGCATTTACACTGAGTTTTTCCTGTTTGTTATAAATAATTTTTCCTGATTTGTCCAGCAGACTGATAGACAAGCTTCCGTTTTTAAGATCATTCCCTTTAAATTTGCGAAGATCTACATCGGCACTGAACAATCCATCTTTGTATTTACCATCAAGATCTGCCTTTAGAAAGAAATCCCATATTGCTAATTTTGGTAAAGCATACAGGTAAACGTCTCTCTCCAAACCGCTCAGGCGCCAGAAATCCTGATCTTCCAGGTAACTGCCATCATGCCAGCGGAATACCTGTACAGCAAGCAGGTTATGTCCTTTTTTCAGGTATTTGCTGATATTAAATTCTGCCGGAGTCTTGGAAGCTTTAGTCATCCCAACCTTCTCGCCGTTCACATAAATAAATGCACATCCCGAAATAGAACCAAAATGAAGCAATATCTCTTTCTGATCCCAATTTTCAGGAATGGTAAACATTTTTCTGTAGGTGCCTACAGGATTATTCGGACCAATAAATGGCGGTGTTCTGGGATGCGGATAGGTGACATTGGTATAGATGGGAATACCGAAACCGTTCAGTTCCCAATTAGAAGGGACTGCTAAATTTGCCCATCCCGAATCATCAAATGTAGTTTTGTAGAAATCTGTAGGTCTGTCTTTATATTGATCTGTATAGCTGAACTTCCACTGCCCATTAAGGGATTTATAATTACTTGATTTAGTATAATCATCGTAAAGAGCATCTTGCTGATGATCGAAGGATACGAAGGTGACGTGTGGCTTTTCTTTCCCCTTATCAACTAATTTAGGATTTTCCCAATCATTGTTTTGCGCAGGTGCAGAAAAAAAGAATAAGGACAGTAATATTGACGTTACTATTTTTAAGTTCATAAAAGACGTTTTCGTGGTTAACTGATAAACAAATTTATATAAAAAATATGTTCTAGCATAAAGACCACATCGTGAAAAAGCTAAATAAATCAAGAGTCTAGGTGTGCCGCAGCAAGAAATTGTTTGATAAATTCAAAATATAATGGATGGCAATGCAAATCTTGTAAGACCCAAGTTAAGGTATTGTCTGACGATAATCTGTCCGTGAGAGGATTTCTTGTCTGTTGTAAATTGACTAAAGGAAAAGATTATAAAAAATTAGATTTTACAAAACTACTTTATGATGCCTTATCACGAGTAGTTAATCTTGCTAAAGTCTATTCTATCGGGATATTACTTTAAAACGTAAGATCATTGGCTCGATATTCCCTGAAAATTGGAATTTTTTGAAAATCATTATTGAACCGACAAGAGCAATGTTTTACTGTCTTATAGCTATCAGTTTAAAAATGAGTTGGGAGCTAAAAAAACCGGAACGAAAGTGAATTATCACCTTTTTTCCGGTTTTGTACCCAGAACCAAAGATATATCGAAATATTTGGTGGAAAGAATTGTAGAGCTAAATAATGATTAAATAGGTTCTCTATAAATCTTTTTATTTGTGATTTAAGTCATCTGAGTCAAACTAAAAAAGAATTACCAGTATATTTTTGTCAGATATTTTTACAGTTGAAGCCGTTATTAAATTTACCTTTGAATATTTAGAAATAAATAGCTTTTGAATAGTATATCCTTGATGGGTTTCATTTGACTTTTGACCAAACTAAAAATTAAGCAAAGATTTTGTTATAGAATTAGGTAGGACTCTAAAATTTTTGCAACGAATTTTTCACACTCATCTTCATTTTGATAATCGTTATTTTAATGGTATTATAACTATTTTTTAAGTAATTCTCTAGCTTCTTCACGAGATGATTCCCTTATGCTATTTTTTAACTTACTAATTTCATCTATATTATTATAAGATTTCATTGTATTAGTATTCGATTTTTTATTAATGTCAGTTTTGGCTGCTCCTTGACTTGCTAATAATGCTGCTTTTAATTCTGCATATTTTTCAAATAAGTGTGAGTTAATCAAAGGAGACTTAACATTTATTTTTTTTGATGTATTTGTCCTATATAAATTATTATTCATAGAGTGACAAGTAAAACAATTCGTTCCTTCTGTTTGGAATGTGGTTTCCATAGTGATATTTGCTAAATTTAAACTACCAAAACTTTTCCCATTACCGATACCATCTGGTTTTGATAAATTTCCATCTAGTAACTCATTAATTGGAGCATTAGTTTTTGACCATATAGAGCCGACTAATTTATAGTTCGCCCATATTTTAACTTTATCATTCGTAAGGGCTTTTTTAGCTAATTCGTTACTAGATTTAATCATTGTAACAAACTCTTTATCTTCTTTAATAACGACCATTCCTTGAGATTCCTGAGTGTATCTAACTCCTTCAGGATGGGATTGAAATACTTTATTTTTAACTTTTGGAGTAAGAGTGGTTGTATCTTGAATAATTCCATCTTCTGTATTTCCAACAGAGTTTCCATCGAATAATGTGTATTTATCTGATTTAGAATTTACAGGGTCTCCATGAAAACTTGTTCTATCTGGTGCTAAATCTCGTTGATCAAAAGTTGACCACACGCCTTCAGGGTGCTCTGCTGTAACTGTAAATATATGAAAGCCAATCATAGACATTCTTTGTAGCTCAACGTTGTTATAATTTTCGTCCAAATTTTTATCAGGTTGATTTACAATTGCAGTGATATTAAAAGTTTTAGTAGAATCTACTACTTCAGATGTTTTTATCCAAGCTATTTTAATTTCGGTAGCACCAACTGGATATTGATTTTTACTCTCACGAATAGAACGCTTTAAGCTGTCATTTTTTAGTATTTCAGCTGCTTGGCTAATAATTGATGATGCATCGCCTGAATTAAACATCTCTAATATTCCGTCATTAGCATGTATCGAATATCTTACGAGAGAATTGCTCTTGCTACTCAATTTTGTTCCGTCTGCTTGTTGATACAAATCTAAGATTAATGGTAATTTACCATCTTTTAGGTATGAAGATTGTAATCCTTTCTTTTTTAAAAAATCTATTTTTATTTCTTCACCAAAATCATTAACCTGTTTTAATTCTTTCATAAATACAGGAACATTATCTTCGGTATTTGACGTTAACCATAAAAATTTTTGCCAAGACCAGTCAACAAACATTTGATCATTGTCAAGAACTATGGTATCAACTGTATTTTTAATTTCGTTATTCTTATTGTAATCTTCAAAAATACTTACTAAGCCTGTTTGAGTTTTAGAATAAGTATTTTTTTTACAAGATGTAAGCCCCAGTAAAGTAGCTGTTGTAATGCTCAAAAGCATCAATTTTTTGAATTTTGATTTCATGGTTATTTAGATTATTAGTTTTTAGTTGATTATATCTTTAAAATTGCAATAACATTATTTAGTTATAAGCAGGGTGGTTATTAAAAAATTTATTACACTGTTTTACAAATCCATTTTATACAATATAAATTGCAAAACTTTAGACTGAAATTAATTTTCCACTTAGGAACTCGAGATGTTCCCATATGCCCTGTTAGCATAATAATAGTTACTAAAATCATGGCTAAATTATGACCAACAGATAAAAGCATAGAGAATAATATCAATAACATCAATCCCCAACCTGCCGCTAACATGTTTAGTTGATGCTTATTAATAAAACAATATTAATATAATTTATTTGAAAATAATTCAGTATTATCACTGAATTTTGAAGTAATGTATTATGCAATGGTCACTAAATTTTCGTGTGGGATTTAATTGAATCTCTTATTTCGCAATTTCATGAACTTCAACTAAGTTGTGGAAAATTATTGAATCCAAAATTTCTGTCAGGGAACTAAATAGAGTACTTTTCTGAAAGATTAATTAAACAATCAATTAATACATATTTCTCAGATTTGACTCTGATAAATTTAATGAACTCTTTGAGCGTTAAAATGGACTTGACGAGTGTATCTTCAAACACTTTTATCGATGATTTGACTCGTTTGAGCCAAATTAAACAAGAATTGCAAAGCTCATTTTTTATTAAATAATTTCTTTTAGTTTTTGTCTAAAGCAATTTAATTCTAAGAATTATTAACAATCAGCAATGGAATAATAAGCCTTAATTTGGCTGTGTTGGTCTTGTTCCCATTAAACTATTTTCGATTGATATATTAATCAAAAAATGGTGTACTCAAAAATAAGTTACCATTGTCAATTGTATAAAAAAATATACTATCGCACTCATAACTAAAGCAGATATTCAGGAACTCACTCTCCAAACATTCTGCATTTATTTAATGAAATTAAGCTAGTATTATTTAACGGTTAAATTGCTGAATGTTTTCATCGTAAGAATTATAATTAAAAAAAATTAAAAATGGCGCCAACTGTATTCAGTTGGCGCCATTTATCGTTTGTACCCAGGACCGGGATCGAACCGGTACTCCTAAGAACTGGTGTTTGAGACCAGCGCGTCTACCAATTCCGCCACCTGGGCTGGTGTTACAGTATGCTGTAAATCGGTGTGCAAATATAGAAACTTTTTTTTATGTTCAAAAACTTTTTGTAAACTTTTCTTTAAAAAATAATCTCCAAACCATCGTAGGCAAGGTGCATTCCTTTGGGAAGTAACTTATCCTCAATATCATGCAATCCAAAATGATGACTGATATGCGTTAAAAATAATTTTTCAGGTTTCAGTTCTTCGTGAAGTTTTATAACGTCTGCCAATACAAAATGGGCAGGATGCGGATCAAATTTACGGATGCAGTTCAAAATAAGAACATCCAGATTATGTAATTTTTCCTTTTCGGTATCAGAAATGAAACCGGCATCTGTAATGTAAGCCAAATTTTTAAATTTATATCCGAATACATTTATTTTGTAATGGATAACCTCAATGGGAGTAATTTCAAGATCTAAAACTTCAAAAGGTTTATTTTCAATCGTATGCAGGTCAAATGCGGGAGCTCCGGGATATCTTTCATCGGTAAATGCATAAGGAAAACGGTTCTTCACTTCATTTCCCACTCTTTCACTGCTGTAAAGAGGCATATTTTTTCCGCTTTTAAAAATTAGGGGACGCATGTCATCAAGACCAATGACGTGGTCGTTGTGCTCATGGGTAAGAAGTGTAATGTCAACATGGTTTTCCTGATTGATAAGCATTTGCTGTCTGAAATCGGGACCGCAATCGATGAGTATTTTTTTATTTTCATCAGTTGTTACCATTGCAGAAGCTCTGAAACGCTTATCTTTCGGATTTTTCGAGGTGCAGACCTCGCAAGTGCAGCCAATAACGGGAACGCCCTGAGAAGTTCCGGTTCCTAAAAATTTCAACTTCATTTGTTTTGAGGTTGGTTTAATTTTGGTAAATTTACGAAAAATTTAATGTCCTAATGTATCAGAAACTAACTCCTAAACAAAAAGCATTAACAATTAATCTAGATCCTACTATTTATGGTACTTTCGCAGAAATTGGAGCAGGACAGGAAACTGTACGACACTTTTTTAGAGCAGGGGGAGCTTCCGGTACAATTGCTAAGGCAATGTCGGCTTACGACAAAGATTTTAGTGATGCCATCTACGGAAAAGAGGTTAAAAACAGATATGTAACCCAAAACAGACTTCGAAAAATGCTTCGCTATGAAGTGGCCCTGATCGAAGAAAGAATTTCCAGAGAAAACAGCCCAAACAGAAAGTTTTTTTCTTACGCAAATACGGTAACCACCATCAATTTTGACAAAACGGTAAAAGGTCACGGTTGGGTAGGAATCCGTTTTCAGGTAAAAGAAAATGAAGATTATAATGAGGTTGTCATTCACGTAAAATTTAAAGAAAACGATGCTACTTTACAGCAGGAAACTCTCGGTAATTTAGGGGTGAATCTTATTTTCGGTGCGTTTACGTATTTTGATAATCCGAGAAGATTGATTGAATCTCTGTATGACGATGTTGCTACAGATAATCTTGAGATTGATATGATCGATTTCAGCGGTCCCGCTTTCGCTTACGTTGACAACAGACTGATGTCTTTGCAATTGGTGAAAAATAATATGACCGATGCTGTTATCTTTAATTCTCAGGGAAATAATATGCTTCCGGCAGATGTTTTGTACAAAAAAAATATTTTCGCTGTCAGAGGGAGCTTCAGACCGGTAACAAGAGTAAATATTGATATGCTCAGAAACGGAATGGATATGTTTCTGAAAGATGCAATCTGTACCCACGAAGAAACGGAAGTTCTGATCGAAATTACGATTTCAAACCTACGTGCAGATGGAGATATTGATGAAAGGGATTTCTTAGACAGGGTAGATGTACTTGGTAAATTAGGTTACACGGTAATTATCTCAAACTTCTCAGAATATTACCGACTGATCGACTATTTCTCTCATTATACGAATGGCGACATTGGTGTTGCAATGGGGGTAAATAATATGTTGATGGTATTTGATGAGAAGTATTATAAAGATTTATCAGGTGGAATTCTGGAAGCTTTCGGTAAATTTTTCCGTAACGGAATGAGAGTGTATCTTTATCCTTACAAAGATCCTGAAACTCACGAATTGTTAAATTCAGATAACCTTAAAGTAGAAGAAAGTCTGAAAGAATTATATAAATATTTCAAACTCAACAATCGTATTGTAGATATTAAAAATTACGATCCCGAGTTTTTGGAGATTTATTCGAGAGAAATACTGAGAAAAATAGCCTGCAACGTGAGCGGTTGGGAAAATCAGGTGCCGGAAGGTGTTGCTGAAATGATAAAAGAAAGAGGAATGTTCGGCTACAAACAGGAGCTTTCTCTAAAACAATTTTCTTAAAAACAAATTTAAAAATGTCTGAATTAAAAAAAAGACTTTCGTCTATTCTTGAAAGTCCAAAACATAATACTGAGGAGAAACTTGAAAAAGTTTGCCATTTATTGGATCAGGAAATTTCATATTTCAACTGGACCGGTTTTTATTTCAAAAACGGTGATAAAGACGAGTTAAAATTAGGTCCGTATGTTGGTGCAGAAACCGATCACGTCATTATTCCTTACGGAAAAGGAATTTGCGGACAGGTTGCTGTTTCAAACGAAACCTTCATCGTTCCGGACGTTCATTTACAGGATAATTATCTGAGCTGTTCAATTGATACAAAGGCTGAAATCGTAGTTCCGATTTTCAAAAACGGAGAAAATATTGGTCAGATCGATATTGATTCTCATACGATTGATCCTTTCACAAAAGAAGATTTAGAATTACTGGAATGGCTTTGTAATGAGGTTTCCAAGATTTTGTAACTCTTAAAATACATAAATTATAAACTCCGATTTTTGTCGGAGTTTTTTTGTTTGAAATTTCAGCAAATATAATTAACCACAAATTGTATGTTTAATTAAGTATTAAAATCAGCAATTAATTCCTTAAAATAATCTTCACACTTCGCAATATGCGTTCCGTACCACGAGAAAGCTTCTCCGGCAACAATCATGATTTTTTTATCAGGATAAAACGCTTTCAATTCTTCAATATGTTTTTCTTTAAAAGGAAATGGCTCCGAAGAAAGCATAATCACATCTGCTTCATCCAAATCTTCAACCTGAATTTCAGGATACCGGGTTTGATTTTTAAAGATATTTTCAAAACCGATCTCAGATAAAATATTGTGAATAAAAGTATCTGAACCTATCGTCATATAAGGATTTTTCCAGATCAGATAGGCCACTTTTATTTTGGAATTAATTTTTGACTGATTAAGAACATCATAAATTTTCATGTTGAAAATCTGTGCTCTTTCTTCTTTATTAAAAAGTAAACCTAAATTTTTAACTAAATAATAATTGTCTTCGATTGTCTCTGTATTATAAACAATCACTTTGAAATCTTCCATTAAAGTTTCTACCTGATCTTTTACGTTTTCCTCTTTATTGGCTAAAATTAAATCAGGTTTAAGACTTTTTATTTTTTCAATATTCAGGTTTTTTGTTCCGCCAATAATTTCTACATTTTTTATCTTTTCAGCGGGATGAATACAGAATTTTGTTCTTCCGATGACTTCATTTTCGGTTAATCCCAGATCAAATAAAGCTTCAGTAATTGAAGGTACCAGAGAAATAACTTTCATATATAGATTTTAGACTTTTTCTAAAATTACAAAAGTTTTCCGGTTAAGAAAAGTCCGGCAATGGTAAAGTAAATAATTAAACCTGTTACGTCAACCAACGTTGCAACGAATGGTGCAGAAGAAGTTGCCGGGTCAAGATTGAATTTTTTAAGAATAAAAGGAACCATTGATCCCGATAAAGTTCCCCAAAGCACAATCATCGATAATGACATTCCAGCACTGAGTGCGATGAAAAACCAGTAATCACCGTAATCAAACCATCCCATTTTGTGCCAGATCATAATTCTGAAAAAACCGATAACCCCAAGAAATGTTCCCAAAATAAGACCTGTAACCAATTCTTTTTTCATCACAATCCACCAGTCTTTGATGGTAATTTCCTGAAGTGCCATTGCACGGATAATCAAAGTTGCAGCTTGTGAACCTGAATTTCCTCCACTCGATATAATTAAAGGAATGAAAAGTGCCAAAACAACGGCTTTTTCAATTTCGTTTTCGTAATATCCCATTACTGAAGCAGTAATCAGCTGGAGAAAGAATAAAACAATCAGCCAAAGACCTCTTTTTTTGATCATTTCAAACCAATGCGTCTGAATATAAGGATCATCCAAAGCTTCAACACCCCCGAATTTCTGAATATCTTCGGTGTTTTGTGATTCAATCTGATCTAAAATGTCATCAATCGTAACGATTCCTACCAAAACTCCTGCATCTGTTATAATAGGAAGAGCAGTTCTGTCATATTTTTCAAAATAAGTTACTGCATCTTCTTTTGAAGTTGTGGTTTTGATGGCAACAAACTGATTGTCGGTAAGATCAGAAACTAAAGTATCTTCTTCAACTAAGAGTAAACTCCCAAGTGCCAAATCATCAATCAGTCGGTTTCTCTCATCAACTACATACAAGTGATTGATGGTTTCCACCCTTTTTCCGACTTTTTTGATCTGCTGAAGACATCTTTTTACCGTCCATTCTTTTCTGATCTGGATGTAATAAGGGGTCATCAGACGGGCAATAGAATCAGAATCGTAACCCAAAAGTTTTAAAGCAATTCTTCTTTCCTGTGGATTCAGGTGATTGATAGAATATTTAATCAGCTCATCCGGGAAATCTTCAAAAAGTGCAGTTCTGTCATCCGGAGTCATGGCATTCAGGATCTCTGAAACTTCGTCACTACCGATACTTCTGATGGTTTCTTCCTGAAAATCCGGATCTAAATGGGAGAAAACATCGGCTTTGTACTCTTTCGGAACTTTCAGAAAAGCCAACAACCGTTCATCAGCGGGAAGTTCGCTAAGTCGTTCTGCAATATCGGCTGGGTTGAAGATGAGTTCGTCTGTATAATTCAAAACCTGAATTTTTTTTGGATATGCAAAAATAATTCAAATTTTCAACAAACAAGTAAGATAACGTAAATTTAAGGATTTATTAAAGCTTAAAAACCGGCTTCAGAAGAGGGTTTTTGTTTTCTCAATTCTTTAAGGATGCTTTTCATTGCTCCATTGGTCCCTATTTTAATTGAGTTTTCTGCAGAACCTAAAAGACGCATATTTTTACGATAGGTATCATAATCGGATGACGCAATGAGATTTCCTTCAGCATCAAAAAGTTTTAAACTTACAACGACCTGATTTGAGAATACATATTTTCCCAAGCCTACTTTGAAATATTTTACTTTGGGAACAATCACGAAGTCTGCATCATTGTTTTTGCTATATTCGAGAATCGTTTTAGCGTCAATGCTGTCATAGGAAACCTGAACTTCAGATCTCAGCATTTTGTTTTTTCTGAATGTGCTTACGTTATCAGAAACTGTGCTGAAAAACGCATAATTTGTAGGTTCTTTAATTTCTTCCAGATCAGGCTCTACCTCAGGATTGAAGTATAAGATTTTCTTGATTTTGTCGTGAGTATTTGCTTTCTGCGCTTTTACAGAAGAAATGCCGGCAACGAAGACCGTGGGAATCAATATGTAGAGTAAAAAATTTTTCATCTTTTGTCTATGCAAAATTACTGCCTTTTAATCGGAAAAACATAATTTTGTTAAGAATTTTTTAACATATTTTTCTATCAATTTCAATACATGGTATCGATAATGTTTTGCTGAATCAGAAAATAGTCGTACTTTTGCACCCGTTACATAATAATCATTAAACAATATTGGAATGTACTTAACAACAGAAAAAAAAGCAGAAATTTTCGCAAAACATGGAAAATCTGCACAAGACACAGGGAGCGCTGAAGGACAGGTAGCTCTTTTCACTTACAGAATCAACCATTTATCTCAGCACTTAAAGGCTAATCGTCATGATTTCAACACTGAGAGATCTTTGGTAAAATTAGTAGGTAAAAGAAAAAGCTTATTAGATTATCTTAAGAAAAAAGATATTACAAGATACAGAGCAATTATTGCTGAACTTGGTTTAAGAAAATAATCTATCCGATTTCCAAAAACAAAAGCAACTTCGAAAGAGGTTGCTTTTTTTGTGAGATCACATGAAATTGGCAATAAATGTTTGCGTAATCTTTATTTACTTTGATAAAAGAATAGTTAAATTTGCGCTTTTCACATTTTAAACAAAAGATTTGAAATACTTTTACTCATATTTTTTTCTGTTTATATCTGCTTTTTTCTTTTCTCAGGATTTAGATACGATTCCCAAATCAAATTTACGAGGAACAGTAAGTCTGCAGATCGGAAAATTTTTAGGCACGAATGATTATCTGAAAACTCTTGATCACAGAGGATTTATCGGTGCTGCGGCAGAACTGACCTTACAAACCGACGGGAGCAAAGAATGGCATAAAAGATTCGGTTATCCTTACTACGGTGGTGGAATTTTAGCATTAGACTTTCTGAAAAACAGTGATATGGGACGTCCGTTCGCTGTTTACGGAACATTTGGAGGGGCAATTAAGGAAACAAAAACCCATTCCTGGAATTATGAAACGAGTGCAGGTTTTGCATTTGGCTGGGAACCATTTAATCTGGAAAAAGGATATTTGAATGAAACTTCGGGGTCATCGGTCAGTATTTACATCAATTTAGGAGCGAGCTACAAATATTACTTAGGCAAAAATTTTGATTTGGGATTAGGTCTTAATTTCAATCACTTTTCAAATGGTGCTTTAAAACATCCTAATAAAGGAATGAATACTTTTTCTCCCAAATTATCTCTTACATATCACTTTGATAAAAGATTGATTCACGCAAAAGATTCTCTGTCGTCATTTGACAAATATTCAACTTTAGACATCAATGTTTTCGGCGGTGTGCGGCATTCGATATTTTTGGGTAAAGATGATGGTTTTGAATATTCTGATGTTAATTTAACCGAAAAATTTAAAGGCGAATATTATCAGAACTGGGGTGTCGAAACAGTTTATCACACACAGATTACATACAAGTCATCTTTAGGATTAGGAGTTGGACTTTTGTATGATGAAGATTATAACAACAGATTTTATCAGGATGAAAGCGGAGCAATTCAAACTGAAAAGAGATTTAAACACGATAATCTTTTGCTTAATATTTTCCCTTCTTACCGTCTTGCGATTTCAAGGTTTGCAGTTCAGCTGCAGCCGGGATTTTATTTATTTAAAAAGTCTGTTGACAGGCGTTATGATAAATCGGTTTTCTATCAGAGAGTCGGTTTTCAGTATACGATAGGTGAAAATTTATTAATAGGAATTGCTCTCAGATCTTACCAATTTCACAAAGCTGATTATATTGAATGGAGACTTGGATACAGGATTTTTAATAAGAAAAATTTATAATTAAGGTAAAATTAATATGAATATTTCTTCTTATCAACTTTAAATCTTGTATTTAAAACAAAAGCCTTAAATTTGCAAACGAAATTTAGACGAAATATCAATAATTAAAGCGCTCAATACGGAGTGCAACACAAAACAATTTATGAGTATACCTCAAGCAATTACAGAAACGATCATTCTTGCAGACGGCAGAGAGATCACAATCGAAACAGGAAAACTGGCGAAACAAGCTGACGGTTCTGTTGTAGTAAAAATCGGCGGAACAATGCTTTTAGCAACTGTTGTAGCCAGCAAAGAAGCAAAAGATGGTGTAGATTTCTTACCATTGACAGTAGATTACAGAGAAAAATTCTACGCAGGTGGAAAAATCCCTGGAAACTTTTTCAGAAGAGAAGCAAGACCATCAGATCAGGAAATCTTGACAATGCGTTTAGTAGACAGAGTTTTAAGACCGTTATTCCCTGAAGATTTCCACGCAGAAGTTCAGGTAATGATTTCATTAATTTCTTATGACGGACAATCAATTCCTGACGATTTAGCAGGTCTTGCAGCTTCGGCAGCGATCGCAATCACCGATATTCCTTTCAACGGACCGATGTCTGAAGTAAGAGTAGTAAGAATTGACGGGAAATTAGCAGTAAATCCTAATTATGAAGATCTTAAATTGGCTGACCTGGACATCATGGTGGGAGCAACTAAAGATTCTATCGTAATGGTGGAAGGTGAGATGAAAGAAATCACAGAAGCAGAAATGCTTGAAGCGATTACTTTTGCTCACGAAGAAATCAAAAAACAAGTTGAAGCTCAGGAAAGATTAGCCGAAAAGGTAGGAAAATCATTCCCAAAAAGAGAATACAGCCACGAAAATCACGATGAAGCCATCCGTGAGAAAGTGTGGAAAGAAACATACGATAAAGTATACGAAGTTGCCAAGCAGCCTTCAGGAAAAGAAGAAAGAGGAGAGAAATTTAAAGCTGTTTTGGCTGAATTTTTAGCTCAATATGTAGAGCATCCTGAAGAACTGGAGAGAGTAACGCCTTTCGCAAAAGTTTATTACCACGATGTGGAAAAAGAAGCGATGCGTCAGATGATTTTGAATGATAAAATCCGTCTTGATGGTCGTGATCCTCAAACGATTCGCCCGATCTGGAGCGAAATCGATTATTTACCCGGAGCTCACGGTTCTGCAATTTTCACAAGAGGTGAAACTCAATCTTTGACAGCTGTAACTTTAGGTTCGGTAAAAGATGCGAACATGGTAGACAGCGTGATGGTAAATTACGACGAAAGATTCTTCTTACATTATAATTTCCCGCCGTTCTCAACAGGTGAAGCAAGACCTTTGAGAGGAACTTCAAGAAGAGAAGTTGGTCACGGAAACCTGGCTCAGAGAGCTTTAGCAAATATGATCCCGGAAGAAAATCCTTATACCATCCGTATCGTTTCTGATATTTTGGAATCAAACGGTTCATCTTCTATGGCAACTGTTTGTGCGGGAACTTTAGCGTTGATGGATGCAGGTGTTCAAATCAAAAAGCCAGTTTCAGGTATTGCAATGGGATTGGTTACTGATATTAAAACAGGAAAGTTTACGGTACTTTCTGACATCTTAGGCGATGAAGATCACCTGGGAGACATGGACTTTAAAGTAACCGGAACTGCAGACGGAATCACCGCTTGCCAGATGGACATTAAAATCCAGGGATTGTCGATGGATATTATGGAAAAAGCGCTTCTGCAAGCTAGAGACGGGAGATTACATATTTTAGATAAAATCACTGAAACCATCGCTGTTCCAAGAGAAGATGTGAAACCACATGCTCCGAAAATGGTTATGCTTGAGATCTCTAAAGATTTCATCGGTGCTGTTATCGGACCTGGTGGAAAAATCATTCAGCAGTTACAGAAAGATACAGATACGGTGATCGCCATTGAAGAAGTTGGCGAAATTGGAAGAATCGAAATTTCTGGTGTAAACAGAGAAAAGATCAACGCAGCGATTGCAAGAATCAACGAAATTACTTTTGTACCGGTTGTAGGTGAAGTTTACCAGGGTAAAGTAGTAAAAGTAATGGATTTCGGAGCTTTTGTAGCGATTGCAAAAGGTACTGAAGGTCTTCTTCACATCTCAGAAATCGAGTGGAAGAGACTGGATAAAGTTCCTTATAACGAAGGTGATGAGGTAGAGGTGAAGTTTATGGGTTACGATGACCGTAAGAAAATGAAACTTTCAAGAAAAGTTTTATTGCCAAGACCACCAAGACCGGAACAAAAACCAAGACTGGAAGGTCAGGTGAATCCTGAAGGTAAAGACCAGCCGGGAGAGCACAAACCTTTGAACGAAGCTTAAGAAATCATTCTTAATCATATTAAAATCCCTCGAATTTTTTCGGGGGATTTTTTAATTAACATCCATATTTTGAGTGGGATTCTAAAATTTATTCTATTTTTAACTTGAAATTAATTCAATTATTAACAGATCTCAAACCTAATTCTAATATCTAACTTCTTTTTAAGCTATGAAAAAACTTTTTACCCTTCAACTCATTGCTTTATCAGCTTTCAGTGTTGCCCAAACCGTCAATGATGTTCCATTGAAAGATATTGATGTAGATTACGTTCAGATCATTGGAACAGGTCGTTCGCTGAGTACGAAAGTGAATGTGGAAATCGATTTTGGGCAGGAAACAAAATCTATCTCATTTAAAAACGGAACCAACATCAAAGATGAAAGAGGGCGTAATGTGAAATTCAACTCAATGATGGATGCTCTTAATTTTATGTCTGCAAATGGCTACTCTTTTCAGTTTGCTTATACAACCAATAATGAAAAAGATGAAGCTGTCTATTATATTCTGAAAAAGAAAGACAGGTAATTCGAATCAATAACATCCATTTAAAGTTAATTTGAAGCGGTTTTCTGTTTAAAGAAATAATCTGACATTCAATTATTTAAATAATAGTCTTCAAAATCCGTGGAATTGTCGTATATTTGTATTATAATTAAGAAGAAGGTTTCTGCTTTTCTTAAACTATTTAAGTTTAGAATACTCTTTATCCCTCAGTTTTCTTTATTCTGACTGCCGTTTTTTCACTTATATTTTTCTAAATGAATATTGTGCCGGCAAAACGAATCACCAATACTGACAAACAATTCAGAACACCTTTTTACTTCTTTTTCAGGAAGCGAAATGATTGAGATAATCAGATCAATTTCCCGGTAACGATCATAAATCCTAAAAAATTTATTATCTGAATGAAGCGGAATCATTAGAAGAATTTCAATAGAAATCTTTTTATGATGGTAAACAATACCCTTTGATGAAAGGCTAAAAAATCATCAATATTTAAATTCAGGAATAACAATTAATATACAATAATATATGGCGGATTCTTTCTCAAAAAAAGAAAACTTTAAGAAAAAATTACAGAAGCAAAAGGAAAAAGCGATACGTCGCGAAGACCGAAAAAACAGCAATGACAAAGGAAAAAGTCTTGATGATATGATCATGTATGTAGATGCAAACGGTCAGTTGACAAGTACACCTCCCGATAACTCTAATGCAGAGGCGATCAATTTGGATAACATCCAATTGGGTGCCGCTCCTATTCAGGAAGAAGATCCAATAAAATCTGGTATCGTTACATTTTTCAGCGACAAAGGATACGGATTTATCACAGAAGATAATTCTAAAGAAAATGTATTCTTCCACAGTAACAACTGTATTGATATCATCAAAAAAGGAAACAAAGTATCTTTCGAAAAAGAAAGATCTCCAAAAGGCTTTTCTGCGATCAATATCAAAATCATCAGATAGTTTTTTAAACTATATATAAAACAAAACCGTCTCAGTAATGAGGCGGTTTTTTGTTTTTAAGAATATAGATTTTCTCTGATTTCAACTAAGATTTTGGTCGTCTTTTCCAGATCAGGAAAATCGGGAAGTGTTGAAACCGAATGATAATACTCAATCGACCGAATCAATTCTTCAGCTTTCTTCATGACAGCTTCATACGACCAGTTTCCGGCTTTGATGTCTAATAATTCATCACGGTTTTCCACACGGATGTGTAATGAATTGGTTTTAAAAATTTGCTCACAGGACTGCAAAAGACGAATCGTGTGCATCATATTTTTGCTGTCGTAGTTTTGTCCGTGATTCTGGTTGACGTTGTAGCGGTCTTCATTGCGTTCTGAAACCCATTTCCAGTATTCGCGGTAATCTTTGCAGTAAGTGGAATAGGCATCCAAATTACAAAACATAAACGCTACCGATTTTTCTCCTTTTGGAATTGATGACAGAGAAACCTGATTGGCTTCTTCGTTCTGAATGATTCCTTTGTAGCCTGAATCTCCTGATTCATCATAGAAAAAAGCAAACATTCCTTTAGTATTGTCGATGTTGACCAAACCACATTTTTCTTGAACTTTTCCGTTTTCTGAAAGCCATTTTTTCAATGGAACAGAACCATTGCTTTCTAAAACATAACAGAAATCAAGAATTGATTTTCTTTCCTTTTCAATCGGATTTAAAATCTTTTTATTCAATCCTTTTGCTTTTTTGATCTGCGAAATCGCATAACCCGCAAAAGTATCTTTGCATAATTTGGAAAGAAAATCTTCAGGTTTTAGCAAATCCATCAACGGATTTTTCTGTTGAATACAGTCTTCCGGACTCGCCAGCATCTCTAAAATATTCGGATTGTTTTTCTGCAATAATTCTACAAATCTCCCGATCTCATAATACGAAATATCATTCGTCTCATTAGAAATTTGCGGAATATAGTTTAAACCAAAAAAATCTTCTTTTGGTAAATAATATACTCCCCGAATGTCTGTGTCTGAATTTTCGGTTGCGAGTCCGAAAGAGCGGCTTCCGGAAATGGATTGGAAGAGGATTAGGTTTTTGTTTTTAAGAAAATTTACTGTCATTTACTTTCTCTTTAAAATGTTTTTTTCAAAAAATTCTCTTTGTTCTTTAGGGAGGTGGTAAAGTGCAGACTTATTCTTGTTCAATATGATTTTTTGGTATGTTTTATAATAATTGTCTACTATTTTTAATTCCTCAATTTTGTTTTCATTTTCACTTAAGAAATTTCGTATGAAAAATATATCATCTTTCTTCAAATTATCATTATTTATTAAGATATTATTAGTCCAATTAACAATAACATTTTCTAATTCTTTATTGTTTTCTTTTAAATCGTTTTGAATAATAGGAACTATTAATCTAAATACTTTTACTAAACCATCTTCTTGACAACTTTTGAAAAATTTGAATCTTTCCTCGAAATTTAAATTTTTTATTTTGGCAATGAAGTCATTTTGAATTTTTAATGAGTTTTCAGTTTCTTTAGAGCTTAGCATTTCAAAGATAAAAGGATAAAATTTTAGTATGATTGCTTGTAACTCTGTTTCTTCATTATTATCTATTAGGCCTTCGGTTGATAAATAAATGGAAATTAGTTGTTCGTCAGTGTTTTTTATTTCAATCGAATTTTCAATGCTATAAATAATAATTGAGAGCTTCGCTATAGCAAATAAAAATTTACTTTTAAAACTATCTAAATTTGTTTTGTTTATAATGTCTATAGCTTTTTCAAGTAATTTAATATTTTCAGTATCAATACCTAATTTTACAATCGTTTCAATATAACGATTTAAGAAAATAGTTTCCGATTCTATGAACTTAGTATATTTGCTAAGAATATTTAAATTAATTTTTTCATAATATTCATAAGCTTTTTGATAATTTCCAAGTGTATATGCGTAACTTGAAAGAATGATATGAACAACATTTAAGTCAAACTTTTCGTTTACTAAAACTGTAACAACTTCATCGTATTTTTCTTCTTTTAATAAAGACTTACAGTTTTCACGGACTAAATCTTTCTTTACGGATATAGCTTTGTTGATTGCTTTGATTTCATAATCAATTTCTCTTTTTTCTTTATCAGTATCACAATAATCTAATAAATTCAAAAATTTCGACTTCTTACTAACTAATTCGTCAGTATTATAGTATAAAGCCAAAAAATCAATAAATAAAGCTGTAATTCCTTCTTTGTGTTCTCCAACTTCAATGCTTATTCGAAGAAGAGGTTCACTAATATCATAAAACTTATTTCTCTTATCACTTGGATCTGGAATAATATCAATTAAACGCTTTCTATTTAGCTCGCTCAATTGCTTGCTTAGAGATTTTTGTTCTATAAAGCAGTTTTTTGAGATTTCTGTTCCTAACTGAGGTTTGCGGGATAAAGCTATATATCTTAATATTTTTTGTTGCTGAGCAGGCAAATAGCGAATATAAGTTTCATAGTATGGTTTTAAATCATTAATGGTTTTAATGAAATTTTCAGATACCTTTACCAACATATCTGTTTTTAAGAAATTATAGAATGTTACTAAAAGTCTATGATTTCCTTTTACTAAATCAAAAATAGCTCTAACTTGTGACTTTCCTTTTGTTTTTAAATGTTCAACAAGTTTGTCATTCTTTTCAATCTCAGCTATAGAGATTAAAAAAGAGTAAGATTCTTCAAATGATAGGCTTTTTAAATAATATTGTGTGAAAAAACCATAAAAAGGACGGTCTTCTCTGTCAAAATTTTCACTTACAGATTGACTGCTTGCAATTATGCTCACGTTATTATTTTCATATAACCAAGCTCTTAATCTACCTTGCTCCTCTTGGCCCATTTGTTCTAATATATCTCCAAAATTCTCTGTGATAATTAGAAGAGGTTTGTTGTTTGTGTAATTCTTTAATATCTTTTCAAGATAATTTAATTGATTTGCAAAAGATATTTCTTGTAATTTTTCTAATTCTTTTTTAAGAGTTTCTTCATCCTTTTCGTACCATTTTATGAATGAGTTTAAAACACGCAAAAGAAAATCAAAAAAATTCGCAACACCATATTCTTCTTCGGCAAAGTATGCAATTGTTAATTTATCCTCTAAAGAATAATGCCATATTCTAGAATGCAGTACTTTTAGAAGATGTGTTTTGCCCATTCCTCTTTGTCCGATGACCAGTATGAATTGATTATCTCCATTTTCGACAACAGTTTGTACTTTCTTTTCTAAAAAATCTGCTGTTTTATCCCTGCCTGTTAATAGGCTTTCTAATATTTCAGGATTGACGCTTTTTGCACCAAATGACAATATTGTATTTATGCTATGTTTATTCTCCACCATTCTTTAAAAATTTGGTATTTGAAACTGTATATTCTTTCTCCATCCTCTAATCTTCTTCCTAAATAGTGGTCTTCAACTAATGCGTATAAAATTTCTTTAGCTATATTGTCCTCGTCTTCAATTTGAGAGATTATTTCAGACTCTTCTGTTTCATTTGTTGTGTTTGAAATAACTGACAATATTTTCATCATCAGTTGAGCTTTTTTTGGATAATATGTTTCCAATCTTTCTTTTAATTGGTTAAACGCTTTTTGGTACTTAGGATCATTAAGTATTAAATTGTAAGACTCTTCGATGCTTTCCTTTGTTATATTGTTATCAAATTCATTTTGAATAATAATGAATAGATTTGCAATGTAAAATGGAAGTCCATTGCATAAAGCATTTATCTTTTCAAGTAGAATGGTCTTTTCATGTTGGTCAATTTGAAAGCCTGATAAAATGTAGCACTCCATCAAAAATTTGGATTCATCAACTGAAAAAGGTTTTAGGTTATATTCAGTCATATCATTGGTAGGTTCACCTGTATAATCTAATTCTTCTCTGAGAGTTTGGAGTATTACTTTAATTCCGATTGATCCGCAATAAATAAATCTTAATCCCTTTTGTTCTAATTCTTGTCTTCTTTCTCTTAGTATATCGAGTAGTTCAATTGCTTCATCGTATCTTTCTGCCTTGTACCAATCCCAAAGCATTATTGGAAGTTCATCCAAAATCAAAATTAATTTTTGATCATTTTCTTCAAGTGTATTACTAATATCTTCTAATAATTTGAAAAATATTTCTTTCCAGCTTGTTTTTAATTCAGGTAAATTTATTGACACATCTACTGATCCTGCAGTGGCTTTTACGGCTCCTGTAATTTTTCGTACAAGATCATATGTTTTTGAGAAATCAATTTGATACCATTTTTTAAACTCAGTTAATCTCTTGATTAAAAGTTCAATTACCTCTCCAAGATTTTTTTTACCCTGAAGTGAAAAATATACTGCTCTAAAGTTATCTTTTGAAAACTCAGGAATTAAATCGTTGTTACATTGATATTCTAATTTTCTTAGAAGTAGTGTTTTACCCATTCTTCTGATTTCTTCTACTGTAATACTTTGAGCTCTCAAAGATTTTAAAATATTTATAATATCTTTATCTCTGCCGATGATTTTCTCATCTTTTATTGTTCCGGTTGTTGGTGTTAGAGGAAACGGTATATTCATTTGTTGTATTTTAAGCAAATATACGATAATTTTGTTGTACGACAAAATTATCGTACGACAAAATTATCGCACGATGATTTTATCTTCTTATTAATATTATTTCCCTAAAAACCCTTTCCATTTCACCTTTATCCACCTTTCCTCCCTTCAAACTCTTCGCTCTTTCCTCATTATCCTTCACCATTTCCTCCAAAAACCCAAAAAGTTCCCAATCATTTGCATGGTAATACGATTCACCTTTTGTAGCTTTTAAAGCAACAAGATTTTCTATTTTGGTTCTTGTAAAATCATCAACCAAAACCAGCAATTCACTGAACAAAACAGGCGGAACAGTTCCTTTTTCTAATATCCATTTTCCTGTCAAGGCTGTTCGAAGGCAGTAGAAATAAGATTTCAGTTTTACTTCATCGGTTCTGCAGGCTTCGAGATATTTTTTGCTCATGCTGAGATAATGGTAAGAAACCGCTATCGGAGAAAAACAGGAATCTGCTAAAGGTTTAAAAAGTTCATAAAATTTTTCATTTTTCACATAAACGATAGGAGAGTAGAACCAACTCAACAAAGCCGCGTTGGACTTTAACAGGAGATGAAAAGTCTTTCTCAGATCCCATCCGGAACCGTCGAGATCGTCTTCGGTCATGAATTCTATGGTTTCATCTTTATCCCACGGCGACAGATACCAGTCTTTTTCGTGTCGGTATATGAAACGTATGTCGTAATCACTGTCAGGAGACGCAAAACCCCACGCCCGGCTTCCCGATTCTACGGCAAGAAGTATTTCTATGTTTCTTTTTGCCTCTATTTCTTTTAATTTTTCTAATATTTTTGGTGTCATTATTTTTTGTTTTTAATTAGCTATAAGACGCTATTTTTTTTCGTTTACTTTTAAATCTTAAACACAAACGTTGTCATTGACTACGTCGAATCTTTGATTTCCGGAGGAATCTAAATATAGTTTAATAACAAGAGTTTAGATTCTTTCAGAATGACAAAGTGGATGGATATTAAAACACATAATTTGAAATAGCGTCTTGCAATTAAAAACAAACTATGCTTTTCTAAATTTTTTCTTCTTTTTCCAAGGCGCATTCTTCTGAACGTCACCCGCCATAATACATCCGTAAGGCATCACTTCATCCAGCACTTCGCAAAGTCCGTATTTTTCGATTTGTGCTCTTACATTTTTGGCACTTTTATAAGCGGTCGGAAGCTCGGAAATATCAATTTCATTGGAGAAAAAACGGATGTCTAACCCTTTGGTTTCTTCTTCAAAAACTTCTTCAATAGTCTTATGAGCCAAAGATTTTTTATGCTGACTTCTGCTGAAATTTCTTCCTGCTCCGTGGGGTGCAAAACCTAAGTTTCTCTCATTGGTTGTTCCCTGAACGATCAGAACAGGTTCTGACATATTCAACGGAATCAGTCTTGGTCCCGTAATATCCGGCAAAAATTTATCGTCTAAAGGCGTTGCTCCTTTTGCATGGTAAAACAAATCTCCATCCTTGAAAACGAAATTATGTTCGTTCCAATATCGGTCTTCTTTTTCGATTTGCATTTTATTTAAAACCGCATCGTGGATTGAAGTATGGTTTTCTTTCGTCCATGTTCTTATCAATTGAAGAGCTTCCCAATATGATTTTCCTTCTTCTGTTTCGTAAGGAATCCAGGCGTTTTCTTTCAAAGTTTCAGGGGAAATTTCCTGTCTGAAACGGTTGGCGATTTTCATTCCTTTATCGTACAAAGCCGCTCCGGGAGCTCTTGATCCGTGGTGAGTCACCAACATGGTATTTCCGGTATTTTTAGAAATTCCGACAAAAAGGAAATGGTTTCCGTCACCCTGTGTTCCCATATGAGAACGGGCAATGCTGATCAATTTCTCGTCATTCAGGAACCAGTTTACTCTGAAAGCATCCAGCAATTCCTGAGACATTTCCATTTGCTCACCTCTCGGTCTTCCTCCATATCCGAAATGTGTGATTGAATGGGCTGCATCCAAAACTTCTTTAGGATCAGCTTTTCCAAAATCAGTTAACATCACTGAACAACAGATATCTGCGCTATGAAATCCGGGATGAATGGCGTTTTTTGCCACAACAACTCCACCAACAGGAATCTGACCTTCAGGACCTGTCGGACAGGCATCGGGCATGATCGCACCTTCAATTAAAGTTGGGGTTTTCATCAAAACTTTCATCGTGTTGATTACTTTTTCCACGTTATCATTTTCACTTTCGTGTTCAGCTCTGATATTGATGATAAAATCTTTCGGATTTTCATGAAGCGGAATCAAGTCCGGTTGTTTGAACTGTTCTAAATATGCTGTGATTTGGTTTTCGTCTAAATTATTTTCGTTGATATGCGCAATCGCTTCTTTGAACCATTTTGCTGATCTGTATCCTAATTCGATTAAGTTGTTTCCGTTAAATTCCATTTTATTTCGTTTTGATAATGCAAAGTAATTGCGAAGGTGTGCAATGTTTTTGCGTAGATGAAATTATTTTGATTATTTTTGATAAATTAAAATCAGAAATATGCTATTTGAACAATTAGAGAATTCTCAGGATCAGGAACCAATTCAATTCAAAAATGTAATCGCTTACATTGATGAACATTACCATTTCACTCCGACAAAATTCAAAAACGGGAATATGGTAAATGAAGCCGATCAAAATAATGGTTCGTGCAAAGTTTTCAGTTTTGCAAAATTGAATAACTTATCGAAAGAAGATACTTTAAACCTATTTGGAGAATTTTATAGAGATGATGTGTTGCAAAATCCTGAAGGAACCGATCATCAGAATATCAGAAACTTTATAGAATTCGGTTGGGAAGGAATCTCTTTCGAAGGCGACGCTTTGGCTAAAAAGTAAATTTATTTATTCATGTAGTTTGTCATTGACTACGTCGAATCTTTGATTTCCGGAGTAATCTAGGCAATGTTTTTTCAATTTTAAATTGTTGAGATTCCTCGGAATGACAAAGAGATCGTTGAGATTTAAATATATTAAAAACACAAAATAAAAATATGTCATCAAACAAAAATGCCCTTATCCGTTACAAAACTTTAGATAAATGCCTTAAAAATAAATATCGACAATATACTTTGGAAGATTTGATCGATGAATGTTCTGAAGCGTTGTTCGAGTTTGAAGGTAAAGAATCCTTTGTGAGCAAGCGAACCGTGCAACTCGATCTGCAGAATATGCGCAGTGAAAAATTCGGGTATGAAGCGCCAATTGAGGTTTATGAAAGAAAATATTACCGATATAGTGATCCGGATTATAGTATTCATAATATTTCGGTGAATGAAAGTGATCTGAAAGCGATGAATAATGCAGTCCAGATTTTAAAGCAGTTCAAAGATTTTTCGATGTTTAAAGATATGAACGGGGTGATTCAGAAACTGGAGGACTCCATTCATGCAACCAATCAGAAATCGATTATTCATTTAGACAAAAATGAACAGCTGAAAGGGTTAGAACATATTGATATTTTGTATGAGGCGATTCTGAATAAAAAAGTTTTAAATATTTTGTATAAAAGTTTTACGGCAAAAGAATCGAGTAATTTTGTTGTTCATCCGCAATTGTTGAAAGAGTACAATAACCGTTGGTTTCTGATCTGTCTTCATAAGGGAAAAATGCATAATCTCGCGCTGGACAGAATGGAATCTATCGAAGCAGATGAAAAAATTCCTTATATTGATCAGGATCTTGACGGAGACGAATTTTTCAAAGATATTGTGGGAGTAACAGTTTCAGAAACAATGAAGCCAAGAAATGTGGTGTTCTTTGTGGATGCATCGAATACACCTTATATCAAAACAAAACCACTGCATAGAAGTCAGGAAATTGTCAGTGAAAATGAAGAGGGAGCGATTTTCAAAATCTGCGTTCAGATCAATTATGAGCTTGAACGGCTTCTTTTAGGCTTCGGAAATTGTCTCATCGTTCATAAACCGAGAAATCTAAGGTTGAGAATGGAGGAGAAATTTAAAGGTGGATTAAAAAATTATCAGAATCTGGTGATTCCGGACGAAACTTTATAAATGAAAATGTTTTTGTCAATATTTATGGCGCAGAAATTGTAATTATCTTGAAAAATAAATATTATGAGATCAAGAATATTAAAAGCGGTACTTGCAATGCTTGTTCCCATTGTCATTGAATATGTCATCAAGAAATTTACAGAAAAGAAAGAAGAAGTGAAGGATCCGAACAGACAGATTCCTTCGCCACACTAATAATTAACCAATTATATCTTTAGCCTTACAAAAATTGTAAGGCTTTTTTTATACGAAATCATATATGCCGTTTTTCCAGCCGAGAACTTTTGAAGAGTCTGCATTGAGCCAGTTTTTGAGAATGGTTGCGTAGACTTTTCTGAAATCTTCGGTATAAATTAAATCTCCTTCATTCAGATTTTGCAAATCGGGTAGAGCGTTGAGTATTCCTTTCTTTTTTAGTCCGCCGCTGATGAAAAACATTTGATTGGCAGTTCCGTGATCAGTTCCTTTGCTTGCATTTTGAGCGACGCGACGGCCAAATTCTGAGAAAGTCATCAGTAAAATATCATTGAACAATCCGTTGGCTTTCATGTCAGCGACAAAAGATTTTACCGCATCGTTGATTTCACCAAACAATTTTTGCTGTCTTTCATTTTGATTGACGTGTGTGTCAAAACTTCCTATTGAAAGGTAATAAACCTGCGTATTGATGTCAGATTTGATCAGTGAAGCAACGGTTTTAAAATCTTTCCCCAACTTAGAATTCGGGTACTCCTGAGTCGATTTTTTAGCCTTACTTTTTTCGAAAATATAATCGGCGTTATTGATGGTTGACCCTAAAGTTTTGTACAAATAAGAAACCGTTTCGTCATCGTGATGATGGTCATGATCGTAGAGAGATTTGAAATATTTCTCCTGACTTGTCTGATACAGTTTTTTAGGATCTTTAAAGGCAAAAGCTTTGTTGTTTTCACCTTTTAAAGCCAGACTCAACATATCATCAACTTCCAATGCCTGAGTCGGATGTTCGCATTTATAACATTCTTCATCCAAAAATCTTCCGAGCCACCCTGTTTCCAGAAACTCATCACTTTTACTTGCAGAGTGCCAAATATCCATGCTTCTGAAATGCGATTTGTCGGGATTCGGATACCCGACATTATTCAGCAGAGAGAGTTCGCCGCTGTCAAATAATTCTTTAAAATAAGACAAAGCAGGGTTGATTCCTGTTTCGTCATTTAAAGCCAAAGAATCATTGATGGCAATATTATTTCTTTCTTTAAAATAAATATCATTTTTTGTAGGAATGATCGTGTTTAAACCGTCATTTCCACCGGTAAACTGAAGTACGATCAGGATTTTCTGATTCGGATTCAGTGCATTATCCAAAGTCATTGACTGCAGGAAATTCGGAACAAACAATGAAGCCGTTGCCAATGAACTTATTTTTAAAAAGTCTCTTCTTTTGATAATCATGAGATTAGATTTTAAGTTAAAGATATTAGGTTGTAGTTTTTAGGTGATTGTTTAAACTTAAACCTAAAAGCTGCTACCTTCTACCTGATAATTACATTAACTGATATTCCGGTGTTGACATCAGATTGATGATATTCATTTTCACGCTTTGATCAGAAAACTGATTCACGGTATTCATATCTAAAGAGTCTGGGTTTACGATCAGATAATCTTCAGCTTTTTTATTGGTTAAAGCTTTGTCTACTTTGTTCCAGTCTATGATGATGTTGGGATTTTTAAAACTCTTATTTAAAGCTTCCCGGGATTTCATACCCATATCCATATCATCGTCTTCTTTTGCAGAATATTCCATAGGTCTTAAACCTGACCAAATTTGTGGGATCTGAAGTCTCAACATCAAAGTTGAGCTGTCAATCCATGATTTTCCGTTTGGCCAGCCTGCAACGTTTGGAGGATACAGCAACATTTGTCCTAAAAGCTTCTGGTAAACTGAAATGTTTTCAGGATTTTGAATTTGCATCGGTAACATTCTCATCATTCCGGCAAAAAGTTCTGTAGGAGATTTTATTCTGTTTCCGATATTTTTTTTGTCATAAAACCATGAACTTGAAAAGATCTCATTCATTAGTTTTTTAATATCGTAACCTGACTGATAAAAATTTTCGCTGAGATTTTTAATGATTTTTAAATCAGGTTTTTCATTGACGAAGAAAGTGTAAATCTTTGTTGTAATGAATTCTGCTGTAGCTTTTTGTTCTAAAATGATATTTAAAACATCATCACCTGTGAAGTTTCCGGTTTTTCCCAGAAAAGTTTTTGTGCCTTCGTCATGCTGCTTTTTCCGTTCAAGAAAATTGCCTTCTTTATCGTAACCCCATCCTGTAAAAGCTCTTGCCGCTTCACGGATGTCTTTTTCTGTGTAGTTTCCTCTTCCCATCGTAAAAAGTTCCATGACTTCTCTTGCGAAATTTTCGTTGGGATGACCTTTTTTATTCTGCTGATTATTAAGAAAATTCAGCATTGACGGAGAACGGCTGACTTCAAAAAGCAAATCTTTAAAATTACCCAAAGATTTCTCCCTGATAACATTCAAAAGCTGTTGATTGAATTTCGGATTGTTGATTCTTGTCGCAAAATGTCCGTGCCAGAAAAAAGCCATTTTTTCTCTTAACTGTTCATTACTGGTAGTGAACTTTTTGAGAAAATTGAGATTGAGCTCATTGTTCTGCTTTTGATTTACCTTCTGGATTTCTCTTTTCTGTTCAGCAGTAGCTTTGGGATCATTATATTCAATGGGTTCAATGTCGGGAGTTTCATAGGCAATAGGAGAGAAGTTTTCTTCATTGAAAACTTCCTTCAAGATTGTCTTGATGTTTTTATTTTTCAGATCATCTACATGCTCAATTCCCGGTCCGAAACCGGCACGCCATAGAAGATGTTTGTTATTGATAAATGAAGCAACCATAGTCCTGATTTTATTTTTTGATGATTAAATGAAGAAGAGGTTAAAGTATATGAACAATTATTAATAATTATTTATTGTTTGCCTCCATGTAAAGTTAAACAACTATTTAAATATTTGAAAATTTAATCTGTTGATTTTCATTATTTTGTAAAATATTTAAGGTTTAATGTTAAGATGTGTGAATTATTTTGGCATGATTTTTCCTTGTCCCACTTTAGTAAAATTTAAAAATCAATGTTATGAAAATGATTAAGAAAACAATATTAGGAGCAGGAATTTTAACAGCAGGTTTACTTAGTGCCCAAAGCGCACAGATGAATAATATGATCAAGGTAGGTGCTACTGCAGGTATTGCTGTTCCTTCGGACAATCTTTCTGCGGCAGTGGGCGTAGATGTGGCATATCAGAATTTGGTAACTCCTGGTTTTGGTTTAGGTATTGCGACGGGGTATACCCATTATTTTGGAAAAGATAACAATGGGTATGACAATAATGACGTTGGGGTAGTTCCTGTAGCGGCGTTATTCAGAATTTACCCCAAACAGACCGGTTTCTACTTCGGAGCCGACCTAGGTTACGGATTTTTGGTAGGGGATGATCAGGTTGCTGCAAATGCATCAGGAAACAGACCAGACGGAGGTTTTTATCTGAAGCCTGAGATCGGATATCACAACCGAGACTGGAATTTCTTTCTACAATATCAGAAAGTATTTTCCGGAAGCAATGGTGATATGGTAAATCAGGACTATAATGTGGGAAGCATCGGCGCAGGATTTTCTTACAATATTCCATTAGGAAAATAATTTAGACTATTATAATTAGTTATTAACCAAACCTTTTCGAGTTTTTGAAAAGGTTTTCTTTTACCTGACGAGAATTACCAAAACAATTATTATATTTGATAAAATTTGTGATTATGAACTTAAATCCAAAATTTCCACTTTTTTTACCGGGAGTAAAAAACAGCAATAACGATAATGTTTCAATCATCGGTGCAAACCTTCGTGAAGATATTACCACGGTCGCTTATTATATCTCTGGGAATGGTGGAATTGAAACTAAAATTCAAAAAAACTATCCTACGAAAGAATATACTTCTTTTACTGACATTCTCAAACAGTTTGTACAGGAAGAGCAGTTAGAAAATGTTAAACGTCTTGGTATTTCTGTTCCCGGACCGGTTTTGAACGGGAAAAGTAACCCTGCAAGATTAGGTTGGAGCTTTGATGTCGAAGAGTATAAAAGTGCATTCGGTTTTGAAGATGTATGCATGCTGAATGATCAGGAAGCTTCTGCATATGGGATTGCTCTTCTTGAAGACAGTGATCTTGATGCAATTTACAGCAGCGGTCATTTAGAGAAAGGAAATGTTGCGATCTTGGCTCCGGGAAATGGACTAGGTGAAGCGGGATATTTCTTCGACGGAAAATATCTGAGACCTTTTGCTACAGAAGGAGGTCACTCAGAATTTTCTCCCAGAACCAATGTTGAAGTAGAGTTTTACCAGTTTTTAAATAACATCTACGGAATTGTAAGTTGGGAAAATGTACTTTCTAAAACAGGATTATTTAATATTTACAGATTCCTGAGAGATGTTAAAAGACATCCGGAACCGGAATGGCTTTCAGACAAACTTAACAACGGAGATGGTAATTTCACGGAAGAAATTTTCAAAGCGGCAGTTGAAGATGATGTCATGATCTGCAAGATTGCTTTGGATACGTTCCTGGAATTTTTAGCAAGAGAAGCCAACAACCTTACGCTGAAATTAAAAGCAACCGGTGGTTTGCTGATTGCCGGTGATATTCCACAGGTTATCAGACAATATATTGATAAAGACAAATTCTACGAGAAATTTAAAATCAGTGATAAGATGGAAGATATGCTAAAGAATATTCCGATTTATCTCATCAATACAGACAGTACGAGTATTAATGGTGCTGCTCTTTACACCGCTTATTATAAAGATTAAAAATACGACTCCGAAGAAATTCGGAGTTTTTTTATGAATGATTTCAGTCATAAAAAAATATTATGAAAATTGATCTACATCAACGTCAACTACCGATTAAGATAATTACATTTGCAGAGAAAAATAATTAAATAATTTTATTCATGAAAAAAATATTCTTGTTAGCGGTTTTAGCCAGCGGTTTGGCTTTCGGACAGTCAAAAAAAGTAGTATCATCTGATGTTCACTGGTGGGGTTACAAGGTTGCTAAAACTGAATCTAGTTCTCACGACGGTACTGTAAAAGTAAAATCAGGGAATATGATTATGAAAGGTAATGAGCTTGTAGGAGGTGATTTTGTTTTAGATATGAATTCTATCAACGCTACAGATCTTTCAGGAGAATACCAGGGAAAGCTTAATGGTCACCTTAAAAACGGAGATTTCTTTGAAGTTGAAAAATTCCCGACAGCAAGTTTCAAAATCACTTCTGTAAAGAAAAACAATGATAAGGTTTACAATAAATTGATTACAGGAAATCTTACCGTTAAAGGAAAAACAAGTCCTGTTTCGTTCCCGGCAAAAGTTAATTATGCAAACGGAGTGGTGAGTTTAGAGTCAAATAAATTCTCTTTCGACAGACAAAAATTTGATGTCGCTTACAAATCTTCAATGAAAGATGTTTTTGTGAAAGATGATATCGATATGCTTGTAAAAGTGACTGCAAAATAATTTAATCAAAAAAATATTATTAAAAGTGTAGAAGTTCTACACTTTTTTTTATTTTTGTTGAATTGTAAATAAAAAAGAATGAAAAGATTATTATTGTTTGTGATGATGTGTGCGAGCATATCATTTGTATTTGCTCAAAAAAAGGGAGATAAAATTTCAAAAGTGATCACTTCTGAGATCAAATGGTGGGGACACAAAGTCGTAAAAACCAAAGCTTCCTCTCATTACGGTAGCTTGAAACTGAAAAGCGGAAAGTTTAATTTTGATAAAACTGTTTTTGTAGATGGTGAGTTCGTGATTGATATGAGAAGTTTGGTGGTAGCTGATCTTTCGGGTGACGATCAGGTAAAATTGACGAATGAATTGAAAGGAACCAATTTCTTCGAAGTAAAAAAATTCCCGACTGCAAAATTCCATTTGAAAAAGATTATTCCGTTGGCGAACAGCGAGTATAATTCTACGATCGTTGGAGACATTACCATCAAAGGAATCAGAAAAACAATTTCCTTCCCTGCAAACGCTCATATTACACAGTTTACGGTAGAAATCGAATCTTCCGTATTCTCATTAAACAGAAAAGACTTCAGGATTTTCTATCAGAATTCTTTGAAAGATTATTTCATCAAAGACGAGATGGATATTCAGTTTAAAGTTTCTACTCAGAAAGTTGACAACGAAAGACCTTTGTAAGGTTAAAATTTTCATAAATCATCATGCACAGCTTTTTTTAAGTTGTGCATTTTTTTATTTTAGTAATACGAAAAGAATCAGCGTTACCAATTAGTCAAAAATTCCTTAAGAACTTTGCTGAGTGGAACGCCTTTTCGAACGAAAAATATACAGGAAAATTAAAAAAAATCTCAGCGAACTTTGCGTTTAAAATAAAAACAGATAAAATACAAAGATGAAAATATATGTAATAAGCGGTTTGGGTGCAGATTTTAAAGTTTTAGAAAAGCTAAAATTTCCTGAGCATCATGAAATTGTCTTTATCGACTGGATGATTCCTCAAAAAGATGAGAGTTTTGTAGAATATGTAAAAAGGATGGCAGAAAAGATCGATGGTTCTGAGCCGTTTTATCTTTTGGGATATTCTTTTGGCGGAATTATAGTACAGGAGCTCAATCTGCTGAAGCCTGCAGAAAAAGTGGTGATTTTAGGAAGCATTAAATCTGATAAAGAGAAATCAAGATTAATAAAAGCAGGTGAGATCACAAAAATTCCAAAGATCATGCCCGTAAGTTTTTTTAGTGATAAAACCACTACATTTTATTCTGTGGTAAGAAAAATGTTTGATCCGAAAAACCCAAGAATTACCCAATATTTCAGAGTTCGTGATCCATATTATTTAAAATGGTCTGTCGAAAGAATCTCAGAATGGAAATTTGAAGAAACCCCGAATGTTATTCAGATTTTAGGCGACCGTGATATTGTTTTCCCCATAAAAAATTCAAAACCCAATTATGTCATCAAAGGCGGAACTCATCTTTTTCCTGCAACGAAGTATAAAGAAGTTTCAAATTTGCTCAATGAAATTTTTATTTAAATTTTAAATTAGCCCTAAATTTTATTGGGGTTGATTGTTTTTAATGCTGATTTGTTGAAATTTATATTTAATTTTGCAGGGGTTAAAAATAAAAAATTATGAAAGTTGGCTTAAAATGGAAAGTTTCATTTATTATAATTTCTTTAGTAGCAATTGGCGGACTTTTCTGGAAGCCAAGCGTTGATTTTCCAAATACTGGAGATTTTTTAGGTCAGGAAAGTATTGTAGGCTCTGATGTAGCGTGGATTCTGGCCGCTGCCGGACTCGTTCTCCTAATGACTCCCGGACTTTCGTTTTTCTACGGCGGAATGGTCGGAAAAAAGAATATGATTTCTACCATGCTTCAAAGTTTTATTGCTTTGGGAGTTATTTCTATTTTGTGGATTGTTGTCGGTTTTTCTCTGTCTTTCGGAGATTCTCTTGGTTTTGAGATCAATGGCAAACATTACGGAATCATCGGGAATCCGTTTACCTATCCATTTTTTAATCATGTGAGTATTTATCCACATAAAACGATGGCTTCCACGATTCCTTTTATTTTATTTGCATTGTTTCAGATGAAATTTGCAGTGATCACACCGGCTTTGATCACGGGTTCATTTGCTGAAAGAGTTAGATTCATTTCTTATCTCTTATTCATGGTACTTTTCAGTCTGTTCATTTATACGCCTTTGTGCCACATGGTTTGGCATCCTGAAGGTCTTTTAAATAAATTTTTCGGGGTTAAAGATTTTGCAGGTGGTACTGTTGTTCATATGAGTGCAGGTTTTGCAGCTTTGGCAGGTGCTATTGTTTTAGGAAACAGAAAAAATCCGCATCACGAACCTTCGAATATTCCCTATGTAATTTTAGGAACAGGAATGCTTTGGTTTGGTTGGTTCGGTTTCAACGCAGGTTCAGCTTTAAGTGCGAACGCAACAGCTGCAATCGCTTTCGGAACTACAACGATCGCTTCGGCTTCTGCGATGATGACATGGATTTTCTTTGACAGGATCAACGGAAGAAAAGTTTCTGCGTTGGGAGCTTGTATCGGAGCGGTTGTCGGTTTGGTCGCAATTACTCCCGGATGTGGTTTTGTAACGATTCAGGAGAGCTTGTTTATCGGGTTTATTTCTGCGATTGTTTCTAATATCATGCTCAACTGGAATGCTTTAAAGAAAATCGACGATACTCTAGACGTTTTTGCCTGTCATGGAGTAGGAGGAATCATGGGAATGATCTTGACCGCGATTTTTGCACACGGCGAAAATGCGAGTCTTCTGCATGGTGGAATTGGCGTTTTTGCACATCATATGACGGCGTTGGTTTTGGTTTCATTATTTACATTTTTCGGGTCTTTACTTTTATATAAAATTACCAACCGAATTATTACGTTAAGAGTTTCTGAAGAATCAGAGAATATTGGTTTGGATATGTCTCAGCATGAGGAAAGTCTGAAATGGTAAATGCTTTTATAAGCTCACAAGATATTTCGCTTATTTATTTCGCTCTCGCTGATTTGACGGATCTGGCAGATTAAAAAATCTGCTTAATTTGCTAAATCTGTGAGAGAAGAAACTCAATGTATTAATTAAAATTAAAGACTTTCCTACGTTTCATTTCTTTAGAATTTATCGTGTATATTTGCTTTTCATGAAAATGAAAATCACGTATGGAATCTATATCGGTTTTTGAGATTATAAAAGTAGGAATTGGGCCTTCCAGTTCGCACACAATGGGACCTTGGAATGCTGCATCGGCATTCATCAGAATTATAAAAAGAGAACGGTCAATTGCTGAGGTGAAAGAAGTTTTCCTTGAATTCTTCGGTTCATTGGCAAAAACAGGAATTGGTCATGGAACGGATATCGCCGGAATGTTGGGTTTAAATGGAGAAGATTTTAAAACCATTAACACTTCAAAGATCGACGAAATCGTTGATCATATTAAAACGTCTGAGATTCTTAATTTAGGCGGAGAAAAAGAAATTCCTTTTATTTATGGGCATCATTTGGTTCTGAATATGTCCAGATCTTTAGACTTTCATCCCAACGGAATGATTTTCAAGGCAATTTTTGAAGATGGAACAGAGCTCGTACAGGATTTTTATTCTGTTGGCGGCGGTTTCATTGCAAGTCAGGAAAAAAACTCTATCGAAAAACATTGCGTTCGTACTTTGTACCCTTGTCATCACGGTTCAGATATCGTAAAATACTGTGAGAAATTAGGTTTAGATAAAATGTCAGATCTAGTTTTAATCAATGAAGAAAGCTGGAGAACACAGGAAGAAACGAGAAAAGAAGCACTAAACATTTGGGAAAACATCAAAGAATGTATTTACAAAGGTGTTAACAAAGAGGGTGTTTTACCGGGCGGACTCAATGTTACCAGAAGAGCTGCCGGAATCAACAGAAAACTTCTTGGTAATGAGATTTATAAAAATAAAGATCAGTGGTTTCAGCAGGTTGTAGATGCCGAAGAAAACTTTACCAACATCAATAAATGGATTGCCTGTTTTGCGCTTGCTGTAAATGAAGAGAACGCAAGTTTTGGCAGAATTATTACTGCACCAACGAATGGAGCAAGTGGAGTGATACCGGCGGTTTTAATGTATGCACAGGCTTTTACACCCTATACAAGTGACGACGATATTGCGAGATTTTTATTGGTTGCCGGAGAAATCGGAACTTTATTTAAGAAAAATGCAACTATTTCTGCTGCGATGGGCGGTTGTCAGGCAGAAGTCGGAGTTTCATCGGCGATGGCTGCGGCAGGTTTAACCGAAATCTTAGGCGGAAGTGTTGGTCAGGTATTGATGGCAGCAGAGATTGCCATGGAGCACCATTTAGGATTAACATGTGATCCGATCAGAGGTTTGGTACAAATTCCGTGTATTGAAAGAAATACAATGGGAGCCATGAAAGCGATCACGGCAGCGAACATTGCGCTTGAAAGTGATCCAGCGAAGGCAAAAGTAAGTCTTGATCAGGTAATACAAACAATGTGGGAAACTGCTTTGTCGATGAATGACCGTTTCAAGGAAACTTCTGAAGGTGGTTTGGCGATTGCTGTTAATGTTCCGGAGTGCTAAAATAAAAGAAAAATACCTTACTATAAAAACGTCCTGACGTTTTACTTAAAACTTCAGGACGTTTTTTTTAAAAGATACTGCCGTTTCATGCAAAACGGCAGTATCTTTTTTTTGAGGGATAAAATTCCTTTTTTATTTATCTAAAATCCCTCTGATTTTATTCGCATTTTCAATCAATTCTCCCAAATATTCAAAGTTTTCTTTTTCCAAAGCAGATTTGAATTTTCTGAGTTGAGAAATATGTTCGTTCAAAACATCCAATACATTTTCTTTGTTCTGCTTGAAAATCGGAACCCACATTTCAGGATGAGATTTTGCCAGACGAACCGTGCTCGAAAAACCCGAACTCGCCAATTGGAAAATAGTTTCTTCTTCTTTTTCTTTTTCTAAAACCGTATTGGCAAGTGCATAAGAAGTAATGTGAGAAATATGTGAAATGTAAGCCGTGTGAACATCGTGTGCTTCTGCATTCATATAAATCAAATGCATATCTAAACTTTCTATGACTTTTTGAACCAGTTCTAAAGCATCTTTTGCAGAATCTTCCTGATTGCAAATCACTCCTGCTTTTCCTGAAAAACTCTCTGCAACAGCAGATTTCGGACCATGATTTTCTGTTCCCCACATCGGGTGAAAGGCAACAAATCTTGATCTTTTCGGATGATTTTTGACTGAATTTACAATTCCTCCTTTGGTAGACCCTACATCCATTACGGTTTGCGAATCAGAAATTAAATCTAAAACATGAGGCAAAATCTTTCTGGTCGCATCAACGGGAATAGCAATCATGATTAAATCAGAGTCTTTAATTCCGCTTTCTAAATCTGCTTGTTCATCAATAATATTTAAAGCTAGAGCTTCTCTTAAATTTTCTTTATTGTTATCGATTCCGTAAATGAAATCGACTAGTTTTTTTTCTTTCAGTTTTAATGCGATTGAACCTCCGATCAATCCTACACCGATAATGCTAATTTTCATTTTCTTTAAATTTAAAAATAAAAAACCCCGTCCGAGGACGAGGTTTTAAGTTATATAACAAGAATCTCTATCCCAAATCTGAGCTGGAAATTCTATAATAATATGTTCTGTTTTTGTCAATCACAAAGCGAAGATAGCAATTTTTTTTAATTTGAAATTAAAAAGTTGATGGTGAATTTTGCTTCGCAAGTGAATAGTTAATTTAAGATAACAATCATGAAATTTACTATTGGAGAAAATTGACTTGTAAAACAAAATTCATAATTGACTCAATCAGGGATTTGAGATAATCAATGTTGAAGGAATATCTGACAGCCAAAGACTTTTAGAATCTATAAGACCCCGCCAGCTTTTTTTGCTGATCAGCATAAGATCCTGACCATTCAGAAATTCTTTTTCGATTTTCTTTTCATTGTATAATGTAATGTGATTGGGTGCAACCTGTTCGATACTTCTGATGAGTTCTTTCACTTCAATATTACTTCTGATCTGTCCTGCAACATCGAGAATAATAATTTGAGAATTGTTATTGTTGATCAGTCTTTTCGCATATTCAAGCAAATAAAAATCACTTAAATTAAAGATCGGAACAAATACTTTTTCGGCTGAAGTAAATCCTTTTTCAACCAAAACGCCCACCGGAATATTGGTTTTGTCTAGAATCTGAAGCGTAAAATCGTCAAACGGAGAATTGTTGAAAATGTAGCTTTTTCCTTTTACAGTATTCAGTAATTTTTCCGGATTGATAATTTTCGTTGTGAAACCTAAAAGCCTTCCCAATAAACTGCCTTCATACATTGATTTTCCGAGCATGATCAAAAGCAGATCATAATTTCCTTTGTTTGAAATGCTTGTAAGATCGCTTTCAATGTCTGTCGAAGCTTTGAAAAGCGTAGTTACTTCTATCTGTAGATAATTAGAAGTTTCTATGACATTTTTAAACTGATCATTTTCATATTCGTTGATTTCATAAGTGTGCATTTCGTCAACGGGAGCGATATTCATTGCGGTAATGCTTTTGTTGCCATTCATTTTATGTGTAAAATCGTTGGCGAGTTTCAGGAGGGTGCTTCCTGCTTCCGGATTGTCAAAGGAAAGTAAAACACGGTATTTAGAATCATTTTCATCATTCGTACTATCTTCTTCTTTTTTAGATTTAAAAATATAATTGATCAGGTCTAGAGCCGGCCCGGTCATGAATGTTGTGAATAGCGCCATAATAACCATCATCGCAAAGATTTCAGGACTCAAAACGCCAAGATCATAACCGATGTTTAAAACAATCAGTTCCATCAAACCTCTTGTGTTCATCAAGGCACCAATCGTTAAACTTTCTTTCCAGTTGATGCCGAGAAATTTGGCAGTTAAAGCGCTTCCTGCAAATTTTCCGACTACAGCAACCAAAATAATAGCTCCTGCAGTCACCCATAAATGACCTTCGTTTAATAAACCAATTTGTGTACGAAGTCCGGTAAATACAAAGAAAAGTGGTAATAAAAGTACAAGCGCAACGTCTTCTACTTTATCAATAAATAATGATCTGAATTTTGCGTTTTCAGGCATGATTGCTCCTGCCATAAAAGCTCCGAACAAGGCGTGAATTCCGATCACTTCTGTTGCGTATGCCGATAAAATCAATGTCAGGAAAAATATGGCAACCATCGGTTTGTTGATGGTGTTTTTCTCAGCTTGTAAATCTCCGATTCTTTTCAGGAAAGGTCTTACAATTTTAATCATTAAAAATACATAACCGATCGCCATCAGAATCACATAAATTGAGCTGGCAAAAGAACCCGCTTTTACAATCGCAATCACGGCTGCTAAAATACACCAAGCCGTAATGTCGTCTGCTGCTGCACAGGTTATAACAATCGTTCCCAATTTCGTTTTCTGAAGATTCCTCTCCTGAACAATTCTCGCTAAAACAGGGAATGCTGTGATACTCATTGCAATGGCAATAAATAAAGCAAATGACGTAAACTGAACCCCATCAGGAGCAAACTCCTGATAGATAAAATAAGAAAGTCCAATACCTAAAGCAAAAGGAATAATGATACTCGCATGACTGATCACCACTGCATCATGTGCTTTTTTTCTTAAAACACTCAGATCAAGTTCCATTCCGACGATGTACATGAAAAGAATTAATCCGATTTGGCTTAAAAACTGCAAATTTCCCAATGATTCTTTAGGAAAAAGAAATGCGGAAAATTCTGGAAAATACATTCCTAAAAGGGAGGGGCCCAGAATAATCCCGGCAATCATTTCACCGATTACGCTTGGTTGCTTAATTTTAATGCAGATCCAGCCCAAAAATCTTGCTGCCATGATAATAGTGACAATCTGTGACAGTAAAAGAGCCAAAGGATGATGAAGATTGGTCTGAAAAGATTCTGCAAAATTGTCCCATGTAGAACCTTTATGTGCTTTGACAATGATGTTTTCTCCTACTTCCAGCGTTTGTCCCTGTATCATAAACCAATACATCAGACAAGAAAAAACCGCGATGGTCACGATGTAAAAGATGATATTTCTATATTTAGACAAATTCATATTCCCCTTATTTTGTCTACAAATTTGAAAAGAATAAAACGATCTGCAGTACTGATTTTTCTTAAATGTAATGAATCTTCTGAAAAATGTAATAAAAACAGATTATCTGTTTCCAAATACTTCTAATAAAATACTTCTATACGTTTCACCGATGTGAAGTTTAAGAAAATTTTCGTGATTCACTTTAATATTCGTAACAATTTCGCTGGCTGAAAAAGCTTTGATTGCCGAGATTGAAATAATCTCTTTTTTGTTGACCTGAGCAAAATCTTTCGAAGGCAGCATTTCTAAAAGCGATCTGAAGTTGAGATTCTTTAAAACAATTGTTGAATTGTCTTTAAGGGTGATTTCTTTGTCTCGGCTATCGATTTCAGAAGTTTTAATATAGGCGATTTGATCTGTAAAAATAATGGTTTTACCAATATTGGTATTCCATTCGATGAAATCTTTTTTCTGAGAATTGGCGTTGATTTCTTTTACTTTTTCAAACGCCTGAATCAGTCTTTCTTTTTTGATAGGTTTACGCACATAATCGACAACGTTCAGGTCAAAAGCTTCGGCAGCATATTCTTTGTAAGCTGTTGTAAAGATGATTTTTTTTGAATCAGAAATCAATTCTGCCACCTGAAGACCTGTCATTCCGGGCATTTCGATGTCCAGAATACAGACATTGCAGTCGAGATGATTGATTTCGTTCAGGAAAATTTTGGGATCATTAAAAGCTTTTATCACTTCTACGTTTTCTATTTGCTCACACAGAAGTTTGAGATAACTGATTGCCAGAATTTCATCATCTAATATAACGCATTTTATCGTAGAACTCACCTAAATTTATTTTTAATTCTGCTGTGAAGATACCATTTTTTGAACTTCTGTTGAGATCGTAGAAGTTATTATAGATCATTTTTAAACGCTGATCAAGAGACTGACTTCCGAACCCGCTTTTTTCTTTTTCCAAAACATTTTTCAGAGACGCTTTGTTGCTGACTTTCATTGTGAAAACTCCGTTTTCCAGTTCAAGCTGAATAGAAATAAAAGAATCCTGAGCAAGAAAATCTGTGTGTTTAAATGCGTTTTCAATCAAATCAACAGAGATCAACGGGGCAAAAACTTTTTCTTCATAGATAGGATCTGATTTGTCAATTTTAGATTTGATCCTGAAATCAAAAAGCGGGTTGATTTTAATTTTATTAATTTCAATCAGGCTCAGTGCAAAGCTGAATTCCTCTTTCGGGCTTACAAATTTATTGTTGCTTTCGTATAGAATATAGTCAAGAACATTCGCCAGTTTATCAAGCGACATATATGTCTGATAAGCGTGAGATTGCACAGAATTCAGAATATTTTTGAAAAGATGAGGATTCAGTTTGGTACCGATGTGTTCTAATTGCACTTCGTTCAAACGTTGCTCAATCAGTTTATTGGTTTCTGAAAGTTTAGTGTTTTTCTTTCTGAAAATTTGATTCTGACTGAATAAATAAATGCTGACTGTAAGTAAAAAGAAGATAGCAAAAACTCCGACGAAAATCAGATAATCGTGAATCATGTAGTAATTGCCGTCCATTGCAGTAGATTATTTTATTCTTTTTAAGCTTAGCAATTTTGCTTCTTCTTCACATTTTTCATATGTAATTTCATATCTTGGATTATCTTTTGGATAAGAAATCAAGTAGTCTGGGCAAGGTTTTTTCTGAGCGTGGCTTCTGCCGAAATCTACTTTTCCCTCAGTAATGATGCTGTCTTTTAAAAATTTTTCACTGATTTGTAAAGCAGCCATTTCAGCTTTGAAATTTTCAGAATATTTAAAATCTTTAGAAAGAGTTTCTGCAATTACACGGCTGTTTGGCAAATACCCGCTGCAGCTTACACCTTTTTTATTAAGGACAAAAAAAACAATAATAAGCCCCGGAACAAGACCAATTAAAAAGAATTTGATTTTTTTCATTAGAAAATTAAAAGATTGATATCGTGGTAGGTAAGTCCGAAACGGTCGCAGATTACCTTTTTGGTATGTCTTCCCTTGTACATATACAGGCTCTGCTTCATTTCATTTTTGCGGAGAAGCATATTTTCAAAACCTCCTTCTATGTCGTAATTTAAAATATAAGAAAGGAAAAAATTTGATATTGCTTTGGTAGTTGTTCTGGGCATTTTTGAGGTCAGATTGGGAAGCCCGCAATGAATAACACCATGTTTGATGATATAAGGATCATCCATCGTTGTCAGCTCTGAAGTTTCGATTACTTTACCGTTATCAATGGCAATATCAATGATGACGCTGCCTTTTTTCATTTTAGCTACCATTTCTTCGGTCACAATGGGCTGCATATTTAACCTTGGGAGTGCTCCGATGACCACATCTGCACGTCTCAGGCTTTTGCTAAGCTCTTTAGGATCAATAATTGAGGTCGGAACTCTGCTGTCGACCAAAGTATGAAGCCTTCTCAGCTTTGAAAGCGAATTGTCAAAAACTTTTACACTTGCTCCTAAACCGATTGCGGCTTTTGTGGCAAATTCGCCAACGATTCCGGCACCCAAAATGACAACCTCGGCAGGTCTTACTCCTGTGATTCCTCCAAGCATTAAACCATTTGACAGGGCTAATAATTCTGAGGCATATAAAATAGAAACAGTTCCTGCGATTTCCCCGATTAATCTTACTAAAGCCAATTGTTTGTATTCGTCAACGATAAATTCAAAGGCGATGGCATTGATTTTTTTCTCGGCTAATTTTAAAAAATAATCTTTATCTCTTAAATTAATCTGCAATGCTGAAACAAGATAGGTGTTGGGCTTGAGATAGTCGATCTCTTCTTCTGTAGGCGGATTGACCTTTAAAATCAAATCCTGGCTGAATGCTTCTTTAGCATCCTTTGTGATGATCGCCCCCGATTCTGAGTACTGAAGATCGGTGAAAAAAGAACCTTGTCCGGCACCCGATTCTACAATAATCTCATGACCGTGCTGTACCAAAACCTGTACTGCATCAGGCGTTATACAAGTACGTCTTTCGTTGAGACACGTTTCTTTGGGAATTCCAATGCTGAATTGTTTGCCTTTTTTAATAACTTCCAACTTTTCCTCCTTTGGCATTAATTCTTCCTCGGAAAAAGGAGTAAAAATATTTGTGGTACTCATCTTAAATACAATTATGACTTACAGAAAATTAAATACAATCGATTTCGTAGAACAAAGATACATAATATTTAGTCGAAACTGATTTCTCTGCTTTCGCCGTTATTGTGAATGCTCATCGTGTGGTACTTTAATCCGTACAATTCTTCTTCATAGACTTCAGGCCATTCAATGATGCACAAATAGGCATTGTCAAGATATTCTTCGATCCCAATATCAAAGACTTCTTCAATGTTTTTTAATCGATAAAGATCAAAATGGTAGACTTTTCCTTTCGGTGTATTGTATTCATTTACAATTGAATAAGTTGGAGAATTGACTTCATCCGTACTCTCTAAATTTTTAAGTAAAAACTGAGTGAAAGTAGTTTTTCCGGCACCTAAATTTCCTTTTAATAATAAAATAGGATGTTGTAATTGCGGAAGGATTTCTTCTACAACGGTTTGCCAGTTTTCTATCTGTTTTATATTAAATTGCATGAATGTAATTTGATGCAAAAGTAATAATATTACATTTTAAATATAACAATAAACTCCAATTAATTAAATTCTGAAACTTCAAATTTCATTACTTTTGCAAGATGATTTCCAAGCAGACGATAGACAAGATATTTTCCACGATCCGGGTAGAAGAGATCGTTGGAGAATATGTGCAGTTGAAGAGAGCGGGGTCAAACTTTAAAGGTCTGAGTCCGTTTCATGATGAAAAATCGCCGAGTTTTGTGGTTTCTCCAAGTAAGCAGATCTGGAAAGATTTCTCGACTGGAAAAGGAGGAACCGCGATTTCTTTTTTGATGGAAATTGAGAATTTCACCTATCCTGAAGCACTTCGTCATGCTGCCAAAAAATACGGAATTGAGATCGAAGAAGACCAGCGTGAATTTTCTGAAGAAGCAAAAAATGCTCAGTCTGAAAGGGATATTCTTTATAAAATTCATGAAATTGCCAATGAATATTTCCAGAATATTTTATGGGAAAACGAAGAAGGCAGATCAATCGGATTATCCTATTTCAGAGAGCGTGAACTGAAGGATGATATCATCAAGAAGTTCCAGCTGGGATATTCTCCTGAGAAAAAAAATGCGTTTACAGAATTTGCTTTAAATAAAGGATATTCAAAAGAAATTTTAGAAAAATCAGGACTGTCAATTTTTCCTGAAAATTCTCCGGCGGGAATTGACCGTTTTCGTGAAAGGGTGATGTTTCCTATTCACAGCTTTTCGGGAAGAGTTTTGGGTTTTGGAGCGAGAATTCTTAAAAATAATATCAAAACTGCCAAATATCTCAACTCACCCGAAACTGAAATCTATCACAAATCAAATGTTTTGTATGGTTTAAACCAAAGTAAACAGGCGATTTCCAGAAAGAACATTTGTCTTCTGGTGGAAGGTTATATGGATGTGATTTCGCTTCATCTTTCAGGAATTGAAAATGTGGTAGCGAGTTCCGGAACTTCTCTTACGACCGAGCAAATTAAGCTTATCAAAAGACTGACAGAAAATGTAACCATTCTTTTTGATGGTGATAATGCCGGAATTAAAGCAAGTTTCCGAAGCATCGATATGTTGCTGACGGAAGGGATGAACATCCGGGTTTTACTTTTCCCGGAAGGTGACGACCCCGATTCTTTTGCCAGAAAACATCCGCAGGACTATGTGGAAAAATTCATCGAAAATGAAGCGATGGATTTTATTGATTTTAAAGCTGAAATTCTTTTAAAGGAAGCAGGAAATGACCCGATAAAAAAGGCAGAAGCGATCCGAAATATCGTGAAATCTGTTGGTTTTGTGCAGAATGCGCTAAAAAGAGAGGTTTATTTAAAAGAAGTTTCTAATAAATTCGGACTTTCTGAGCAGAGTTTATTTAATGAACTGGATATTCAAAAGCAGATCACTCAAAATCAGGCACCTAAAAGTCAACCAAAAGAAAATATTCAGCCCAAACTGGAAATAGTTCCTGAAAGTGTACAACAAGTTGATCCCATTATATTTGATTTGTTGAATCAGGAAAACAATCTTGTGAATTTAATGCTGAATTTCGGCGACGTTGTTCTCCACAGGGAAAACGAAGAGAACGAAAAATACGAAATTACCGTCATTGAGGAAATTCTTCATCATTTTGAAGAGGAAAACTATGAATTTCAGGTTGAACTAAATAAAATCTTAATCGACAGCATCAAAGAAGGTATTCAGAATGATGAGCTAAGAAAGGGTGATTTTTTTGTCAGTTTTATGGACGAAAATATTACCTCAAAAGTAGTTGATGCCATTATGCCGTTAAATGATCTTGAAAACTGGGCTTCCAGAAATATTTTTCCGCCGAATTATGGTGACAAGATCAACAGTCAGGTTGAAGGAGATATTTTAATTCACAAATTCAGATACATTGATTATTTAATTAAAGAAACTACTAAAAGTCTTGAAAAAGATAAAGATAACGAGTCTAAATATTTTGAATCAATTAAAAAAATAACTTTGCTGAAACAGGCTTCTATGCAGTTGTCTGAGATTTTAGGATATTCTCCGATCAAAGGAATTTATGTGAAAAGATAGGAATTAGGTTGCAGGATTTAGGTCGTGAGAATCATTTTTTAGTTTTTAAATTAGGAGATTGTTTTATAAATTATCAAAGTAAGCGGAGTCTTTGTCATTCCGTAGAAATCTAAATTTTAATACTATCACTATTGAGATTCCTGCGGAATGACAAACATAAGTCTGAAATCATTAGAATATAGAAGAATTAAATCTTTAAGCAGCTTCTAAAAATTATAAAAAAATATTTGGTTAAATTCTGCAATTTAATTCTTAATTCTGCCAAAAAGTCCTATAAAATTTTAGGAATAAAAGTTGTAAATTACATCTTAGTTAAATTTAAAAATATACCAATAGAAATATGGACATTAAAAAAGAATTCAGAGATTTCTCTGTAAAACATTTAGGAAACAACGGTTTGGTAACCGATCAGTATATGGGAATGTATGGTCCTACAAACCTTACGCCTTACATCATGGAAGAAAGAAGAATGAACGTTGCTCAAATGGACGTTTTCTCTCGTCTAATGATGGACAGAATCATTTTTCTGGGAACAGGAATTGACGATCAGGTTGCAAACATCGTAACAGCTCAGCTTTTATTCTTAGAAAGTGCTGATCCTTCGAAAGATATTCAGATTTACATTAACTCTCCTGGTGGAAGTGTTTATGCAGGTTTGGGAATTTATGACACCATGCAGATTATTAAGCCGGATGTTGCTACAATTTGTACAGGTATTGCCGCTTCGATGGGAGCTGTTTTATTGGTTGCAGGTGAAAAAGGAAAGCGTTCTGCGCTGAAACATTCAAGAGTGATGATTCACCAACCTTCTGGTGGTGCACAAGGTGTTGCTTCTGACATGGAAATCAATCTGAGAGAGATGTTGAAATTGAAAAAAGAATTGTATGACATCATTTCTGAACATTCCGGACAGACTTACGAGTGGGTAGAAAAAGCATCTGACAGAGATTACTGGATGACGTCTACCGAAGCAAAAGAATACGGAATGGTCGATGAGGTTTTACAGAGATCTAAAGAAAAGAAATAATTTTTCTTAAATATTTACAAAGAAAAACACGTCAATTGACGTGTTTTTTTATTTTGATAGAATGGCTTTAGCCACGTCTTATTATTAATTAAAACCTTCAATAATCTTAGAAAAATCTTCAATTTTCAAAGCTGCTCCGCCAATTAATCCACCATCAATATCCGGTTGAGAAAAAATTTCTTTAGCATTGTCAGGTTTTACGGAGCCTCCGTAAAGAATAGACACTTCGTCAGCAACTTCCTGTCCGTATTTTTCAGCGATAATTCCTCTGATGTGAGCGTGAATTTCCTGTGCCTGTTCCGGACTTGCAGTTTCACCGGTTCCGATTGCCCAAACCGGTTCGTAAGCAATGACTACTTTCTTGATTTCTTCAGCAGAAAGCGTGAAAAGAGCTGTTTCAGTCTGAGTTTTCACAACGTCTAAATGTTGTCCTGCTTTTCTTTGTTCAAGCGTTTCACCATTACAATAAACAGGAATTAAGCCTTTATCTAAAGCCAATTTTACTTTTTTGTTGCAGCTTTCGTCGTTTTCACCGTGATATTGTCTTCTTTCAGAATGTCCGATCAAAGAACCTGTAACGTCGATAGATTCCAACATATCTGCAGAAAGTTCGCCTGTGTAAGCGCCGCTTTCGAATTCGCTCATATCCTGTGAGAAAACTCCGATTTCGTCTTTTTCAAAAATGTCTTTTGCCATCATCAAATACAAAGATGGGGGAGCGATCCAAACTTCACAATTAGTTGTATTGTCATTTTTATAGCCTAGTAACTGAATCATCAATTGTTGTGCTTCAATTACGTTTTTGTTCATTTTCCAGTTTCCTGCAACTATTTTTCTTCTCATAGTTTATCTAAAATTATTTATTAATTCCTTCTAATTTAAACATAAAAGCATACACCAAAGCAGTATCTTTCAGATAATCAAATCTTCCAGATGCACCACCGTGACCATACGCCATATCTGTTTTTAGTAATAGTACGTTTTTGTCAGTTTTCAAATCTCTTAGCTTTGCAACCCATTTTGCAGGCTCAAAATATTGTACCTGAGAATCGTGCAAACCTGTTGTAACCAAAATATTAGGGTAGTTTTTCTTCTCAATATTTTCATACGGAGAGTAAGATTTCATATAAAAATAAGCTTCCTTGTTACTGGGATTTCCCCACTCATCATATTCGTTAGTCGTTAATGGAATAGTTTCATCCATCATTGTATTCACAACATCTACAAACGGAACCTGAGAAATTACACCGTTCCACAGTTCTGGTTTCATGTTTACAATAGCTCCCATCAATAAACCTCCTGCGCTTCCACCTTGTGCATACAAATGTTTTGGGGAAGTATATTTTTCTTTCACCAAATATTCTCCGGCATCGATAAAATCTGTAAAAGTATTTTTCTTTTTCATCATTTTACCGTCTTCGTACCATTGTCTTCCCATTTCCTGACCACCGCGGATGTGAGCAATTGCATACGCAAAACCTCTGTCTAAAAGGCTTAATCTTGTACTGCTGAATGTTGCATCAATAGAATTTCCGTAAGATCCGTAAGCATAGAGTAGAAGAGGATTGGTTCCATCTTTTTTGTATCCTTTTTTATAGACTATAGAAATAGGAATTTTTGTACCGTCTTTAGCAGTTGCAAAAAGTCTTTCTGTAGTATAATTAGCTTTATTGTATCCGCCTAAAACTTCCTGTTGTTTGAGTAAAATTCTTTTTCCTGTTTTTAAATTTTGCTCAAACTGAGAACCTGGAGTGACTAATGATGTATAACCGAAACGGAAATTATCTGTATCATATTCAGGATTTCCTGATGGATAAACGGTATAAGCAGGCTCGTCAAATTTCAGGAATTCTTTTTTGCCTGTTTTTCTGTCGTAGATTACCAGTTGAGAAAGCCCGTTTTGTCTTTCACTGAAAACAAGATAATTTTTAAACTCGCTGATTCCTTCCATCAGTACATCTTTTCTGTTCGGAACAAAATCTTTCCAGTTTTCAACCCCTGTTTTGTCTAAAGGGGTTTCTACGACCTTAAAGTTGAGAGCATCTTTGTTGGTGGTGATCAGGAATCTGTCTTCCAGAGGTGTCACATCATATAAAACATCTTTCATTCTTGGCTGAAAGACTTTAAATGTTTCGTTAGGTTTATTGGCATTCAAATATCTTGTTTCAGAAGATGTAGTCGCTCCGGAATAGATCATAATGAACTTTTCGTTCTTAGATTTTCCTACACCGATGTAATTGGTTTTATCTTTTTCTTCGTACACCAAAACGTCTTTAGATACATCAGTTCCCAAAGAGTGTCTGAAAATTTTCTCTGTCAGAAGTGTTTCAGGATTATTTGAAGTGTAGAAAATAGTTTTGTTGTCATTCGCCCAAGTTGCTGATCCTGTGGTGTTTTTAATACCTAGATCAAATGTCTTTCCGGTAGAAAAATCTTTTAAAAATAATTTGTACTGTCTTCTGGAAACGTCATCTACACCATAAATCATTTTTGTGTTATCCGGACTGATGCTGAAGCCGGATGCCGAATAATAAGCATGACCTTCTGCCATTTTATCTACATCGAGTAGAATTTCTTCAGGAGCATTGAGGTTTCCTTTCTTTCTGCAATACTTAAAATATTGTTTTCCGGTTTCCGTTCTACTGTAATAATAATATCCGTTTTTAAAAACAGGAACGGTTTCATCTTTTTCTTTGATTCGGGCTTTCATTTCCTTGAAAAGCTCATCTCTGAAAGGTTCTGTATCTTTCATCATGCCTTCCCAGTAAGAATTTTCTGCTTTTAGATAATCAACTACTTTTGAAGAATCTTTTGCTTTTTTAAAATAATCGATCATCCAATAATAAGGATCATTCACTTTATCTGAATGAATGTCTCTTATATGTTCCTGTTTTTCTGCAACAGGAGCTTTTAAATCAGGAAATTTTTGAGACTGAAATGTTGTTGAAATACTCATTGCTATTAATCCTAAATAAATTTTTTTCATCAGTATATTTTGTATTTAAAGTTTACGCCAGATTCCAAAGGTTTTTCAGCAACTTATAAAAAGTATGTTCCTCATCAGTCACCACATCATCAGCTTTGATCAGAGATTTTGCAAACTGGATAAAGTTTAGGCGCTCTTCTTCGGTAGAATCTTCAAGAAAGCAACGTCCGTGAAATTCAAAATGATCTTTCCATTCTTCGGGCTGAAGCAAGGCGATGGTTTCCAATTCGTTATCTAAATTGATCTTAAAAGGAAATTCCTCAGCCAGATATTGCTGAACCAGCATTCCTTCTTCCGGAGCAAATTCACCGTCCACAGACGAAAGAATCATTAGTAAATGGTAACCGGCAATTGATTTATTCGATTTTTGCATTGAGATATATTAAAATTTTTAAATTATTATTTAAAGTACTGAAACTAACCGCTCACTATTGGCTAGTCAATATAATTTTTAGCAGGTTTTTTGTCAACTATTTTTCCTTTTTCTAAAATTAAAACAAAAGGATTGCTTCTAGCAATGGTTTTGATGGCAGTACCATCCATCATTGCATTTTTTATTGTCTTAAAAGTGGTCGGAATTGTAGAAACTCCGTAAACAACAGCAGTTTTGTCAGCATTTGCTTTGGCTTCAACCTTCTGAAGTAATGATGGAGAAACTTCTTTTGGATAATAAGAAAAAACAAGGACAGCTTTCGGTGCGCTGATGATTTCATCCGTAAGGTCAATTCCTGTAGGATCTTCAATTTTAAATTTGGTAATCTCAGATTTGTATCCTTGTTTTACTAAAACCGATTCGTTTTTACCTTCTTCAATCTTCCACGGTGAGCCATCTTCCCAATACTCTGTTTTGTTGATGTAATCATCCTGATTTACTTTTAAAACGTCTCCTGTTTTTGAGTTTTTCAGAGAATAATACGTTTTGTATTCTGTAGGATTTTTTGCAATTTTTGCTTTTTCATCAACCAGATTGGTTCCTATTTTATAATCACGGAAATCGATCAGTGGTTCATTCATAATTCCCTGAGCCATAATGAAAATCATGATTCCGGAGAAAAGTCCTAAAGCGACAGATTTGAATTTATTATTTGATTTTTTCTGATCAGATTCATCTTTTTTAAACTCTTTTTGATACAATAGTACCAGGATTATAAGCCCAGCCAAAAGAATAATATCTTTCACAAAGCTTTCCCATGGTGTAAATTTAATCGCATCACCAAAACATCCGCAATCTGTCACTACGTTGAAATACGCTGAGTAAAACGTCAGAAATCCAAAGAAAATACAAAGCGCAATCAGTGCTGAAAGGGTGAATTTAAGTTTTAATTTAAGCAAAAGCATAAACCCAAGCAAAAGTTCCAAAACCACAACGATGATTGAGAAAGCCAAAGCAAATTTCACAAAAAAGGGCATATTGAAAACAGAAGGTTCAAAATATTCTTCCATTTTAAATGAAAATCCTACTAAATCTATTGCTTTTACAAATCCTGAAAGGATGAAAATAATGGCAACGATGAACCGTAATAAACCTTTGATCATATTAAATAATTTGATGTTTTACATTGTTTTCTTTTTCAGAGAATTTAATCAGGCAGAAAACCGCATAGTTCAGCATATCAAAATAATTAGCATCCAGACCTTCTGATACGATGGTAACGCCTTGATTGTCTTCTATTTGTTTGGTTCTTAAAACTTTCTGGTAAATAAGATCAGTAATCGATGAAATTCTCATATCTCTCCAGGCTTCGCCGTAATCGTGGTTTTTTCTTTCCATCAAAGCTTTGGCTTCCTGAGCATATTTGTCGTAAAGGCTTAAAATTTCTGCTTTATCTTCGTTAAAATCATTTGAAAAACCTTTCTCCAACTGAATCAATCCGATGATCGAGTAGTTGACCACGGCAATGAATTCTCCTTCTTCGCTTTCATCGATCATTTTCACATCCGTCATCTGTAATGTTCGGATTCTGTTGACTTTAATATAAATCTGGTCGGTGATCGAGCTCGGTCGCAAAACTCTCCATGCAGCACCATAATCCTGTAATTTCTTAGTGAAAAGATCACGGCACTCATTGATAACTCTTTCGAACTGTATTGAAGTTTTTAGCATAAATTCTCTTAATAGCCCAAATATACGAATTAGGTTTTAGGTAGCAGGAATTAGGTATAGAGTTTTTGATTGTGAAAGTAGGAGAGTTGTTGAGATTTTGTGCAGGAGCGCTGAGTTTATGATTTTGATTATTTTTTTTAAAGCATATTGATTAATGATTATTTTTGCATTGTGAATATCATAACAGATAAAACTCAAAATTCACAATCTTAAAAAGCCATGCTGTCAAATTCTCAAACACTGAAACCTTTTCATTCAATCAATTGTAATGGTCAATTAGTAGATTTATCTGTCCCGAAGATTATGGGAATTCTGAATCTGACACCGGATTCTTTTTCAGATGGCGGCAGGTTTAACAGTGAAAAATATGCGCTTGAGCATGCTGAAAAATTAATCAATGACGGCGCTTCAATCATTGATATAGGTCCTCAATCTACACGACCGAATGCAGAATTTTTGGATAGTGATGAAGAAATCAGGAGGATTGGAAACATCATTTCATCAGTTAAAAAAGAATTTCCTGAAACTCTAATTTCTTTAGATACTTTTTATGCTGAAACGGTGAAATTCGGTTATAATGAAGGAATTGATATTGTGAATGATATTTCAGGCGGACAATTTGATGAGAAGATGTTTGATACTGTTGCTGAAACAAAGCTTCCGTATATTTTAATGCACGTTAATTCTTCTTATAAAACCATGCATGAAAAAATTTCTTATACAGATATTACATTATCTTTGAATCAGTATTTTTCTAAAAAAACGGACGAATTATTAAAAAAAGGCATCAAAGATATTATTCTTGATCCGGGTTTTGGTTTTGGAAAAACAGTGGAAGATCAGATAAAAATGATTGATGAAGCTGAGTTTTTTGATTTTGGAAATTTTCCTTTACTGATCGGGATTTCGAGGAAATCTTTTATTTATAAACCTTTGGGGAAATCTGCTTTGGATATTAATGAAGAAACGCAAAAACTTCACATGAAAGCTTTAAAGCAAGGAGCGAAAATTTTGCGTGTGCATGATGTGGCTGAAGCCAAGAAAACGATTGATGATTTTTTAAATAATTGGTAATAATTGTTTTAACCGATATATTTTTAGCTGTCAATCCTACATTAAGTTTGTCATTCCGGAGGAATCTAAACTGTCCGATCAGAGCTTGGGAGATTCCTCCGGAATGACAAAACTGTGTTAGAGTTCTTCTAAAGGATAAGATTTTATTACACTCCATCTCAATGTAAAAGGAATCTAAACTGTCTAATCAGAGCTTAGTAGAGATGCCTCCGGAATGACAAAGACTGTGTAGATTTCTTATAAAGTGACAAAATTTATTAAACTTCCCTCTTTATTTAAGTCTATTCTAAAATCCTAATAATTTCAGTTTAAACTGAATGGCAAAATTATCTTTGAATTTCGGACTGTTGTAATATCCGACTCTATAGAAAAATCCTAAGTTGAATTGTGACGAAAGGAAATTATTCCATTCCAAGCCTAATTCATTGTACAAATGATCCAGTTTTTCAAATTCAAATTGGTGGAATTCCTTGTTTTTCATATCACCAATTGTTCCTCTGTAAATAAAGTCAAAGCTTGAAACATTTTTCCCGAAACTTTTAAAATACCAAGGAAGTCTATGCGTTAAATAAGCACCTACAAATTTATCATTATAATATTTTCCACCTTCCATTGTTGCGAAACCTAAGTAGGAAGTCAGGTTAAAATTCAGTCCGCCATGACCGTTTCCTAAACCATTCATTGTGAAGTTTTTCCAGATCGGTGCTTCGCCTGTGATGATTCCACCGTAAGCTCTGATTCCGGTGACGCCTAATTTTGTTTTAAAATTATGCACAAATAGTGCATCAAATCTGCTGAAATTAAAATCTCCGTCTAACGTTTTAAATCCCTGTTCATAATTCAAATAGACTTCCGGTAAATTTTGCTCGTAAGTGTATTTTCCGGTCGGAGTCATGATGTTTTTCGAATTGGGAGAGTATTTTAAAGTGATTGTAGATGAAGCCATATCAAATTGGCTTCCTAAGCCTTTGTAATTGTAAGCAAATTTAGATTCTTCCTGAGTTTTTTTTGCTGAGACATTTACCGTTAATCCATTGGTGATATCATTTTCGTAACTTACTTTAAAACCTTCATATCCATAGAAAACGCCATTGTTTAAGGCAACTCCTGAGTTCATGATTTTCATTCTGAAGTTCCATAAATTTTCTGAGAAACGACCTGCAGCCATCACATCATTAAAATATTCCACACGGAAAAACGAATTTTTATTTAGAGTGGTACGAACGTCAACACCGGCTCCATATTTAAAGTCTTTATCATAAATTCCGTAGGCAAAGTATGCATCAGGAGAAATGTATTTGTTGAATTTTTCGTTCAGTTTTGCACCTGCTCCAAAACGAAAATGCTCATATTTATTGTACCCAATGATTTTTGCCAAATCAAAATCTACTATTCCTACTCTTATTTTTCCTTTCAGTAAACCGGTTAAAGCTTTTGCTTTTTGATCCAACTTATATTTGCTGCTCAGACTGTCAATTTTAGAATAAGTCGTTACTTCACGATCAGTAAGGTTTTCAGTACGATATTGATCAATCAATTTTCCGTCAGAGTTTTTCACATCAATTGTGTAGCCTTTAAAATCCTGTGGTTTTTCTTCAATGGGAGTTTTAAAATCGAAATAATCGGCAGTCGCAAAAGCATAGCTTCCAAATTTCTTTTTAGCACTTTTTTCCGCTTCTTTTTCTTCTTTGGTTTTGCTTTTATCAGACTTATCATCTGTATCAAAAGAGGTAGAACCCATTTTCAGTTTGTAGTTTTCTTTTACCAAAAACCATTTGTTTTCAATGGGCTTCCATATGCTTGTAATACTGCCTTCACTTCTGATTTTGCTGTTGCTTTCTATTTTCTTCAGGGCATAGCTTTCTTTGTCGACATAAATATATCCGTTGAATTTTCTGCTGTTCGCTGCTTCTTTGTAACCAACCTGACGAAAACGGATCACATAATTTTGTCTTCCGTCAATTTCTATAGAATCAGTAAGGAAAAAACGATAAAGATTTCTGTTTTCTTCTTTGATTTCTTTCGGAATTACATTTCTGTTGGAACGGAAAGCCATCAGTTCGTAGATAGGTTCCTTTAAACCTGCAATTTTATTATCAAGGATATTGGTTTTCTCACCGTATTTTTTTGAATATAAACTTTGTGAAGCTCTTTCCCACAGAAACATTTTGCTTTTACCGACTAATTTCATCAGGTTGACAGATTCCAGAGAATCTTTTCTTTCCTGAGCTTTCATAGGTTGCTGCGGAAGATTTTTGAGAGAATCGATTCGGTTGGCGATGTAGGCATTGTAAGCTTTGATGCTGTCTTCATCAAAATCCAATGAAATTTTTTCGTAAGATTTAAATGAATAAGAATCTAAGCTTAGCGGCGAATTCTGTTTATAATTATCATTGATTTTTCTAAGAATTTCTAAAGCTCTCGGATCACTTTTGTCCTCCAGAATTACGGTTTGGATATTTTGGGTTTTAGGATCGGCTTTGCTCAAAAAGACTTCCATCACCTTGTCTACAACCACATCGTCTTCATAAAATCCTCTCGCAGAAACTTCTACTTTTTTACATTTTGTTCTGAAGCTGAGAATCCCTGAAGCGTCGGTTTTCCCTATGGCTTTATCGTTGCAAAGAATGGTTGCATTAGGAATTGCAGCCTGATCAGCAGAATTTTTAACAATAATTTTCGACTGTGAAAAAATGCTGATGCATCCGAAAGACAACAGCAGGATATAAATTTTGTTCATAAAGGATTTCTAACAATTAAATTTGATCAATTTGTTGATTTTACATTTTCCTATTTCAGGAATTTGAAAATCGTGTAAATCAAATCAGCTATGGCAAATAAAGTGCCGCAGATGTTAAAAATTCTTAATATAATTTATTTATCAGTTAAGATGAGCTTGTTTTTCTGCAAATTCTTTAGAGAATTTTATTCTGTCTTCTTCCAGTTTTTCCTGATTACCGGGTAAAATATAATTAAAGAGAATTTTGTTTTCGTTGTCCAGAAAAATCATTTCTTTTTCTTCGCCATCGATCATCTGTGAGAAAATCGACCACATTGAGGTATCTTTTAATCTTAGCAATTCAAAAAACTGTTCTGCTTTTATTTCTATTTTTTTCATTGATTTATTTTAATTACTTATTAATCATTACCGATCACTCATATTAAAACTCCAAGAGTTTTAACTTAAACTGAAAGGCAAAATTCTGTTTAAAACTGTATGTTGTATAATATCCCACTCTGTAAAAAACACCCAAATTGAAGTACGAAGAAAGGAAATTATTCCATTCCAATCCAACTTCCTGATACAAATGATCTAATTTTCTGAATCTGAAATCATGATATTCAGGGTGTTTCATATCACCGATTGTTCCTCTCAATACAAAATCTAAACTCGAAACATTCTGTCCGATACTTTTAAAATACCACGGAAGTTTGTGAGTAAAATAATATGCAACAAATTTATCATTATAAAATTTTCCGCCTTCCAAAGTTGCAAATCCTAAATAGGAAGTAAGGTTAAAATTAATATCCCGGCTCGGCGACGCCAAACCGTTCATCGTGAAGTGTTTCCAGATTGGTGCTTCACCCAGAACCAATCCGCCGTATAATCTCACTCCTGTTGTTCCTAATCTTGTTTTGAAATTCTGTACATATAAGGCATCAAAACGGGTATAATTAAAATCTCCGCCCAGTGTTTTAAAACTTTGTTCAAAATTAAAATACAATTCGGGATATTTCTGATCGATCAGCGATTTTCCCTGTGGAGTCATGATATTGGCAGAGTTTGGAGAATATTTCAACGTTACCAGTGTGTTGAAATTTTCGAAAGTTGCCCCGCTGTTTCTGAAATTATAATCGAATTTTGCCTCTTCAGTATTTCTTCGTGCGGCAAAAGCTAACGTCAGACCGTTGGTTACATCATTTAGATAAGATACAGAAGCACCTTCATAACGGTAGTATTTATCATTGTTGATATTGTTTCCATAGTTCATCATCCGCATTCTGAATGTCCAGAGTCTGCGGTAAAATTCGCCGGAAGAGTTGACATCATCGTAATATTCAATCCGGAAAAATGAATTCTTATCCAAAGTCGTTTTAATATCCAGCCCAATTCCGTATTTAAATTTTTCGTCACCCAAACCATATGCAAAATAATAATCCGGTGAAAAATATGGATTAAAATTTTCATTGAGTTTCCCTTTTAAACCCAGTCTGAAACCTTCGTATAAGTTGTAATTGATGATTTCTCCAATATCAAAATCAAAACTTCCGGATCGTACCTGTCCGTTAATTAAGCCTGTTAAAATTCTTGCTTTACGGTCGATATTGTATTTTTTTCCTAAACTGTCGATGACGGAATAGGTATTTTTTTCTCTTTCAGATAAAGGCTCGGTCCGGTATTTTTGTAAAGTTTTTCCGTCTGCATTTTTTACTGTGAAAGTGTATCCCTTAAAATCTTTAGGATCTTCTTCGGTTGGTGATTCGTAGTCAAAATATTTTGAACTCAGATAGGCATAAGTCCCGAAACTTTTTTTGTGCTTTTTTGAGTAGCTTTCTTCATTTTCAACAGTTTTTTCAGGATTATTCATCTTCATTCGGCTCATTCTCAATTTTACGCTTTCTTCAGCAAGAAACCATTTATTATTAAATAAAATCCAGGTACTTGAAATATTTCCTTCGTTTTTATCTTTGCTGATGCTTTCTATTTTTTTTATACCGAATGTTGCCTTGTCTATATAAAGATATCCGCTGAATTTTCTCCTTTTAACCGACTTTTTATAACTTACTTCACGAAAACGGATAACATAGTTTTCTCTTCCGTCAATTTCAATCGAGTCGGTAAGATAAAATCTGTATAAACCACGGTTTTCCTGCCTGATCTGATCCGGAATTTTATCTCTGTTTCCCTGTAAAGCGATCAGTTCATAAATCGGTTGTTTCAGTCCGGAAATGCGGTTGTCGAGAATATTGACTTTTTCGCCGAGTTTTTTAGAATACAGAAATTCCTGGGCTCTTTCCCAAAGAAACAATTTGCTTTTAGAGAAAATCTTCCTTGCAGAGACATCATTGATGGAATCTTTTGTTTTTTGCTTTTTAAATAAATTAAAATTGCTGTTAAAAACTTCGTTGTATGCAGAAATACTGTCCTGATCGATGTCTAAAGAAATTTTTTCGTAAGATTTATAGGTATAAGAATCTAAACTTTTTGGCGAGTTGCTTTTAAAAAGCTGATCGACTTTTCTCAGGATTTCCAAAGCTTTGGGATCACTTTTGTCTTCCAGAATAACGGTTTCGATGGACTGTGTTTTTGATGAAGTATTGATAAGAGTGACAGTCATCTCATCTTCTACCAAAGCACTTTCTTTAAAATAATTCTCTGCGGTAATCTGAATACTTTTGCATTTGGATTTAAATTCTAAAAATCCGTTGCCATCTGTTTTCCCGATAATTTTGTTGTTGCAGGAAATTTTTGCGTCTGCAATAGGTGTTCCTTTGATTTCATTAATTACTGTAAGCTTTGATTGTGAATAACCAAAAAAGAAAGCCCACAGAAACAGAACAATAAGAACCCTTTTCATAACAAATTTGTCGGTCAAAATTACTGATATTTCTTCTTTCAGGAAAGTTTTTCAGGGATCAATTTTTTAAAGATAATGCATGAAAAACTCCGGAAAAATTTAATTTCCGGAGTTGATTTTTATTTTTAAGAAAAAGAAATGATATTATTTCAAATCGCTTTCGGTAATCACAATTTCTTTAATGACTTTCCCTTTAGAATCGGTGTAAACATATTTTAAATTATTGACACCTAAAACTGCAGTCTGTTTGAAAATCTGTTGAATTTGCGGAGTCTTGATCATTTCGTCTTTCATCAATTTATCTGCACCTTCAACGTTCAGCATTTTAATGTAGCTGTCCGGAACTTCATTGGTATAAACAAGATTTTTATCTTTATCAGCTGTGATGCTTACAATTTTTGTTCCTGTAGTCTGATCAACCATCGGAAGATTTTTGTTGAATGTTTCAAGGATTTGATTAAGCTGATCGCTGTTTGGTTTTTCTCCTTCTGCGATCGATTTAAAATCCACAGATTTATTAAGGTTATTCTTGTCGATTGTTTTATCGACGATCACTTTTGAATCTGCGCTGTAAACTTTCAGATTAAATTTAACTCCGCTTTCAAAAAGTTCTTTTCCTATTTTTTCACTTTTAATTGCCTGAGCAATCAGATCGGGAAGAGATTTGCTGACCAGTTCGCTTTCAAGATTGTCACTCTGATAGTTTGTATTGACATCAATATTGACCTGATCTGCATTTGTGGAGCTCGCTTTTGTTGATTTGATCATCTGATTCATCATCATGGATGATGAATTGTTGTACATCCTGACAAAATCCTGAATTTTGTCTTCTTTCGTTTGACACGCCATAAGCATCAACGAAGCAAAAATAATTGTGAATAGTTTTTTCATAAATAATATTTAAGAAAAGATACTAACAAAACAGAAACCATTTCACTTCTGTTTAACATTTTTATAAATATTTTCAATTAGCTATAACTCACTTTCTAACACTATGCTTGTTATCCGTAGGAATCTAAACTATTTCATGAGCAGTGTACTGAGATTTCTCCTGAATGACAAAACGACTGGTGAATTTTAGCGTTATGATTGAAAATTGATACCAAAAACAATCTATGACAATGAAAATTTTTTTTAATTCAAAACACTAAATCTCAATTTAATCCCAAAGTTATCCTTGAATTGCGACGTCTGATAATGTCCCAATCTGTAAGAAAATCCAACCCCGAAACTTCTGCCCAAAAATCGATTCCAGATCAACCCGACTTCCTGATAATAATGATCGAGCACCTGAAAATCAAACTGATGATCGCCTCTGTTTTTAAAATCACCGATTGCAGATTGATATTCCAGTTCGATATTTGAATATCTCGAACCAATCGTTTTAAATCTGAACGGTAAGTTTTGTGAAACCTTAAAGGCTACAAATTTATCGGCAAAGAAAGTTCCCGAAGGCATTGTTGCAAAAGCCAGATTATTCGGAGTGTTGATATTTGAATACCAATGATCCGGATTTCTGTCGTTCTGACCGGCAATCTCAAAGTTCTTCCAAATTGGTGCGGTTCCGGAAGAAATTCCACCAAAAAGTTTCAGACTGGTGATCCCCAGTTTTGATCTGAACTGATGAATGATCAATGCATCGGCTCTATAATAATCTAAATCTCCGCCTAATGCATCAATTCCTTTTTCGAAATTCATATAAATCTGTGGAAAACCTTTCTCATAAGTATATTTTCCGCTTGGCGTCATGATATTTTTATCGTTTGGTGAAAATTTTAGAGATAGAGTAGTGCTTACATTGTCAAAACGGTTCCCTAAATTTTTGTACTGATAATTAAAAAGTGCTTCCTGTTTCTCTTTATTCACGGCGATTTTCATGCTTAATGAGTTGGAAATATCATATAAGAATGACGCTCCCCATTTTTGATTTTTATAAAAATTGGCATTGTGCAGATCTAAATTCAGGTCATTCACTTTCATCATCATATCCCACATGTTATTGCTGAATCTTCCTGCTGCAAAGACATCATCCACATAATCGATCCTGAAAACCGAAGTTCTTCTGGAAGACAATTTCATGTCAAGACCCAAACCGTATTTCCAGGTGTGATCTTTAAATCCGTAACCGAAATAACCGTCCGGAGAAAATGTTTTGTTGAATTTCTCATTTAATTTCACCCCGGCTCCCAAACGCAAACCCTGATATTTATCGTAGCTGAAAAATTTAGTCAGGTCAAAATCTATCATTTTGTAACGCAGATTTCCTCGCATCAATTGGGTCAGAAAACTCAGTTTCTTTTCAAAATCATGTTTCTGTACAAAGCTGTCGATCTTCACATACGTTGCGCTTTCTCTTGCGGTCAGGCTGTCGGTTCTGTATTGCTGAAGCAGACTGCCGTCAGCATTTTTCACCTCCAGAGAATAGCCTTTAAATTCAGATGCTTTCTGCGCTTCATTCAGTTGGAAATCGAAGAAACGGTTTTTCACATACAGATAATTTCCGAAAGTTTTTTGGTTGTATTTTTTTCGGTCGCTCAGTTTTTCGCCTTTCTTTAAAGTATCCGTTTTTATGCTGTCTTTTTTTGAAGTATTAAATGTCTGGTCGCCCATTTTCAGCTTGATGTCTTCATAATCAAGAAACCATTTTCCATCAATCGGTTTCCAGACAGAGACAATGTCGGCTTCGCTTTTCTTTCTACTGGCACTTTCAAACTTTTTCAGCGCATATGTTTCGGAATCCACATAGATTTTTCCGTTAAACTTTCTCGGATTCTGCTTTTTCTTGTCGGTGATTTCCTTGAATTTGATGACATAAGTTTTTCTGCCGTCTAATTGCAAAGTATCCGACAGATAATAATTAAAAAGCTTTCTGTTTTCCGGTCTCAACTGTCTTGGAGTTCTGTCTAGATGAGAAAGATTAATCGCCACAGCCTCATAAATCGGATTTTTAAAACCCGACATTCTGTTGTCGATGATGTTGGTTTTCTCGCCGAACTTCTGAGAATATTTATACTCCGTCGCTTTTTCCCAAAGAAACATCTGACTTTCCTGGGTAGCGTCGAGCAGATCTTCGCCGATCAGAGAATCCTTCTTTTCGCTTTCTTTTTGCTTAAATTCTGATTTATCAACCTTCGAAAGAGAATCTTTTCTCGTTTCGAGGAAATTTTTAAAAGTATCAATTGAATCTTTATCGACATCAATCGAAAATTTCGAGTACGATTTGAAATTGTAAGTATCTAAAGATTTGGGCGAGTTTTCTTTTTCTCTTTTATTCACTTCATCCAGAATTCTAAGTGCACGCGGATCACTTTTATCGGTGATCACCACTTTATCAATATTGCTCTGTTTTTCAGACAGCGGCTGCATCGCCACTTCCATTGCTTTTTTAACGTCAACAGTGACATCTTCAAAATTACTTGCGAGAATTTCAACTTTCTTACATTTTGTTTTAAAAGATAAGACGCCGTCAAAATTGGTTTTTCCCAAAAGATTATCGTCGCAGTAAACGGCTGCATCACGAATCGGTTTTTTATCGGTTTTACTGAAAACTTTCACTGAAGTCTGCCCGAAACAGAACACCACAAAAAATAAAAAGAGCGGAGATAGAAGTTTGGTCATCGAGTTTTTTATTAATAAGACAAAACTATTGATAAGAAGGTTACAAAACCATAACGGAAAATATAATCTTTTGTTAAAAATAATAGTTGGCTGTATTTGCTTTATAGAAAGCTGATTATTGGGTTTTTCAATTCTCGTGATGAGGATTAATGGGATTTATTTAAGAGATTTTAAGGCTTGTCTTTAAAACAAAAACTTCTCGATACGAGTTTCTACAAAACTCTACTCGAAGTGACGACTCCGTTTACACGAAACAAGATACGCCCCGTTAATCGAACTTCGTCGCAGACAGTTCTATAGCATTCAGCAATTCAAAAAGTTGTACAGCATTATCAAAGGAAGGTGCTTCTCGGGTATTGTTTTTAATGTCGCCTGCGAGCAACTTATAGATTCGGGCAACATTTCCTACTATTGGATCTTCAGGAAAATTATTCATAATCTCCGCAGGGACTTTCATTAATTGGAGTTCTTTCTCAATTCCTTTTGCTCCAAAGATGGATAGGGGCATCAGCTGTCCGTGCCCTAAATCACCTCTTACCTGTATGTCGCCTTCTGTTCCGTTAATTTCCCATAATAAATTAGTACCTCGTGAAACGCCACCCCGATAATGTACAGAAATAGCCGCACCATTTTCTAATGTACCGATTACCATAATTTGATCCTCCGCTGTTTTCGATTTTACCTCACCTGTTTCCAATACTTTCACCGTATCGAAATTGCTTATCATTTTGGAACTGAGCTCCAAAAAACTTCCCAATACACTGGTAACACCGGCCAATGTATGTGCCAATGGTATCGTCAGCATTGTAGCGCCGTTTGCTTTATCCGACAAATAAGATAAATCTGCAACGGTCTCCTTCCCCCAATTTCCGCCCGAACCAATCAAGGTTGTAGATAAAACTTTCCCTACATAACCATCCTTAATGATTTGCTTCAAATACAAAATTTCGGGTGCTACCACCATCTGAGTTCCTACAACTGCCACAACATTTTGTTTCGCAGCTATTTCGGCTAAAAGTCTGGTTTCTTCCAAGCCATTCCCCAGTGGATGTTCACAATAGACATGTTTACCTGATTCCAATGCAGCTTTTACCAACTCAAAATGATAGGGCACTTTTACGGTAACGATGACCAGATCTATTTCTGGCGAGTTGATCAGTGCTTCTGCATTTTCAAACGCATAGGGAATTTGGAATGCTTCTGAAGCTCTTTCTGCACTCTGATAGGTCGTATTGGCTACACCAAGAATTTCAAAATCATCTCCCAAAAACTTTAATGCCGGTATATGTGATTTTGATGCCCAATGACTATCGGGATTTAAACCTATAATTCCGACTCTGATACGATTTGTTTTCATTTTTCCTTTTAATTGAATTGCAAATTTACAAGCAAACAATTAGCTTTGTATAGCACACATGCAATTGTATGGTACAAACAAAAATGTAAGTAATGGCAAAAACTAAAGAAACCTCGACAAACAATCAGAATAAAATTTTTATTACCGATTGTAACGTTACCTACGCCGTTCAGTTGGTGGGAGGCAGGTGGAAACTTCCTATTTTATTACAGTTGGAAAAAGAGAAAAAGCGTTTCGGAGAATTAAAAAAAATAATTTCCAATATCACCGAAAGAATGCTCACTCTACAGTTAAGAGAATTGGAAAAAGATGGTTTAGTAATAAGAACGGTCTATGCAGAAGTTCCGCCAAGAGTTGAATATGAATTAACGAAAATTGGAAAGGAACTGATGCCTGTTTGCAAAGAACTGCATCAATGGGGAGCAAAACATAAGATGGCAGTATTTGAAAGTGATAACACTAAAGTAAAATAGTAATTGTTCTAAGTAATTTATTTAATGAGGACATCAATAATTTTTGATATATAAAGAATCCCTTTCAAAAAACTGAAAGGGATTCTTCATTATAGCAACCGTAAAGCGGTAGTATATCCTTGTAAATTAATTAAAGATTCAAAGCCTTCTGATAAGCATTTTCCAGACCATCAAGATTCTTTCCGCCTGCAGTTGCGAAGCCCGGATTTCCTCCGCCGCCGCCTTGGATTTCTTTTGCTAAATCTTTCACAATCGTTCCTGCCTGATAACTTGAAGCCAGATCATCGGAAATTCCAACGGTAATCATTGGTTTTCCGTCGTGATCTGATAAAACAATCGTCACAGAAGTCGGGATCTCTTTCTTCAACTGGAATACAATATCTTTTACCGAACCTGCATCCAGAGAAGTTTTCTTGACCAAAAGCTGTTTGTCGCCTTTGTGTTCGTAAGCCGTTTTCCAGTCACCGATTTCGCCTTTTGCTTTTTCTTTTTTAAGAGATTCAACTTCAGATTTCAATGCTGAATTTTCTTCGATTAATTTCTCGATTGATTTTACGATGTCTTTAGATTTAAGCAATTGAGAAAGTTCAACCACCTGTTTTTCTAAACTCTTGAAATATTCTTCAGATTTGTCTCCTGAAATCGCTTCAATCCTTCTGATTCCTGCTGCAACAGAACTTTCAGAATTGATTTTAAAATGACCGATTTCGCTGGTATGTTTTACGTGAGTTCCACCGCACAATTCTTTCGAAGTTCCAAACTGGATCATTCTCACGCTATCGCCGTATTTTTCACCAAACAATGCCATTGCACCTTTGTCGATTGCCTCCTGAATTGGAATATTTCTAAACTCTTGAAGAGCAATATTCTCCTTAATCTTTGCATTGACTTTTTCTTCAATCAAAGCTAATTCTTCCTCCGTCATCTTACTGAAATGCGAGAAGTCAAAACGCAGATAATCAGGACCCACGAATGAACCTTTTTGTTCAACATGAGTTCCTAAAACTTCTCTTAAAGCTTCGTGCAACAAGTGGGTTACAGAGTGGTTTGCCTGAGAATTTTTTCTTTCAGTTGCGTTTACTTTAGCATAAAATACAGCTCCTGCATCTTTCGGAAGTCCGTTGATTAAGGAAATGATCAATCCGTTTTCCTTTTTAGTTTCTAAAACTTCAAAGCTTTCAACCGCATTTTCCAAAACACCTTTATCACCGATTTGTCCACCACCTTCAGGATAGAAAGGGGAGTTGCTCAACACCACCTGATAAAATTCTCCGTCTTTATTTTCTACTTTTCTATATCTTGTAATGTAAGTTTCCGCTTCAATTTGGTCATAACCTACAAAATTTTCAGGTTTTTCTTCTAAAACAACCCAGTCGTACACTTTAGAGGCTGAGTCTTGCTTGGAACGTTCTTGTTGTTCTTTTCTTTTAGCTTTAAATCCAGGTATATCAATCGTCAAACCTTTTTCTTCTGCAATAATTCTCGTTAGATCATCAGGGAAACCATACGTGTCGTACAATTCAAAAACCTCCTGCGTCGGCAATACTTTTTTACCATCAGAAATAGTCTGCTGAATTAATTTATCAACTCTTAACAAACCTGTTTCTATTGTTTTTAAGAAAGATTCTTCTTCACTTTTTATAACTTCAGTAACTAATTTTCCTTGCTTTTCCAACTCTGGGAAGAATTTTCCCATTTGATTTTGAAGAACGGCCACCAATTCAAAAAGGAAAGGTTCTTTTCTGTCTAAAAATCTATAAGCGTAAGAAATTCCTCTCCTTAAAATTCTTCTGATCACATACCCTGCACCTCCGTTTGAAGGCAACTGTCCGTCTGCAATTGCAAACGAAACCGCTCTGATGTGATCTACGACAACACGGATCGCAATGTCTTTTTCATCGGTTAAAATTCCGGTATATTTTTTACCTGAAAGCTCTTCAACTTTAGCAATCAACGGCGTAAAAACATCAGTATCATAGTTGGATTCTTTCTGCTGTAAAGCCATACAAAGACGCTCGAATCCCATTCCTGTATCAATGTGTCTTGCAGGAAGATTTTCCAGAGAACCGTCAGCTTTTCTGTTGAACTGCATGAAAACGAGATTCCAGATTTCAACCACTTGAGGATGGTCATTATTCACCAATTCCAAACCTGAGATTTTAGCTTTCTCTTCGGGAGTTCTCAAGTCTACATGGATTTCAGAACAAGGTCCGCAAGGTCCGCTTGCTCCCATTTCCCAAAAATTATCTTTTTTGTTCCCGTTGATGATTCTGTCTTCAGAAACAAATTGTTTCCACAAATCATAAGCTTCAGTATCTCTTTCAAGATTTTCTTTTTCGTCGCCTTCAAAAATGGTTACGTACAAATTTTCTTTAGGGATACCGTAAACTTCTGTCAACAATTCCCAAGCCCAAGAAATGGCTTCTTTTTTAAAATAATCACCAAAAGACCAGTTTCCCAGCATTTCAAACATCGTGTGGTGATACGTATCACGACCTACATCATCCAAATCGTTATGCTTTCCGGAAACTCTCAGACATTTTTGTGTATCGGCAATTCTCGGTGCTGTAGGAGTTTTGTATCCTAAGAAAAAATCTTTGAACTGCGTCATTCCCGAGTTGGAAAACATCAGTGTGGGATCGTCTTTTAACACGATCGGTGCTGATGGAACGATAAGGTGGTTTTTACTTTTAAAATAGTCTAAAAACTGTTGGCGTATTTCCTGTGAAGTCATTTTTTATAGCTTTTGATATCAAAAAAATTGATAAGGATGCAAATTTAATATTTTTAAGTGATTGTAAGATACTGTTGTTGGGAATTTATAGATGTTCTGAATTGTTTTTACTAAAGTTAAGATGTTTATTCAAAAGTCGTCTTTGTTATTACGCAGGAATCTTTCCAGTGAAATTCAAATGTTTAGATTCCTCCGGCATGACAATTTGAGCACATATTTTTTTAAAAAATTAATTCTTTCAAACTCAACAAAAAAACACCAACCCAAAATTTGGAAAAATATGATCAAAAATTTTCATTTAAACTTTAAATCAAAACCGTTCTGATTTGTTTTTTCGTATATATAATTAGGTAAAATCGTCCTGTGAAAATTCTTGAAAATCCAATTTAATTTTAGCGTGAAATTTGCATCTAACTAAAGTGTTCTAAAAATTACATCAACAAAATGATTAAGCATAACAAACAAAAAATGAAAAACATATTCATATTACTCGGAATGTTTCTCGGAATCGCTGTATTTGCAGCAGGTTGCGGAGATTCAAAAAAAATGAAAACAAAGGAAATCAACAAAGAAAAAGAAAATGAGACCATTATGGATGGAGCCAATGTAAAAGAAGTTTACTTCGCAGGTGGATGTTTTTGGGGAACTGAACATTTATTTCAACAAGTGAGAGGAGTTGTGAAAACCGAAGTAGGATATGCCAACGGAAAAACAAAAAATCCTACGTATGAAGAAGTTATTAGCCATACAACAGGTTTTACGGAAGCTGTGAAAGTGAAATACGACGCAGATGAGGTAGATTTGAAACTATTGATTGAGCTTTATTTTAAATCAATCGACCCTACGACTTTGAACAGACAGGGAAATGATGTGGGAGATAATTACCGTAGCGGAATTTATTTTACGGATAAAAATACAGAAGCCATCGTAAAAGCTGAGGTTGAAAAATTATCCAAAAATTATTCTAAGCCGGTCGTTGTAGAAGTTGAGACTTTAAAAAATTTCTATAGAGCAGAAGATTATCATCAGGATTATCTTAATGCAAATCCGGGTGGATATTGTCATATTGAACCAGGGCTTTTTGAAGAAGCTAGAAATGCAAACCCACCAAAAGCGAAAAAATAAAAATAAAAGTTGTTGAAAGGCAGCTTTTTTTAGTTTAAAAATCTTTCTTTAAAGCTGAACATTGATATGTTTAGGAAGATTAAGAAGCCGAAGATTATGTATAACGCTTCTTTTGGAAGTTGCTTTATGAAAAATTGAGAATCATCGAAAAATGTTGGCTTATATTCATCACGAATTACATCATTACAAAGTAAACAATCATATTCAATCTCTTTTGCATTTGGATCTCTGTAAAAATGCCCCGCAAAAATATGTCCCGTTTTATCTAAATCTAAACCATAAGTTTCTTGTTTAGCAATAGCCATATCGTTAAGTAAAGATGCAAAATCACCATAAGTATTGTTGTTATCTAAAATAAATTCGATGCCGGTTTCTTTTTCATTTCTTTTTTGCAGTTCCTTAAGTTTTAAAACGTAAAATTTAGAATTGTTTTTTGCGGAATTTGGCTCAACGATTATTTTTTGATACTTCCAATTTCTTAATGGCTCGAAAGTCATGAATTGCTCTTTTAGAGGAATATTAGGATTGTATTTTGCAGGTAAACCCAAATCCATAACATTTGGAATTGGTTCATTTAGTTTTCGGTTTCCGAAATACCAAAACAAAACAGGAATCAATAATGCACTTATCAATCCCGGAACATAGTATATTTTCTTCCCTGAAATCATGGGTTTAAATTTAAATAAAAAAAGTGACTCAATAATGAATCACTTTAGTATTTGAATAATTTATATCTGATAAAAAGAAAGTTACCAGTCTCTTCTCTTTAAAATCAAATAAGAGCCAATGATAAAGATGGCGCACCAAACGAGACAGGCAATCAAACTTTCTGTAGGGTAAGTGAATTCATACTTTAAACCCATTGCTTTTGCCATATTCAGTCTCAGCATTGGGTTTGGAATCAGGCTCGACATACTTTCCAATGGGAAAAGCTTACTGAAGAAAAATTCATTTTGAAGAATTTCATTTCTCTGAGCTCCCTGCATTCCCGTTAATCTTGAATACGCTTCAATTCCTCCGATTACAGCTTCTCCAACCCAGATCACGAAAAATGCCAGAAATACAAATACCGATTTTCTTAAAAGAATTGATAAAAACATAAGGAAACAGAAAAAAGAAAATAGTTTCACGAAATAATTTCCAATGAAAAATATTTCTTTAAAAACCATTTCAGAATCCTGTACAGTAGAATAGTTTTTACCTAAAAATAAGGTGATTGCAAAAACGATTGCGGTAGAAATCACGGTAAAAATCGTAATGGTAATGAGTTTTGAACCAATGAATTCTTCTCTGCTCAGTCCGTCAATGGTATTTTGCTTAAACATTCGGTTACTGAATTCCTGTGAAATAGAAAACACAATGATTAATCCTAAGAATATCTTGAGCAATGCAACAGTCCATGTTGTAAAATTCCAGATTCCCGGGAAATCGTACATTCCCTGTTCTTTCAGGTTGATCGGATTTCCAAAAAGCTTAAGATCTGCTAAACCTATAAAGAGAAGAGCAATCAAAATGGCAAAATAGAGGATCGTAAAAACCTTAAATGGTCTGTAATTCAGGTTTTTGTAATATTCGAGTTTTAATAATTTCATCATGATTAATTGTTGTTTTTTACAAGTTCAAGGAATTGGGTTTCAAGAGATTGTTTTTTCTTAGCCAGATGAGACAAGAAAATACCTTTTTCTGCAAGTTTCTGATTTAAGCCTGATGCGGAAATCGAAGCATCGTCACGAACTTGTGCTTTAACGATTTCACCATCAATTTTTGCTGAGGTAAACCACTGAAGTTCTTCTAAAGCGGTCAGAAGTGAAGCATTGTTGTCAGCTTTCAGTTCAAAATAGCCATCGTTGCTGGTCATTCCGTCAACGGCTCCGGAATAGATAGCATTTCCGTCTTTCAGAACAATTACGTGGCTACATATTTTTTCAATCTCATCCAAAAGGTGACTTGCAATAATGATAGTGATCCCCTGTTTTGCAATTGTTCCGATGATTTCTCTGATCTGAATGATTCCTTCAGGATCCAAACCATTCGTTGGTTCGTCCAAAATCAAAACTTCAGGATTATTCAGCAAAGACGAAGCAATCGCCAAACGCTGTTTCATTCCTAAAGAAAATGTTTTAAAAGTGTCTTTTTTTCTTTCCAAAAGTCCCACTGTATTTAAAACTTCATCAATTCTTGAGTACGGAGTTCCTTTGATCTCAGCAACAATTTTAAGATTGGTTTCTGCACTTAAATAAGGATAAAAATTGGGCTGTTCGATGATCGCACCGATTTTTTTCAGCGTTTCAGAATCCGTTCCCTTTTTTCCAAACCAAAACCAATCGCCGCTTGTAGGATTGATGGTTGAAAGAAGCATCCCGAATGTGGTAGATTTTCCGCTTCCGTTGGGACCGAGAAGTCCGTATACATTGCCTCTTTCCACATCAAAGGAAATATTGTTGACAACGACTCTCTTGAATCTTTTAGTCAGATTTTTGACTGATAAAACTTTTTCCATGTAGTTTGTTTATACTCTAAAAAGTCTCTCTTTTTTGTGAAATGTTACAAGTCAGACAGAAATAAAAACAATTTTTAATATTAAAATATTAAATTTGATTGAACTAACAGATGATTTATGAAGTTAACAGAACTTGCAAAAGAACTCAGTGTATCGCCGGAAAGCATTAAATTTTTTATCCAGGATTTTGATCTTGATTTAAGTGACTGTATCTCAACTAATTTTGAGGTGAAAAAAGATTTTGAAAAGTTTGCCCGTGAAAATGCAGATTTTCTGAGAGATTATGAAAAAGATTTAGACAAAAATAAAACCCTGGATCACATTGCTAAAACCATCAATCAGCCAAAAGAAAAAATAGAAAAGGCAATCAAAGATACAGATCCCAATATTTTTGATAACGGGTTTTTCCGCTCATCGATTTCCAGTTATGGGATTGATCAGAAACTGGGTGGCAATTATTCATTCGTATATGATTATTTTGGGTACAAAACCAGTCTTCAAAAACGTGATTTTATAGGCTACAGAGATTTGTTTTTTTATATTTCTACGGTTCTGGAACCTTTTTTAAATGAAAAGCAGATCAAAGACTGGGGAATTCACAAACCTGCCGGAATTATTCTTTACGGACCTCCCGGAAGTGGTAAAATTTTCTGGGCAAATAAAATTGCTGAAATTATCAACTATAATTTTAAGGAAGTAAAAAAGAATTATTTGGGAACTTCTTACGTAGACGGAAACAAAACCGATTTCAATGATTTCTTGGTCAATACGATGAATGCCGACAAAGTTTTGCTTTTTATGGATGATTTTGATCAAATTATGACTGAGAGAAAAGCAGAGAAAGACATTCCCTCATGTAATCTGGAAGCTCAGGAAATTATCCTTCATTATATCAGCAAATTTGAAAAAGAAGATCTTCTGATGATCGGGTCTGCCAATTCTGTTTCAGAGATTGATAAAGAAATTATGGCACCCGGAAGATTTGATGTTTTGGTTCCCGTGTTTCCTCCAAATGCTTCCGAAAGGTCTGAAATCATTTTATATATGATGACAAAAGGTCTGGAAGAAGACTCGCTTTTGTACAAGATTCTAAAAAATAATAAAGCCGACAAAATCCCATTCTGGAATAATATTGCTTCAAAAATGAAAGTTTTCAGCAATACCATGCTCATCGATTTTACCCAAAGTCTGAAAAAACGTATAAAAAATCTCTACCAAAAAAACAGAAACGAAAAATTGGTAATCGATCAGAAAATTCTGAGTGCTGCGTTACGTGACGCTGCAAGTAAGCTTACAGAAGAGTATCTGGAGCAGATCGCAAGATTTTTGGCAGATGTTATTATCAATAATCCCGAAGATTTTCAAACAAGAATCAATGCATTAAAAACTGAACTTGAAACATACCGTATTGTGGAAGAGCCGAGAAGAGCGATCGGTTTTCAGCATAATGATGGTGATGAAGAATAAGTTTGAAACTTTTATTTAAGTCAAGTATAAAAATAGAGCGATTTTTTCTTGGCTGACTTGTAGTATTTCTTATTTTTTATTCAGTATTTAAGAGTTTTCCTTTCCATTAATCAGCTTTGTAAATTATCGGATGATTTTATTTTATTAGTGATAATAAGTTTTTATCATTCGATAAATTCTGTCTTATAATGTCTTTGGATTCTTCAAACGACATAAAATAATCAATTTAAAGATCAGTAAGTATTTATTGAGTAGCCGTTTTTTATTGTAGAGTATGTCTAGAGTAGTGCATTTAACAACGGCTCTTCTATATTTGTTCATGTTTTCCTGTACCAGGTGATTTGAAATTATCCTGATTTTCAAAATTTCACTCTGCAAAAACATAAAACTGAACATGACTCATTTAAATAAAAACTAATCAAAAATTAATACGAAAATTTATGAAAAGAAAACTCTTCTCTCTTGGCATTATCTTTACTTTGACTCAGGTAAATGCCCAAACTTACCAAAAATTATCACTCTCAGGATTCAATGCAGATGTCATTGCAAATGGAGTAGGATCAGCGTTAAGTTCTACAACTGCAAGTTTAGACAAGGATACAGATAATTTTGCGTATATGTCAAAAGATTTTAAAGTAAATTCATCGGCTACAGCTCTTACTTACGGATTGCCCGAAACCGGACTTATCACTTCTGCAGTGGCAACAACAAGCGGATTATCCTATCAGCTGGCTTCTTATTCTGCCAATAATTCTTTAAGACTTCCCAATGCAAACGACACGGGAACTCTTACTTTGACAACTCCGTATACTGCAAACAATGTATATGTACTCGCTGTGAGCGGAAGCGGTCCTTCGGTTGGCGATATTACGGTTAATTTTCAGGATGGGACTTCGCAGGTTTTTTCAAGTACAACTTTTCAGGATTGGTATGGTGGAAGCAGCTTTGCAATACAGGGAATCGGCAGAATTAACAGAGCGTCAAATGCTTTGGATGCGGGAGGAGGAATCAATCCAAGAATTTATCAGATTCCTTTAGCTATCAGTGCTTCGAACCAATCTAAACCCATCATATCTGTCACATTCAAAAAAACGTCTACTGAAGTAACAGTGATGAATATTTTTGCAATCTCGGTACAGACAACTCAGCTTTCAGTTTCTGACACAAAATTGGTGAGAGAAAAAACAGTTTATCCTAATCCGTTTTCAAGCGAACTAAATTTTGAAAATATTTCAGATATCGTTTCCATTGATGTTTTAGATGTGTCAGGAAAAACCATTAAACAGAATTTACAACCGCAACCAAAAATGGATTTATCATTTTTAAATAAAGGAATTTACATCATTGTTTTAAAAAATAAAAACGGAACATCTTTTTCTCAGAAAATTGTCAAAAAATAGTTTCTTTAATTAGAAAACGCTTTAAAAATTACTCAAACCGTTTACTTGTAAGCGGTTTTTGTATGTAACACCAATGAAATTTAAAGTGATTTAATTCACAAAATGATTTTGCATTATCACAAAAAATAAGCTGAAATTGTTCAAACCTAAATTTCGGGAATTATAAACTCTCAATTTTAAATCTTATTTTTGCAAAAAAGAAATATTCGTGATCAATAACGACCAGATAAAAGAAATTCAATCAAGAATTGAAGACCTTCATAAATATCTTCAAATCGATAAAAAGAAGATAGAAATCTCCAATGATGATGAAAAAACTGCGGCTCCGGAATTTTGGGATAATCCTAAAACTGCTGAGGTTTTTTTGAAACAGCTCCGTTCAAAGAAAAAATGGGTAGAAGATTATGAAGAGATCAACACTCAGTTTGAAGATCTGCAGGTTTTGATGGAATTTGCAAAAGAAGATCCGGATTCTGAAAAAGAACTCGACGAAAGCTTTCCGCTTTTGATGGAGAAAATTGAAAATCTGGAATTTAAAAACATGCTTTCCAATGAAGGGGACGAGCTGTCAGCGGTTCTGCAGATTACAGCCGGGGCAGGAGGAACTGAAAGTTGCGACTGGGCGGCAATGCTGATGAGAATGTACACAATGTGGGCAGAAAAACAAGGTTATAAAATCAGAGAACTCAATTATCAGGAAGGGGAAGTTGCAGGAGTGAAAACGGTAACCTTAGAAATTGAAGGTGAATTTGCTTTTGGTTATCTGAAAGGAGAAAACGGTGTTCACAGGCTGGTAAGAATTTCACCTTTTGATTCTAATGCAAAACGTCACACAAGTTTTGTTTCAGTTTATGTCTATCCTTTGGTAGATGATACAATTGAGATCAACATCAATCCTGCCGATATTTCATTTGAAACAATGCGAAGTTCCGGAGCGGGTGGACAAAACGTGAACAAGGTAGAAACTGCGGTTCGTCTTCGTCATGCACCAACAGGAATTATCATCGAAAACTCAGAATCGCGTTCTCAGCTTCAGAATAAAGAAAAAGCAATGCAGCTTTTGAAATCCAGACTATACGAAATGGAACTGGAAGAACGGTTAAAAGCCCGTAACGAAATCGAAGCCGGCAAAATGAAAATCGAGTGGGGAAGCCAGATCAGAAATTACGTAATGCATCCTTATAAATTGATAAAAGACGTTCGCTCCGGTCATGAAACTTCAGATGTTGATGCAGTAATGAACGGAAATCTCACCCCTTTCCTCAAAGCCTTTCTGATGGCAGATGGAACGGCGGTTTCAGATGATGATCTCGACCTTTAAAATATCATGTTTACATTTCTGTTAAAATATGCTAATATATTTTCAGCATAATTTTATTAAGCTTATTTTTGTTCATCATCATTACTTATGGAAGATTTCAATAGCTGGAGAGATTTATTAAACCCTGAATTTTATATAAAAATGGGTGGGTTTTGGCTTATTTTGTTTATCATTTTTGCCGAGACAGGGTTATTTGTAGGGTTTTTCCTTCCGGGAGATTCACTGTTGTTTGTTTCAGGAATTTATGCGGTCGAAATCATCAAAGAGACCTTCGGATCTACAGGAAGTGATTTCTTAGATACTACTATTCTGGCTTCTGCAGTAGCGGTGGCGGCAATTATCGGTAATCAGGTAGGGTATTGGTTTGGAAACAAAACAGGACCGGCTTTATATAACAAAAAAGATACGTTCTTATTTAAAAAGAAATATCTTTATCAGGCACACGATTTTTTTGAAAAAAACGGAGCTTTAGCTATCATCATGGCAAGATTTTTACCCGTGGTAAGAACTTTTACACCCATCATCGCCGGAATTGTAAAGATGGATAAAAAAGATTTCCTCAGAGACAATATCATCGGTGGTGTTTTGTGGTCTTTCTTGCTGATTTTTGCAGGACATTATCTGAATGAGCTGTTTGCGGTACAATTCGGGATTGATCTTAAGAAAAAATTAGAATACATCATCATTGTTATTGTGTTGATTACAACCTTACCGGTGATTCTTAAATTTATGTTGGGAGCACCAAAAGAAAATCCGAAACTGGAGGATGAGACTTTGGAAGACCTGATCGATAAAGAGAAATAATTATTTTAAAAAAATAAAAAGAATGTTTGTCCTTCCGGAGAAATCTAAACGTTCTAATTTCATTGCTGAGATTGTCCGGAAGGACAAATATTTTTTAAAAATATTAAAATTGATTTTAAACAGACTTTAAAATATAAAAAAAATAACCTGCTCAAAAGCAGGTTATTTTTTTATCCATTCCAGAATATTTGGATAAATGATGCTGTCTCTTTTCTTTTTACTGAAAAATCTCGGTGCGTGACCCGTGTTTTCCATAAAAACCAATTTGTGAGGAACGTTCCTTGCTGTCAGGGCAGAATCTAATGCCAATCCCTGCTTTTGGTTTACCAGAAAATCCTGATTTCCCTGAAACAAAAGTGTCGGAACATTTGTAATATTGGCAATCGGACTTGCTTTCTGAAATTCATCAGACAGATTTTTCCTCTCAAATTTGCTTCCCACCATTTTCTGAACTGTTCCTGATGTGTATTTTGAATAAAATGAATTCAAGTACTCATGCGAATAAAAATCAGTCGGACCGCTCAGCGAAATAATTTTCTTGATTTTATCTGAATTCTGATAGCCGTAGAGTAATGCTAAATGTCCTCCTGCACTTTCGCCCAAAAGAATATAATTGTCCGGTAAAAGCTCAGCCTTTTCTGCTAAAGAATTGAATTTTTCAATGACAGAATTGATGTCTTCAAGTTGTTCTTTGTAAGTTAAATGTTTGGAAACCAAGCGGTAATTCATATTAATGCTTGGAATATTATTTTCAAAAAGCATTTTCTGAATTTTGATCATATGTTCTTTTCTACCATATTTCCAGGCTCCCCCGTGAACAATTAAAACAACTGGCGAATCCTGAGTATACTCTGCAGGAAGAAAAACATCCATTTTCTGACGTTTGTGTTCACCATATTTTAGATTGTAAATTTTCTGACTGTCTTTCCCCACCCAAACGCGAAATTTAGAATTACAAGAATTTAATACTAAGCCTATCAATCCTAAAACAAAGAAATGGTAATTGAGAATCAGCTTTTTCATAGAGTAAAGGTAAGAAGAAAATATTTTTTTTAAAGGAAATTATTTGTTTAGATCTGTTGAAATAAATCATTACCTCAAAATTTATATAATGTTGTCATACAGGAAGCATCTAAAATATTAAGCTTAGATTTTGTAAAATGACAAACTCTTCAGATAATGTTCTGTTTGATCTTATTTTTATAAATGAATTTTAATAATTTTTTTCATCAATATCATTTTCATGAAAAATCCTCAACTAAAAACAATCCCCAATCCCAAATTAAAACATTATTTTTGTCTGGATTTTAACCACTATTAAAAAAATATTAAAATATTATGGCTTCTGGTTTTTTTGCGATTTTAGACGATATCGCTGCTTTAATGGATGATGTTGCTGTAACAAGCAAAATTGCAACTCAAAAAACAGCGGGAATTTTAGGAGATGATTTAGCGGTAAACGCAGAAAAAGCAACTGGCTTTATGTCTTCGCGGGAAATTCCTGTGCTTTGGGCAATTACAAAAGGTTCATTTATCAATAAACTGATTATTCTTCCTGTCGTATTTCTGCTCAACTGGCTGTATCAGCCTGCAATCAATTACGTTCTGATCTTGGGAGGCTTTTATCTTGCTTTTGAAGGTGTAGAAAAAATCATTGAATTTTTATTTCACCGAAAGAAAGAAGGGCATGAAGTAATAGAAGAAAGCGAAAAAGAAGAAAGCGCCGAAGATTCTGAAAAGTCAAAAATAAAATCTGCAATAACCACTGATTTTATTTTATCTATAGAAATCGTAATCATCGCTTTGGGGACGGTTTTAGAAGAAAGTCATCCGTTTATCACCCAAATTCTCGTGACAAGTTTGGTGGCATTCATTGCTACAGTAGGTGTATACGGAATTGTTGCCCTTATCGTGAGAATGGATGATGCAGGGTTTAAATTAATTAAAAAAAGCAACGGAAAAGGTTTTTTTGCCAAGCTTGGTCAGTTTCTGGTTGATGCTTTGCCTTGGATTATAAAATCTTTGGGTGTGATCGGTACTGTTGCATTGATCATGGTTGCAGGTGAAATTTTTGCCCACAGAATAGATTATCTTCATCATTTTTTACCAACGTGGCCTGCAATACTGAAACAGGTGGTTTTTGGTTTAGCTGGTGGTTTAGTAGGGGTTGCACTGTTCACAGTGGGAAAGAAAGGGTATTCTTTAGTAACCAAGAAATAGTTTAATGATAAAATATCAATATCCTGCTTTGATTCAAGTCGAGGCAGGATTTATTTTTTAATGAAATTTCATTTACTTTTGTGCTTAAGAAACATCTGGAAATTCAGTATAAATAGTTTAGTTGTCTTCGTTTATGGGTAGAAATTTAACAATTGATATTTTAAAAATTATACTGGCATTTTTTGTCGTGTTTCTGCACATGAATTTTCTCAAAGAAACTTATCCGGTTTTAAGTTATGTCTTGGTGAATGGACTTTTTAGAATAGCTGTTCCCGTTTTTTTAGTCATTACAGGATTTTATTTCTTTCACATAGATCATTCTAAGAAGCTTAAAAAATGGCTTTTCAGAACGTTTCTTTTGTACACAATCTGGATGATGATTTACATATCGTATTGGAAGGATAATGAACAGGTGTTATTGACCCTGATTTTTGGTTATCATCATTTATGGTATCTGATCGGAACCTGTTTTTCGGGAGTTATTCTTTTTCTGTTGCGAAAACAAAATTCTTCTTTACTGTTTTTTCTTGCAGTATTTTTATTTTTGATCGGCTATGGAGTACAGATCTTAGGAAATCTTCATTATTTCGAAAAAGAACAGGATTCGGTTTTGAATATGTATCTTCTCTATCGAAATTTTCTCTTTGTGTGTTTCCCTTTTTTGACCATTGGTTTTTTAATTAACAGACACCAGACAGATCTGTCAACATATAAAAATTCTTATCTATTGTTGATCCTATCGGTTTTTTGTGTGATGTCAGAAGCATTTTTCAATTATTATTCGGTAAGTGCAGAAAGTACAGATATCTTATTTTCGTTGCTATTTGCCTGTCCTTTAGTGTTTTTATATTTTAAAAATGTTTACATTAAAACCAACACCAAAATTTTAGCAAACCTTTCAACAGCGATTTATGTTGTACATCCGCTGATCATGAAATCAAGTTTTTATATAGAAATTCAATCTTTTAAAGTCTTGATTTTCTTGTTGTTATTGATTCCGATAAGCTTTGCTTTGGTTTTTCTCAACAATAAATTAAAGTATCTGCTTTAAATTTAATCCGTACATCTCTGGTCTGAATCAAACTTAAAGCAGATACTTTAATTCACATATTTTAAACTTCTCAGATGAATTTTTTCACCTGAGTTTTTGCTGTCGTGATAAAATAAATACCGTTTATTATCTATTTAAACTGATTGATGCTCTATTTCAGTAATTGCTTATAGAAATACAGAAATTTTTTAATTTAAATTATAATTCATAATCACCAATCTCAAAATAAAATGAACAAAGTCTTGTTGTGCATCATTTCTGCTAATGAGCTTGTTTTTGTATTCGTAAGTACTGAAAACTTTGATTAAGGTTTTATAAGTATTGTAATCTTCATCCTTAATTCTGAGTTTTACGTGTCCGTCTTTTCTTTTGATAAGTTGGTCATCTAAAGTTCTGACCTTAAATAACACATCGCATGATTTTGGAACCAAACCATAATATCTTTCTACAATATTTACTTTGAAAGCATCAAAGACAATTGTATTAAAAACAAGATTACCATTAGAATCTGGTGTGCGAAGCTGAAGTTGATAGTTCATATTGAGTTTCTACCTTTAAATATATAAAATTAAAAATTAGATTAAAGTGAAAAAAAGAGACTTATGCAAAGCCTCTTTTTTTATTTAGTTGAATAAATCCTTCACTTTATCAAAGAAAGTTTTTTCCTTTCCGGATGGCTCTGCAACCATATCACCGCTTGACATTTGTTTTTCAAAGAAATCTTTCTGTTCCTTATTCAGCGTCTGTGGGGTCCATACATTGATGTGGATAAACATATCACCTTTTCCGTAGCTGTCGATGCTTGGTAAGCCTTTTCCTGCCAATCTCAATATCTTTCCGGATTGAGTTCCTGCATCAACGGTAATTTTTACTTTTCCGCCAACGGTCGGGATTTCTTTTTTCGTTCCCAAAGCTGCTTCAGCAAAAGAAACGTACAGCTCCTGATGAAGATTATCACCTTCTCTTTTGATGGTTTTATCTACTTCTTCCTCTACAATCACAAGTAAGTCTCCCGGAACGCCGCCAAATGGCGCATCGTTTCCTTTTCCTCTCACATTCAGCTGAATGCCGTCTCTTGCACCTGCAGGAATGTTGATGGTAATTTCCTCTTCATCTTTTATTAAACCTTGTGCATTGGCTCCTGCAGGAATTTTATCGGCAACTTTACCGATTCCCTGACAGGTTCCGCAAGTAGTCTGAGTCTGCATCTGTCCGAACATCGTGTTCATCACCTTCATCTGAACTCCGGCTCCGTTACACGTAGGACATGTTTTTGAAGTGGCGCCTTCTGCCATCTTCATTTTTTTTACTTTAAGAGTTTTTTGAGTTCCGTTTACCATCTCTTCAAGATTCAGCTTGATTCTGATTCTCAAATTAGAACCTTTCACCTGCTGACGACCACCGCCGCCACCGCCGAATCCTCCGAAACCACCGCCACCGAAGATGTCACCAAACTGGCTGAAGATGTCTTCCATATTCATTCCACCGCCGAAACCACCGCCGCCAAAACCTCCTGCTCCGCCAACTCCTGCGTGACCATATTGGTCATAACGCGCTTTCTTGTTGTCGTCACTCAGTACTTCATAAGCTTCTGCTGCTTCTTTAAATTTATCTTCAGCTTCCTTATCGCCCGGATTTTTATCAGGGTGATATTTGATTGCCATTTTTCGGTATGCTTTCTTTATTTCGTCGGCACTCGCAGATTTGCTGACCTCAAGAACCTCGTAATAATCTCTCTTTGACATATTTTTATAAGTAATGAGTAATGGGTAATAAGTAATCAAATATTGATTGCTTATTACCCATTACTGATAATTAATTTCCTGTTACCACTTTTGCAAAACGAATTACTTTGTCACCTAAAGTATATCCTGTTTCGATCACATCTACAATTTTACCTTTCAAATCTTCCGAAGGTGCAGGGATTTGAGTAATCGCCTCGTGGAAGTCTACATTGAAACTATCTCCTGCTTTTACTTCCATTATTTTTAAACCTTTCTCAGTCAGTTTGCTTTTGAATTTCTGATAAATCAATTCAACGCCCTGAAGATCGGTAGGATTGCCATTTTTGGCAATTTCTTTTAAAGCTCTTTCAAAATCATCTAAAACGCCTAACATAGAAACCATCATTTCCTGGTTGGCATAAGTGAAGAATTCCATCTTCTCTTTTGATGTTCTTTTTTTATAGTTTTCAAACTCTGCGTACAATCTGATGTAACGGTCTTTTTCTTCTGCCAAAAGTTCTTCGGCAGTAGGCGCTTCTGTCACATTTTCCTGTGTTGTTTCTTCAGTTTGAGTGATGTTTTCTTCCTGATTATTGATATTTTCTTCGTTGATATCCTGATTTTCCATGTTTCAATAACTTTTTATACTCCATGTTTGTCAAAGATTTTGCCAAAGAAAAAATCAGGACATTTAGGCAGATATTGTCATTAGTCAAATGTTGAAAAATTGACTGAAACCCTAGCCCCGATTGCAGTGGAAATCCTTTTTTGAAAAAAAAGATTGCAACGGAAAGCGGGAAAAAGCTCTAAAAAAATGATTTGATGCTAAATTGACGATTTGCAATCATCTCAAAAATTATTCTCCGAAAAACGTTTGATATAAAAGATAAAGATTCAGAATAATAATGACACCGGAAATAATCCAGACACAGATTTTCAGAAAAGGTTTGTTTGCAAATTCTCCCATTTTGGCTTTGTCATTAGTAAACATCACCAATGGTACAACCGCAAAACTCAACTGCATTGACAAAATTACCTGACTTAAGACCAAAAGATCAGTCGTGCCCTGTTCGCCATAGATAATGGTCACAATCAATGCCGGAATTACAGCAATTAATCTGGTGATGAGTCTTCGCAACCAAGGTTTTAATCTGATATTTAGAAAACCTTCCATTACGATTTGTCCGGCAAGTGTTCCTGTAAGTGTAGAATTCTGTCCGGAGGCTAAAAGTGCAATCGCAAAAGCAATACTTGCCATTGATGCACCTAAAATCGGTGTCAACATTTTGTAGGCATCATTGATATCTGCAATGTGTTTATTTCCGGTTGTGTGAAAAGTTGCAGCCGCCAGAATTAAAATTGCAGCATTGATAAAAAATGCCAGCAATAGCGACACTGTACTGTCTAAAGTTGCAAATTTTATCGCTTCTTTTTTTCCTTTTGTATCTCTCGTATAATCTCTGGTTTGAACGATACTGCTGTGGAGATAAAGATTGTGAGGCATTACTGTTGCCCCCAGAATTCCTATCCCGATGTAGAGCATGGCAGGATTGGTAATGATTTCTTTCTGTGGAATTAAGCCTCCTAAAATTGCATTGATTTCAGGTTTGGAAATGATAATTTCATATCCAAAACATGCGAGAATGATAAATATAAGACCTCCGACAATACTTTCGATCCAGCGAAAACCTTTTGCCTGAAGCAGTAAAATGATCAGCACGTCAATAGTTGTAATGACAATTCCCCATGTTAACGGAATTCCAAAAAGTAAATTTAAAGCAATCGCAGAACCAATGACTTCTGCTAAATCACAGGCGGCAATGGCAATTTCGCAGAAAACCCAGAGTATAAAATTTGTGGTAGGTTTAAAATGATCTCTACAGGCTTGTGCAAGATCTCTTTCTGCAACTACACCTAATTTTACAGATAAATGCTGCAAAACCATTGCGAAAATATTGGATATTAAAATCACTGAAAGCAGAGTATACCCGAACTGTGCTCCTCCTGCAATATCTGTTGCCCAGTTTCCGGGATCCATATATCCTACGGCGATCATTAAGCCGGGTCCGGCAAATGCAAGGTATTTTCGCCAGAAACCTGAACCTTTAGGTATTGAGATTGAGGAGAAGACCTCAGGTAATGAGTGGGATGTTTTATCTTTTCGCCAGGCGTTTTTCATACTGAAGTTTCATATTGTTAGAAATGACTAACAAATTTAATTAAATAAATGAAATGAAAAAGGTATTCACATAAAAAATCCCGAAAATATTCCTTCGGGATTTAATTTGATATTTAAATAAGATTATTTTGTAAATCTTACTGCCATTTTTCTGTCGGCAGCTCTTTCTTCGTCTGTTGCAGCTGCATCAACTGTCGCAAACTGACTTCCGTAGCCATCTGCTCCTGTCACTTGTGCTCCAACACCTTGTTTAGATAACCAATCTTTGATATAAGTAGCTCTTTCACCGGAAAGTTTTACATTGTTAGCCTCGTTACCGACTTTATCAGTATATCCGCCAATTTTGATTTTAGCTTCAGGATATGCTTTTAAAATAGCTACTAAATTTTCTAACTGACCTTGAGAACCTGCCTCCAATTCTGTTGAGCTTCCCATTTTGAAGTTAACGTGATCAAAATTATACCAATTATCTTTTAAAGCTGCATCATCAGCTGCACTTGCATAAGATCCGCTTTTCAGGAAAGTAATCATGTTGTCTTCCATTCCTCCTTTATAACCTTTTAATGCTGTACCGTTTAAATCGATATTTTCATCAACTTTAGTAGTTGTCATTGTGGTCGCAGTGTCATTCTGCATTGAAGAACTATCTGTTGTTGTATTCAAAGAATCACCTGCAACAGTTGTCGTTGTAGTGGTTTCTTTCTTATTGCACTGCTTCCATAAAAAGTAAGACGCAGCAATCAATAATAGTAAAGGTAAAAGCCATTTCCAGATTGATCCGCCGTCAGAAGTTGTAGGTCTTTCCGGAAAAGTTCCGCCATCAGCAACACTTTTCGTTACTTCGATTTTAGGCTCCTCATTTGAAGCAGGAGTTGGCGTCGGAGTAGGTGTAGAAACTGGAGAAGTTTTAATGGCATCATTATCATTATCAAACTTATATCCTTTTGCCCAGTCTCCAACATTTAAAGATGCTAAAGAAAGTCCTGCTGGTAGCAATGATGAAACGATACCTTTCTGATCATTCAGTAAACTTGAAATTCCTGACTGATCAAGATTATTATCTGCTGCGTATTTTCCTACTGCACCCACAGTTGCTCCTGTGACTAAATTAAGTAATGAAGATGAAGAATTATTACTTATCCCAGCATAGGTTGCAATAGAATTGACTAATCCACCAAGTTTATCACCAAAAATAGAAGATAACAAACTCTGTACCCAAGTATTGTTAGATGCAAGTTCAGGTAAATTTCCTAAAATTCCCTGCGAAGGTGCAGCCTGAATTGCATCTAAAACTGCCGGATTATCTGAATTGTTCGCCAAACCTCCCACAACTGCGGGTAACAAACCTCCGATAGCTTTTGAAATACCGGATTCACTTTCGCCTAATTGCGATGCAGCCTGTGTTACCAATGCAGAACCAAGCTGTCCTTTAATAAGATCAATAATGTTTAATGACATAATAAATTATTTGATTAATGTGATATAAATTTAATCAAAAATCTATCCAAATGTTAATTTCAAAAAAAAATCTTTAAAAATTTCATCAATTTTTAAAGATTTCCTAATTTTATTAAGCTGGATGTTAATATGCTTTCGCAAATAAAACTCGTCTGGCTGATGGTTTTCCTGAAATTAGAGAAACACCTTCTTCGATATCATCATCCAAAGGAATACAACGGATTGTAGCTTTAGTTTCATCTTTTATCTGTGCTTCTTCTTCATCTGTTCCGTCCCAATGTGCATAGATGAAACCTCCTTTTTCTTCTAAAACTTTTTTAAATTCCTCATACGTGTCAACTTTTGTAATATTGTCTTTTCTGAAGTCAAAAGCTTTGGTATACATATCTTGCTGGATGGTTTTCAAAAGATCTTCAATGTAAGAATCTAAACCTTCCAATGGACGTGTTTCTTTCGTAAGGGTATCTCTTCTTGCGATTTCGACAGATTTATTTTCTAAATCTCTTTGACCCATTGCAATTCTCAAAGGCACACCTTTTAATTCGTATTCGGCAAATTTCCAGCCCGGTTTGTTTTGAGTATCGTCATCAAATTTCACAGAAATTCCTTTTAATTTTAATTTATTCTGAATTTCTAAAGCAACCTCACTGATTTGATTTAACTGCTCTTCACCTTTGAAAATAGGAACAATCACCACCTGAATCGGAGCTAAAGTAGGAGGTAAAACCAATCCGAAATCATCAGAGTGCGTCATGATCAAAGCACCCATCAAACGTGTTGAAGTTCCCCAGGATGTTGCCCAAGCGTGCTCTATTTTTCCTTCCTTGTTGGTGAATTTCACATCAAATGCTTTTGCGAAATTTTGACCTAAAAAGTGAGAAGTTCCAGCTTGAAGTGCTTTTCCATCCTGCATCAATGCTTCGATGCAATAGGTGTCATCTGCACCTGCAAATCTCTCAGACGGAGTTTTTACACCCATAATTACAGGCATTGCCATGAATTTTTCTGCAAAATCTGCATAAACGTTATTCATTTTTTCTGCTTCTTCCAAAGCTTCATCCTTTGTAGCGTGAGCTGTGTGACCTTCCTGCCACAAAAATTCGGAAGTTCTTAAAAATAAACGGGTTCTCATTTCCCAACGGACAACATTTGCCCACTGATTAATCAAAATCGGCAAATCTCTGTAAGATTGAATCCAGCCTTTATAAGTATTCCAGATGATGGCTTCTGAAGTAGGACGTACAATAAGCTCTTCTTCTAATTTTGCATCCGGATCAACAATCAGCTTCCCAGGATTATCAGGATCGTTTTTTAAACGGTAATGGGTTACAATTGCGCATTCTTTGGCAAAACCTTCAGCATTCTTTTCCTCAGCTTCAAATAAACTCTTGGGAACGAATAGCGGGAAGTAAGCATTAACGTGACCGGTCTCTTTGAATCTTTTATCCATTTCGTCACGCATTTTTTCCCAGATCGCATATCCGTAAGGTTTTATAACCATCGATCCCCGCACTCCCGAGTTTTCAGCTAAATCTGCTTTTACAACCAATTCATTATACCATTTGCTGTAATCTTCGCTTCTTGAGGTTAATTTTGCCATTAATTTTATTTTAATATTTTTAACTTTTCTATATTATTGTAATCTAAAAATAAAAATCTATTTTTGATAGATATTTGTAACCAATAATTGGTATATTTTTGGTACAGATTGCAAATATAATTTAAATTAAAAATTTTTACATTATCATGAAAAGAAATATACATAAAAATTTACTTGGGATGCTAAAGTCTAAAGGGGTTTTAGCTGTTGCAGGTGGTTTACTATTAATGTCCTGTGGTGCTCAGGTAGGAGGTTATAGTGAAACTGACGGGGTATATTATGATCCTAATAAAGATACACTACCCGAAGGTGTGATCATCAATGGTGATCAGGGAAACAGAGTAGGAGAGTATTATGACTACTATCCGGAATCCAGTATTGTAGAAAATTCTCAAATCAACTCTGCAGAATACGAAACCAGATATGATTCATGGATTAATTCTAATAACAATGGTAATGCCACAGATTCTGACTGGGGCAACTTTGCAGGAAATGAGACCAACATCTACGACAACTCTTGGGGTTGGGGAATGGGATGGGGTTCACCTTGGGGATGGTATGGCGGTTACAGTCCTTACTGGGGATCTGGCTGGGGCATGGGAATGTCATTCGGCTGGGGAAGCTCTTGGGGATGGGGCGGATACAATCCATATTGGGGTATGGGATGGAATTCTCCTTACTGGGGAATGTATAATCCTTACTGGGGATATGGAGGTTATGGCGGCTGGTACGGTGGCGCAGGATATTGGGGTGGTAACTACTACAGACCTGTTTACAGAAGAAGTGGTGCAAACGGAAGAGGATTTACAAACAATACAGTAGGGATCAATAAATATAATGGAAACAGTTCTGGTTTCAGAAACGGCAACAATGGTTCTGGCATGAGAAATGGTCAAGGTCAGGGTGGTTTCAGAAATAACAATGGCGGTTTCAGACAGGGGACGACCAATGGTGGTTACAGACAAGGAACTATGAACGGTGGTTTCAGAAATCAGTCTGGAACAAGAAATCCTAACTATCAACAAAGACCTAATTATAATACAAGACCAAACTATAACCAACAATCTCAGCCAAGATCAAACGATAACGGTGGTTTCAGATCAGGAGGTTTCAACTCTGGAAGCAGCGGCGGCGGATTTAGATCCGGTGGTTCTTCTGGCGGAGGAGGAATGAGATCAGGCGGCGGAGGCGGCGGCTTCAGATCAGGTGGTAGATAATTAATAAAAAACTCAATAACTATTAATAAATAATGTTAAAAAAATCTTTAGTCATAATGAGTATTTCTGCAGCATTTTTTGTGCAGGCTCAGGATATTTCAGTAATCAGGAACTCGATTGATGTATATTCAAATACTCCAATGGTAGGTTCTTCGAAATTCAATGCGATGGCTGGCTCAAACGGAGCTTTAGGTGGTGATGGTACTGCGTTGCTTACCAACCCTGCGGGTATTGGTGTGGCGATTGCGGGAGATATTTCAGGAACTTTATCATTTACTAATAATAAAAATACAGCGTCTCTAGCTGGCTCATCAATCAACTACAATATTGATAAGTTCAATGTTGGGAACGTAAATGGTGTGGCAACTTTTCAGCTGATGACAGAAACTCCATGGAAGTTTATTAATGTAGCTGCCAATATTTCAACAACGTCTTTAGAAGATTATATTGAATCACCGGGAAATTCTAATGTTTCCATTGCCAAAAACCTTGTTGATTCAGGTGGAAATAATGTTGTAGGAAATATGTCTTATTTAGGTCATGCTTACAACAGATATGGTACTCAGACTAAATTCAATGTAGGTGTGGGTGCCAATTATAATAATGCTTGGTACTTTGGAGCCAGTTTGAATATGCATGGTGTTGATATGGAGCAATACGACAGTGCGGTTTTCGGATTAGATTTAGATAATTCTGTTACTACTTTTGATAAACAATACACTCCATATTCTGAAAAATCAAGCGGTTTTTCCGGAAGTTTAGGTATTATTGGCAAAATGAGCAATCAGCTGAGATTGGGTGCTTCAATCGAATCGCCAACTTGGTGGACGATTGATAGAGCCTACAGAGATTATTATGATGGCGGAGATGGTATTTACTACGATAATTTTGTGGAAGACAGAACTTTCAGATCTCCAATGAAAGCGACTGTGAGTGGTGCATTCGTTCCAAACAAAAATTTTGCGATCAATGTTGACTATACTTTAGGTTTAACGAAACCAAGATATAAAGTACAAGGAGCAGCAGAAACTGAATTGAATTCTTTCTTCAGCGACAACTACAAAAATTTATCAGAAATTAAGGTTGGTGCAGAATACAGAATCAAAGCTTTGAGATTGAGAGGTGGTTACTCTTACGCTTCAAGTCCGTTTGATACGACTACGATCAATGCTTTTTCTAATACGGGAAGCGTAGGAAATAACAGCTATAGCAACTTTATTTTAGGAGACAGAAGTACAATTGGTGCAGGTATCGGATATGATTTCGGACCATTTTATATTGATGCTGCTTATCAAAACATTACTTCAGATTATAAAAACCCGTTTTTGGCTGGATATGAGTTTGATAATTACAATACAGGATATTACTCAGGAGATTTTGACGTAACAACTCCAAATTCAGTAGTGTCAGATGTGAAAAATGTAAGAAACAATTTCTTCCTTACTCTAGGCTGGAAATTTTAAACAGAAATTTTACTTAAACATATAAAAAGGCTTCGAATTATTTCGAAGCCTTTCTTATTTTATTGAATTAAATAAGTTGTGTAGATAAAGACTTTTTTAAAATCTGCCTAATTTGCTAAATCTGCGAGAGCCTAAAAATTTAAACAACTCATTTAATTTAAATTGAATCGATTAATGATGATGACCATGATCATGCGAATGAAACAAATGCATTACCAGAGCCAAAGAAACTCCCAACATCACCAATCCAATTTTTGACCAGTTGATATTATGGTTTTTATTGCTTTCAAAAATAATCACTGATGAAATATGTAAAAAAATTCCACCCACGATTGCTAAGAAATATGGCTGTAAATCAGGATTAAAATAATTTCCTAATAACATTCCCATTGGTGAAGCTAATGCAAATAAAGCAACAATCAACAATGAAGGATACGAAGCTTTTGCACCTGATCTGTTAAATAAAAAAGCGCCCAAAATAAACGAAATCGGAAGATTGTGAAACAAAATTCCTAAAAGATAAGGTGACAACGGATTGGTTTCATTTGCCAAAGGAATTCCCTCAATAAAAGCATGAATGAAAAGTCCTACCATTAAAGCGACAGGCAAAATATTGCTGCTTTCATTGTGGTGATGAAAATGTCCGTGCTCAAAACCTTTGGTCAGTGCTTCTAGAATCATCTGAAGTAAAACCCCGCCGATTACGAAAATTCCTAAATTCTCGCTTACTTTTGAAGAATATACCTGTGGAAACACTTCGTTTAAACAGATTGTAATCAGAAAACCTGCACTTAAAACCAGAAGATTTTTTGCAAACTGCTCTTTTTTACCAAAGAGTTTTCCGAGAAAAACTCCCGCAATTACACTTAAAATCAGTAAAATAAAAATCATTATTTTTTCTTAAATAAATTGATGCAACGAGGCGTAATTTCTTTCTGAAAATCATTCAGCTGATAATCTCCCCAGATTTTTATCCTTTCAAAACCACATTCTTCAGCGTAGTTTTTTATCGTATCCAAAGTATGAAGTTTTACTTTTTCAAAAAAATGATAAGATTTGCCTTCATCTTCAAAACGAATATCTTTAATAATATGTCTTCCTTCGATTTTTTTGGAAACATTAAAATCAATACCTTCTCTATGAACAGTCGTTTCCGGAACGATGACGCTTCTTACATATTCTTCGTTCAGATAATCCAGAACAAAATATCCGTCAGATTTTAAAGCATTGTAAACAGACTGGAAAACATTTTTATCATCAGCTTCATTATCAAAATATCCGAAGCTTGTAAAGAGGTTGAAAACTGCATCTACAGGTTCGGAATCGATGGGATTTCGCATATCATGAACTTTAAATCGCAGACTTTCATTTTCAAATTGTTTATCAAATTCAATACTTTGATGAGAAAGATCCAAGCCAAGAACGTTGTAGCCCAATTTATTTAAAAAAACCGAGTGTCTTCCTTTTCCGCAGGCAAGGTCAATAATCTTTGAAGATTGGGGAAGTTCAAGTTCCTCTGTCAATTTTGTAATAAAATTTTCTGCCTCTGTATAATCCCTGTTATTGTAAAGCAAATGATAATAAGGCGTATCAAACCAAGATTCAAACCATTCCATAATGCAAAAATAACTAAATTTGTGCGGTTAAAAGAAATGTATTTTAAATATTGAAGAATTGAGATATTCAATTAAAGCAAAAATTAAATATATAATATTCTGATTATTAAATAATTAAATCTTTTAATTGCAACTTATGGATACAGAAAATATAAAAATTCAGATAAAAACATTCTTCGGATTAGAAACTGTTTTAGGGGAAGAAATCAAAAAACTGGGCGGAAAAAACGTAGAGCTTAAAAATCGTGCAGTAAATTGTGAAGGAGATCTTGGTTTTCTTTACAAAATCAATTATTCTGCAAGAACGGCGCTGAAAATCCTCGTTCCAATAGAAGAATTTAAAGCCTACAACGAAACTAAATTTTACGAAAGACTTTTCAAATTTGAGTGGGACGACTTTATGAGTGTTGATCAGACTTTTGCGATCGATTCTACGGTGAATTCTGAAAGATTCAGTCATTCGCAGTTTATGACGTTTAAAATGAAGGATGCGATCGTTGATTTTTTCCAAAACAGATACGGAAGAAGACCAAGCATTGAAACGAAATCTCCGGATATTAAATTTCACCTTCACATTGATAGAGAACTGGTGACGATCTCTCTGGATTCTTCCGGTGATGCTTTATTTAAAAGAGGATACAGAAAAGAACAGGGTGAAGCACCGATCAACGAGGTTTTGGCAAGCGGAATGCTTCAGTTAGCAGGTTGGGACGGAAAAGGAAACTTTCTTGATCCGATGTGCGGTTCCGGAACGCTTTTGATTGAGGCTGCGATGATCGCAATGGATCTTCCGGCACAAATTTTCAGAAAGAGATTTGCTTTTCAGAACTGGAAAAACTATGATGAAGCTTTATTTACTAAAATCAAAGAATTCAGAATAGAAAGGATAAGAGAATTCCACGGAAAAATCGTTGGTTATGATATTGATGGGAGAATGCTTGATGCAGCGAGAGACAATATAGAATCTGCAGAAATGGAAGACGTCATCGAAGTAAGAAGAGAAAATTTCTTTGATACCAAGAAAGATATGTTTCCGTTATTAATGGTTTTCAATCCGCCTTATGATGAGAGAATTTCTATCAATGATGATGATTTCTACAAAAAAATAGGAGATACTTTCAAAACAAATTATCCGAATACTCTGGCATGGCTGATTTCTTCAGATCTTGATGCTCCAAAGAAAATCGGATTGCGACCTTCAAGAAAAATCAAGCTTTTCAACGGAAAACTGGAAACCAGATTTTTGCAGTATGAAATGTATGAAGGAACGAAGAAGTTGCATAAAATTGAAAATAAAGAAGACTAAAATACGTTCTGAATATTTAATTTCAAAATAGCTTTATAAAAAATAGAACTTCATTTGAAGTTCTATTTTTGTTTATTAGAAGCCGATTTGTCATTGTTTAATTGAATCTCTTTATCATTGTTATGCCGCATTTTTGTCATTCCGCAGGAATCTCGACGGTAAATTTTACATAATAATATTTAATTCTATGTTTGATTCCTGCGAAATGACAAACTTTGTGATTCGTTGTTTTTATATTTTAATTAACGGTAAACTGTTTGTAAGTTCATTCCCGAATAATTAATTTTGAAAAAAATTCCACTTGAATCCGACCATTTCCATTGTTGTTGCCATATTTAACCGTAGAGACGAGCTTTTTGAACTTCTCAATTCGCTGACTTTTCAGACTGATAAAGTTTTTGAGATCATTATTGTTGATGATGGATCTTTGATCGATCTTAAACCTACTATTGGTAATTTTGATGGAATTTTAGAGATTAAATATTTCAGAAAAGACAATTCGGGCCCTGGTTTGTCGAGAAATTATGGTTCAAAAAGAGCTTCCAACGAGTGGCTTGTTTTTGTAGACAGCGATGTGATTGTAGAGAAAGATTACATTCAGAATATCAAAAAAAACATTCTCACCATTCCTTGTGATGCTTTTGGAGGTGCAGATAAAGCACATAAAGGGTTTAATCTGATGCAGAAAGCAATTTCCTATTCAATGACTTCGGTTTTTACAACAGGCGGAATCAGAGGAAATAAAAAAGCGGTTTCAAAATTTCAGCCAAGAAGTTTCAATATGGGAGTGAAGAAAGAAGTTTTTGAAAAAGTGGGCGGTTTTTCCGAAATGAGAATCGGTGAAGATCCGGATTTATCGATGACGCTTTGGGAAAACGGTTTTACAACTGCTTTTTTCGATGATATTGCAGTTTATCATAAAAGACGTGTGGATTTTGGGAAGTTTTCAAAACAGGTGTACCAATTTGGTTGTGCAAGACCAATTCTCAATCAAAGACACCCAAAATATGTGAAAATCTCTTTTGCATTTCCTACTTTATTTTTATTAGGATATATTTTAGGATTTATAGAGTATTTTATTATCGGAAGAGGCATTATTCTCGCATTTTACGGATTGTATACTTTTATGGTTTTGATTCATGCAATGATTGTTACAAAAAATATTGCAATTGCCGGAATGGCTGTTATTTCAACTTATATTCAGATGTTTTCGTACGGCTACGGATTTTTAAAATCTTGGATTTTGCTGAATGTTTTCAGGATGAAACCAGAAGAAGCATTCCCAAAACATTTTCACAGAAACTAGTGAATGATCGATTTTTCAGATTAAATAATCATAAACCGAGAGGCTGCCAAGTTTTTAGTTTATAAAGCTGATTGATTAAAATTAAGAATTAGGTTGATGGAGTTCTGAAAAAATTCTTCCTATTAACACGGATATTTTGGAATTCTTAAATTATATACTAATTACAACAGATATTAAGTATTTTATATGAAAAAATTAGGAATTATCGGTTGTGGTTGGTTGGGAACTCATATTGCAGAAAGATTATCAAGCCAATATGAGATTTTCGCAACAACAACTACACCATCGAAAATTAGAGAGTTAGAATCTAAAGGCTATCATGCTGTTTTGGCAAGTTTCTCCGACGAGCTCGATTCAGAAATGAAAGAATGGGAAGCTGCATCAGATTTAGATTCTATCATTATCAGCGTCCCATTTTCCGGAATCAGAGGTGCGCAAATTCCGATGAATGGCAAACGGGAGAACCTGCTCAACTTTCTGGGAGATTATAAAGGTCAGTTGTTTTTGATGAGCTCTACAGGAGTTTATCCTCAGGATGAAAAAGAATTTACAGAAGAAGATCAACCTGCCAAAAATGTGGAAAGTGAAAGTTTCATTCTGGAAAAATTTCCTTACACCAATATTTTGAGATTAGCTGGATTGATGGGAGATCAAAGGCTTTTAAAGAATTACAATATATCCGACCTGGATCAGTTGGTGAATCATATTCATTACACGGATATTTGTGCAGTTGTCGAGAAAATGCTGGAAAATCAATCTCTATCAAAAGTGTATAATGTAGTTGCACCTGTGCATCCGAATAAAGAAGAAGTTATTAATGCTCAAAAGGATTTATCTTACGAAGGAGAGAGAACGACAGTTGGCAGAACTATTTCACCTGAAAAATTGATTAATGAATTGAATTTTGAATTTCAATATCCGGATCCGAGATATTTTCATTTGTAATGTTTAAGCCTATAAGTTGGAAAGTCTTTATTAAATTTAATTAAAGAAATTTATTATTTTTTGTCTCGTATTATGATATTAAAAATATAAAATAAAATTATGATAGCTGAAATAGAAAAATTTATCGAAATTCAAAATAATATTGATGAGATTCTAAAGAATTCACCTTTCAAAATGTCATATTAATACACATTATTCTTTGAAAAAATATTTCGCCCAACATTATAAAAAACAATTCATATTAAAAACTGAAGATCATAAGGAGATCGGAAGAATTGATGATGAAAGCAGTTTCTTTTTCAGAAGAAATTCGATTGAATATAAGCTCAGAACATATGATATTAAAAATGTCGGTTTCCTTAAAAATGACGTTGAGCTTTACCTGAATAAAAAAGTTATTTATTTTACAGATTTAGCTAAAGAAAGAATTATAAAATTGGGAGAAAATGTAAAAATTTATAATTTTAAATTGCTTGAAACGAAGAAGTTGTTCGAAAAAGAGAAATTGCTGATAGAAATCCGTACTGAGAATAAAAATTTTAAAAATCTGATTTATCATGTTGAAGTTGATGATTCTGTTGATGATTTGTTAATTCTGCTTTTTCTTCATTATTCAACGAAAGAATTTAATTCTATCGGAGGTGATGGAGATTAAAATGATCAGGCAATTTCTGATTGTTGGAGTATCTCAAAATTTAATTTTTAAAGCTTTAATCCTTATTCCTAAATAATCTTGTCTGAAGAATTTGCCACAGTAGAGATTAAATTTAATTCAAACACCCGAAAAATAGAGCAAATCTATGAATTGGCTATTCCGAAAGTCAATCTTTAGCTCTAACTTTATTCTTTCAAATTTTCAAATTCAAATTATTAAAAAGAAAAATTTATGAGTTCAGCAAATACAGAATTATTTAAGGAAATTTTTAAAAGCGAAAACGAGATTCCTGAAGAATATAAAGTTGAGGAAATTCATCAGAGCGTCTATCTATTAAACGGCGAATTGGTAGAGTGGAAGGGCGAAGTCACAGAAATTTATTCACCGGTTTTCATCCGAACCGGAAACGGTTTAGAAAGAAAATTGTTGGGGAGTATTCCCAATATCGGACCAGATGAAGCAATGGAAGTTCTTGATGCTTCGGTAAAAGCATATAATAATGGTCTTGGAGAGTGGCCAACTATGTCTGTGGAAGGCAGAATTAAGTGTATGGAGAAATTTGTGTATTTAATGATCAAAGAACGTGATCTCATCATCAAATTGCTCATGTGGGAAATCGGGAAAACTTTGCCGGATTCTACCAAAGAATTTGACCGTACCGTAGATTATATCAACCAAACCATCGATGCCTTAAAAGATCTTGACCGTGAATCTTCACGTTTTCAACAGGCAGAAGGTACGATTGCGCAGATCAGAAGAGCACCGCTGGGAGTGGTATTGAGTATGGGACCTTTTAATTATCCATTAAATGAAATTTTCACCACATTGATTCCTGCTTTGATTATGGGAAATACAATCTTATTTAAACTTCCTAAACATGGTGTTTTGGCACATTATCCTTTATTAAAAGCATTTAAAGAAGCTTTCCCGAAAGGAACGGTGAATACATTGTATGGTAAAGGTTCAGAAATTATCACACCCATTATGGAAAGCGGAAAAGTAAATGTTTTGGCTTTCATCGGTTCAAGTAAAGTTGCGAACGGGCTAAAAAAATTGCACCCAAAAGTCAACAGATTAAGAGCTATATTAAGTTTAGATGCAAAAAATGCAGCCATTGTTACCAAAAATGCCAATCTCGATATTGCCGTAAGCGAAATTATTCTCGGAGCGCTTTCTTTCAACGGACAACGTTGTACTGCTCTGAAGTTAATTTTTGTACAGAAAGATGTTGCAGAAGAATTTACTCAAAAGCTAACTGCTGCAGTCTCTGCCTTGAAGCCAGGCTTACCTTGGGAAAAAGACGTGAAAATTACACCGCTTCCTGAAGCCAATAAACCACCGTATCTTCAGGATTGTATTGAAGATGCATTATCAAAAGGCGCAAAAGTTCTGAATGAAAATGGTGGGTACAACGAAGAATCATTCGTTTTTCCTGCCGTAGTTTATCCGGTAAACAATGATATGAAATTGTATCATGAAGAGCAGTTCGGGCCGATTATTCCTGTGGTTCCTTTTGAATCGATTGATGAGCCGATCGATTATCAGGTGAATGCTTCGCATGGAATGCAGGTCAGTATTTTCAGCGAAGATGCGCTGGAAGTTTCAAAACTGATCGATCCTTTTGTGAATTTGGTGAGCCGTGTAAATATTAATTGTCAGGCTCAGAGAGGTCCCGATGTTTTCCCGTTTACCGGAAGAAAAGATTCTGCGGAAGGTACACTTTCTGTTTTTGATGCGCTTCGTTCGTTCTCGATCAGATCACTGGTTGCTGCAAAATCTACGGAATCTAATAAAAATCTTCTGAACACGATTGTCAGAGATCATGATTCTAACTTTTTGAGTACAGATTATTTGTTTTAATGAAGATTTTATTGTTATATTTTTTAATCAATATCTTTTTAAAATTAGTTATATGTAATAATATAGAATCTATGCGTGAAAATTATTGAAGAGGAAATATCTAAGATAAGTAACGGGCAGCCAATTATTTGGCTGCCCGTTGTTCTATGTGAATATATTTTAATTAGCTGTTAAAAACTGAACCAAAACATTGTTTAATTTATCGGCGTGTGTCACATTAAGTCCGTGAGGTGCGCCTTCTATTACGATAAAATCATTATTCACAATTCCCTGTGCAGCCTGTCTTCCGGCAGTAGCAATAGGAACTACTTTATCATCGTCACCATGTACAATCAATGTTTTCACTGTGACATTTGATAATTCAGGACGGAAATCTGTGTTTGCCCAGCTTTCAGCACATTTTATTGTAGCGATAGGAGAGGCGCATGAAGCAATACTCCAATCATATTCCAATTGTGCTTCGCTAACGGTTTGTGACAGTAATCCGTAATTGTAAAAGTTTTTGTGGAAGGTTTGGAGGAAGGTAACTCTATCTTTTTTCAGGTTTTCCATGATTTCATTTAAATCTGCTTCAGGAACACCGTCAGGATTATCTTCTTTCTGCTTTACGATAGGGATGATTGAAGAAATTAATGCGATCTTATCTACGTTTTCAGTACCGTAATTGGATAAATAACGTACTACTTCGCCGCCTCCCATTGAGAATCCGAAAAGGATGACGTTTTTTAATTCTAATTGTGTAATTAGTTCGTGAAGATCGGCAGTCAGTCCGTTATAATCATATCCGTCAAGCGTTGGTGCTGACTTTCCGAAACCTCTTCTGTCGTAAGTAATAACACGGTAACCGAGCTCCAAAAGTACAGGAACCTGCAGTTCCCATGATTTTCCGCTCAATGGCCATCCGTGAATTAAAATAATAGGCTGACCTGTACCAAAGTCTTCATAATAAAGTTCAAAATTTTGGCTGTCTTGTTTTTTAATGTAAGGCATATTGATATTTTTTGTGATGTGATTTTTTTAAACACAAATTTTGCGCCACCACAGGTGTGAAATAAAGATGTGGTATCTGTTTTTTGAATTGATGAAGAAATTTTCGGCTTCTCTCAGGCTTCAATTATCCGAGTAGTTTCTCATTCTGAAGAATCTCAGTGTTTAAATTAATTTTTATTTAGATTCATCCGGAATGACAAAGTGAATAAAAATTTAATTTTAAAATGTAGATGTAAACCTGTAAAGATTATTTGCTATAAATATTAACCTTGACTTAGGTTGATGAATAGCACATAAATTATTTACATTAGATTTATCTTGAAAAAAATGTAACATTTATTTTAAACCACTACTAACTCCACAGAGTTGAAAGCCATGACCTCATTAGAACAGGAATTTTTACATAAGATCGAAAAACATAAAGGAATCATTTTTAAGATTTCCAAAATGTACATGGATGATAAGGATGACCGAGACGATCTTTTTCAGGAAATTACCTATCAGGTCTGGAAAGCGTATTCAGGTTTCAGGGGCGAGAGTGAATTTTCTACCTGGTTGTACAGAATTGCTTTAAATACCGCCATCGTCTTTTTAAAATCTGAAAAGAAAAGAAGTTTCATCGAAAACGAAGATTTCACGGATTATAAAATCATTGAGGATGAATACGATCACGAAAAGGAAGAAAAACTTTCTGAAATGTATAAAGCGATCAATCAATTAAATCCTATCGATAAAGCTTTTATCTTCTACTATCTGGAAGATTTCTCAGGTAGAGAAATTGCTGACCAAATGGGAATCTCCGAAGGAAATGTGCGGGTAAAAATGAATCGCGCAAAAAATAAACTCAAAGATATCTTAAACTCAAAATAAGTTTTAATTTAAAAAATAACAAAAATGAATATAGATGAACTGAAAAACGCATGGAACGATGATGTTTCAGACGAAACACCAGAAATCAGTATCGAACAAAACAATAAGATCAATCTTCCACTCGAGAAAATCAGAAAAAATATGAGAATGGAATTCTGGTCAACAATCGGAATTTTAATCTTTGGCTTTGCTGTTGTATGGATCCCCGTTCCCGAAGCTCCGTTTAAATTTAAGTTTTATCTGACAGTATTGTTATTTTCAATGGTGATCGTAGTATCATTTTTCTTCAGTAAATTTTTTAAATTGTATAAAGACATAAGCAGTCCGATGATGAAAACTTATGATTCTCTCAGGGATTTGATGTATCAGTTTGATCTGAATAAACAGTATTATCTTTCATTTATGCTTTCATTTGTCCCTTTTTTGGTGTGTGAACTGATTATCGTGATTGAATTTCTTCCTCACCGTAAACCCTTGAGTGACCTCAAAGTTGCCACAACGATTATCTCTGCGCTTGGAGTCGGGCTTTTCGGATTGTTCCTAATTGGAAAATATTGGTACAGAATTTTTTATGGAACGTATGTTCAGCAGATTGAAAATCTTTTGAATGAGCTTAAAAAGTAGATTTGAAATTTCCTGATTTTATAATTTTTAATGCCTCAGTCTGTAATTTTTCTACTTTCTTTCTCCTTCTCAATTTCCTGCTTCACCCAATCAAGCTGTACATCCTTTTTATCAATAATATCCTGCATACTCTGATGAATTTCAAAATCTGGGAGAACACCTCCCTGAGAATTGGTAAAATCTATGTTTGGCTGAATGAGCAGCAGACCAATCGGCAAATCTATTTTCGAATACGGAAGTTTTTGATAAGAATAGAATCCGGCAACTGTTCCGTCATTGGCACCACCCGTTTCTTCGCCTACCAATGTTGCTCTTTTGTCAAATTTCAGTTTAGATGAAATAATAGATGATGCGGAGAAACTTCCACCATTGATTAAAACATACACCTTTCCTTTGAATACATTCTTCTTAGGTTTTGTAAATTTGTTTTCTTTCATTTTATAGTAGGCGATTCCGTCTTTTCCTTTGTAGACACTGAAAGCCTGTGAAAAAAAATATCCGGGATAAAGCAGACTTTTTAAGGTGTATTGTAACGGATTTGATTTCCTGAAATAATTGGTTTTTAAAGGTGTGGTTCTCGAAGTTAATTGAGATGGTTTAATCAGAACAAATGGTTCCGGAGCAAGATAAGAATACAATTGATTGATTTCATACAGCGAACCTCCATAATTATTTCTAATATCGATAATCAGATAAGAAGATTTCGCATTTTTTATTTTAGCAAAAGATTCTTTGTAAAAGCGGTCTGAAAAACTCCTTGAAAAGCTCTGTATCTTCATGTAAGCAATGGTGCTGTCCTTATCCAGAAACTTAAAATTTCTATTGTAAGAGCTTGTTGATGCTACATAATCATTGACTTTCTTTTCTTCAGTTCTTTTCTTATCAAGTTTATCTTTTTCTAATTCTTCTTTGTTCTTAGATTCTCTTGTAAGATTGACAATTCTTTTTTCATTATCAAAGAGTGTTTCAACTTTTGCACTGTCCATTATACCTTTTTCAGCAACGTAGAAATTGAAAAAAACATCTTTAAGGTAATAATCCTGAAACGTCGTATTATAGCCGTCGCTGCTGATTAATTCCCGATACTTTTTGAGATAATCGGAGACTGCACTTCCGTTTATTTTTAAAATCTCAGTACCCGGTTTTATATTTTCTATAGAATCTTTATTTTCTATAATATAGAGATGATTGTCTGAAACAAAATATTCAAAACGTCCGAAAAGTCCTTTCTTATTTTTTAAAACTTTAATCTCTTTTCTGTTAAACTTTTTAGCTGGTATTCTCAATGCCAAATGTCCCTCCCGGATTTTTGCAATGACGGGTTGTAATTTAAAATAAAACTGAACCGGCGTGAGTGGGTAGCTGATCGTTTTTTTAAGGCTGTCAAATTTAAAATCAAGCTCCTGTTTTGAAATGTACCAATGGAGTTTTGGATGCATTTCCTGAAGTTTCTGATAGGTAAAATCAACATCCTGATGTAGTTTTTCGGGTGCGATGGTAGATTGTGTATGCTTGTTTTCTGTTTTTATCGAAGTGCAGGAAGCTAAAATCAACAAAAAAAGTGTGTATAAAAAGTGTTTCAATGAGATTAGTTTTTTTTAAGATTAAATTTAAAAAGTTTCAAATAATTTTATTCAAAAAAAGTAAAATTTATCTTCAGCCGTCATAATAAAATCCGACAGCATAAAAATGTGCGGAAAGTTATACATTTGAAGCTTATACTCAATTAAAAAATGATCTATTTAATCATCATCGTAGCACTTATTGTTGCAATAACATCTGTTGTAATGTCTCAACAGGTTTTCGGTGCAGAACCAAAAGGAAAACGTCTGGAAAGAATGCTCAATTCTGAACATTACAAGAATAAACAGTTCCAGAACCTGAGTTATACACCATCATTAGCAGAAGGTTATAGTATGACGAAAGTGATGTACGACTTCTTTTTTAAAAAGAAAGATCCCTTTTTGAAACCTCACCATAACGTTCCTGCGGTTCATACCGATTTAAAGAATTTTCCAAAAGATGAAGATGTTTTTATCTGGATGGGGCATTCTTCTTATTACATACAAATCGATGGTATTTCGTTTTTGATTGACCCTGTTTTGAGCAGCTATGGTTCACCTTTTAAATTTTTTAATAAAGCTTTTGCCGGTGCAGATCTATTTAAACCTGAAGATATTCCGAATATTGATTATCTGGTAATTACGCACGATCATTATGACCATTTGGATTATCCGACAATTAAAGCAATTCGGTTAAAAGTTGAAAAAGTAATCATGCCTTTAGGAGTCGGAGCGCATTTTGAAAGATGGGGTTATAACGAAGATCAACTCCTGGAAGAAGAGTGGGGCGCTTCTCTTGAACTTAAGAATGATATCAAAATTACCTATACTCCAGCAAGACACTTTTCCGGAAGAAAACTACACCGGAACAATACGTTATGGACTTCTTATGTATTAGAAACTCCGCTAAAAAAAATATTTTTGGGTGGTGATAGCGGATATGATACCCATTTTAAGATGATTGGCGAAAAATACGGACCATTCGATTATGCGATCATGGAAAACGGTCAGTACAATGCAGCCTGGAAATATATTCATGCCTTGCCGGAAGACGTTATTCAGGCTAGTGTAGATATTCAGGCGAAGAATATTATTCCGGTACATTCGGCGAAGTTTGCACTCGCTCTTCATCCTTGGAATGAACCTTTACAAAAAGTGACGGCTTTAGGAAAAGAAAAAAATCTGCAAATTCTTACTCCGAAAATCGGTGAGGTTTTAGATTTAAATAAAACAGATCATCAGTTTCAGGTTTGGTGGCAGGATTGATTATTCGTGCCATATTCCTTTGTATCTTTTCGGATGGTTTTCAAGTTGCTGTCTCACAAAGTCGCATTCCGGATCGATCATGAGATCTTTTTCTTCGGCAAAGCGTACCAACTCATCTAAAAGCATTTTGGCATATCCGTGACCTTCAAGATTTTCATCGATCTTGGTGTAATAAACATTCATCAGGCGACCGTCAACTGCGATAGACATATAGCCGACTTTTTTACCATCGATTAAAAGCTGTAATTCGTCCTGATATGGAGTTATTTTAAAAGTTATATTTTCCATAATTTTTGAAATTTGGTTGAGATCTTCAGAATAATTCTCTTCTTTAAAATTACAAATTAAAATAATAGGTTGAGATTGTTTATGAAATCTAATGGTAATTTATATTTATTTAAAATTAAAAATATGTGAATCTCTGCAATATTTCAGAATTTATAAATTGGCAATATATGTCTTTGATTGCTGTAAAATATTAAATAAAATGATGGTTTATTTGTGTTTAACAAATTTTTATGAGCCTTATTTACTTTGTTTGGCATCTATATTGACAATAATAAATGAATAAAAATTATCAAAATGAAAAAAATTATAATTACAGCATTATTGCTCGGAACTTTTAGTTTGGGATATGCGCAATCTGATTACTACAATGATTACAGGAGAAGCGTAACAGATGTTAACTGGCAAACTGTTGCTGCAGATCTGTTACTTTCTGCAACACAGAAAAACCAGTTATATTCGCTTAATGACCGATATCCGGATTATGACGGATGGAACAGAGTTTATGCAAACAGTCCTGACAGATGGCGAACAGACCGTTATGCTGAGATCGAAAGAATCTTAGGAAGAGACAAATATGTTAAATTTAAAAATAAGTACTATAAAGGACAAAATCCTGTAGCTGTCTACAATCGAAATAAAAATAACGATAAAAGATACAATCACATGGATAAAAAAGCAAAAGTTTATAAATCTAACAAAGGAAAAGTTCATAAAAACAAGTAAACTAATTATCTTTATAAATATTTTCAAAAAGGAAATGACTGTTCGTAAGTTCAGTCATTTTTTGTTTTTTTATGTTAAGTTATCAGTCTAACTTTGCAGCGACCAAATTTCAAATAGAACTTAAAGGCAGATAAAATGAAAACGCTCAAAGAAAAAAATAAATTCATTGCTACCATATTGGCTTTTGCAGTCATTCCGATGTCGGGTTTGGCAACAGACATTTATTTACCATCGATGCCGAGTATGGCTACAGAACTTCATCAGCCGGAAAGCAGCATTCAGCTTACACTTTCTATATTTCTGATCAGTTATGGGCTTACCCAGTTTTTTGCAGGAAGCGTCGTCGATTCATTCGGAAGGTTCAGGGTTTCTGCAATTTCTTTGGCTTTATTTGTTGTAAGTTTTTTAATTACCGCTTTCACAAAAGATATTCTGGTAATTTATGCGATGCGTGTTTTGCAGGGGATTTTGTCAGGATTTGCGGTCGTCTCGAAAAGAGCATTTTTTGTGGATGTTTATGAAGGAGAACAGCGAAAACATTATCTGAGTATCATGACCATTGTCTGGTCTGTTGGTCCGATCATTGCGCCTTTTATTGGCGGCTATCTTCAGAAATTATTTGGATGGCAATCTAATTTTTATGTTTTGGCAGGATACAGTTTGATTCTGCTGATTTTAGAGCTAATGTTTTCTGGTGAAACTTTAAAAATAAAAAAGCCATTTCAGTTCGAGTATGTGCTCAAAGAATATGATCTGATGTTCAGAACCAAAGATTTTTTTTACGGAATGCTGATGTGTGGTGTGAGTTACGCAATGGTGATTTTCTTTAATCTTTGCGGAGCTTTTATCATCGAACACAAAATGGGATATTCTGAAGTTGTTGCAGGGTACGTTTCTCTCATTCTTGGTTTTGCCTGGATGACAGGCGGTTTTTTAGGAAAAGCTTTAATTAAGAAAGCATTTCTTCCGAAAATCAGATATGCCAATTTTATTCAGATATTTTTAATTGTATTGATGATTTTTTGCTCATATTTTCTGAATAACATTTACAGTTTGGTTGCTTTTGCATTTGTTATTCATGTGACGGCAGGATTTATTTTTAATAATTATTTTGCGTACTGCATCGGAAGATTTCCCAATTCTGCAGGTATTGCAGGAGGTTTGACGGGTGGGGTTGCCTTTATTATTACTTCAGCCATCAGTTACGGAATTGTGGCTTTAATTAAACCAAAAATTCAGCTTGAAGTTGCAGAAGGATATTTTGTTTTGGGAATTTTAGGATTGATTATTTTGAGTATTACCAAATTAAGAAAAGCGCATGTTTGATTGTAAATTCTTTTTAATATAAATACGAATTACACAAATGCTTTTCAAAAAAAATGATATATGTTTGTCATTCCGCAGGAATCTAATCCAAGTCTATTTTAATTTTGATTAAATTCAGTTGTAAGTTTATCATTCTTGTTTGTACAAAACAAAAAAGCTCCTTAAAAAAGGAGCTTTCAATTTATATTAATCCGAGAATTAAATTCCGTCAACAATTTCATTTAAAACGGTGCTTGGTCTCATTGCTTCATACGTTTTATAAGTATCAGTTTTGTAGTAACCGTCAATATTTTGAGGCTTACCTTGAGCACCAATCAATTCAGAGTTGATTACTTCTTCACTTTCCTGCAACGCTTCTGCAACCGGAGCAAATTGTTGAGATAATTCTGCATCAGCTGTTTGATTTGCTAAAGCTTCCGCCCAATACATCGCCAAATAGAAGTGTGAACCTCTGTTATCGATTTGTCCAACTTTTCTGGCAGGAGATTTATCTGTAGCTAAAAATTTTGCGTTTGCCTCATCCAATGCATCTGCTAAAACCTGGGCTTTTGTATTTCCCTGAGTTTGTGCTAAATGTTCCAAAGAAGCTTGTAAAGCTAAGAATTCACCTAGAGAATCCCATCTTAAATATCCTTCTTCTAAGAATTGCTCAACGTGCTTTGGAGCAGAACCTCCGGCTCCAGTTTCGAATAAACCACCCCCATTCATCAAAGGAACGATAGAAAGCATTTTAGCAGAAGTTCCAAGTTCAAGAATTGGGAAAAGATCAGTTAGGTAATCTCTCAATACGTTTCCAGAAACAGAAATCGTATCTTTTCCTTCTCTTGCTCTTTTCAAAGTTTCCGTCATTGCGTCTTTTACATCAAGAATTTTAATGTCAAGTCCGTTGGTATCGTGATCAGCTAAATATTTTTCAACTTTTTTGATCATTTCTCTGTCGTGCGCTCTTCCTTTATCTAACCAGAAAATGGCAGGAGTATCAGAAAGCCTTGCTCTGTTTACTGCTAATTTTACCCAGTCCTGAATCGGAGCATCTTTCGTCTGACACATTCTGAAAATATCTCCTTTTTCAACTTTTTGAGAAAGAAGAACGCTTCCAGCTTCATCCTGAACTTCAATTGTTCCTTCAGCAGTTGCCTGGAAAGTTTTATCGTGAGATCCGTATTCTTCAGCTTTTTGAGCCATCAAACCAACGTTCGGAACAGAACCCATTGTGGTAGGATCTAATTTTCCGTGAGCTTTCATATCGTCAATTACAGACTGATAAAAACCAGCATAAGAACGATCCGGAATGATACAAATAGTATCTTCTTCTTTTCCTTCTTTGTTCCACATTTTTCCGCCGCCTCTTACCAAAGCAGCCATAGATGCATCAACAATGATGTCAGAAGGAACGTGGAAATTCGTAATCCCTTTGTCAGAATTTACCATTGCTACTCTTGGTCCGTTTGCCAAAGCCGCTTCAATATCAGCTTTGATCTCGGCTTCCTGAGCATTTCCTTTTATTTTATCAAAAAGATCAGCCAGACCATTATTTGGATTTACATCTAAAGAATCAAAAGTCTCAGCGTATTTAGTGAAAACATCTTTAAAGAAAGTCTCAACGATCGCACCGAATACAATTGGATCAGAGATTTTCATCATTGTAGCCTTCAGGTGAGCCGAAAGTAATACATTTTTATCTTTAGCTTCTTGGATCGCTTCCTTTACGAAAGATTTCAAAGAGTTTAAATTCATCACAGAAGAATCGATTACTTCTCCTGCCTGTAGACCTGCAAAATCTTTTAGTAAAGTCTCTGCACCGTCGTTTCCTTTAAAAACGATTTTATATTTTGTAGCATTCTCAAGAGTGGTTGAAGTTTCAGTTCCGTAGAAATCTCCACTGTTCATGTGAGCAACATCAGTTTTGCTGTCAGAAGCCCAGTCACCCATTCTGTGAGGGTTTGCTTTTGCGTAGTTTTTAACGGCTTTTGGAGCACGTCTGTCAGAATTTCCTTCTCTTAACACAGGATTTACAGCACTTCCTAATACTTTTGCATATTTAGCTTTGATTGCTTTTTCCTCGTCATTTTTCGGTTCTGCAGGATAATTTGGGACAGCGAAACCTTTAGATTGTAATTCAGCGATTGCAGCATCCAATTGAGGTGCAGAAGCTGAAATATTTGGTAATTTGATAATGTTTGCGTCAGGTTGAGTTGCCAATTCACCCAATTGAGCCAAAGCGTCATCAGTTTTCTGATCATCTTTCAAAAACTCAGGGAAGTTTGCTAAAATTCTTCCTGCCAAAGAAATATCCGGAACCGCGATCTCAATGTTTGCTGCTTTGGTAAAAGCTTTTACAATCGGTAAAAACGAATGCGTTGCCAACATGGGAGCCTCATCTGTAAGTGTGTAATAGATTTTTGATTTTTCTGACATTATACTGTTATTTATTATTTAAAGTTTTAGTTTCACAAATTTAGTAATTATCATTGTTTTATCAGGAGTCTTTGCATAAAAAAAGAGGCTCTTGCCTCTTTAATTTATATTTGTGTTATAAAATATGTACCAGTTCCGTTAAATTGTAAAATAAAAGTAATTTTATAATTTTTTGGTGTACTTGTAGTATTAGGAAAATTGATATAATCGCCATTTAAGTCGAAACTTCCGTCGTTTAAATTATCGCCTAATGTTTCGCTGTAAGCATTAGTATTCAAAGAAATTTTAAATGCTTTTGCATTTGTATTGGTTACTCCAGAAACATTTATGTTAAAAACATTAGTAGATACTCCATAAGTCAATCCAGATACTGTAGCAGTTCCATTATCAAATATTATTGTAGGATTAAAATTATTAAAATATACTCCATAAAAAGTAACTCCATTAATATTTCCTTGAGCAGCTACTCTAATTTGATAAAATCCGTTTGAATTGATCAAATATTCATTTCCATTAGGAATAAGATCATTACCACTACTAGATCCATAAGTTTGAGCTCCTGAATTTTGAGCCCCAGTAAATTTAAATGTACTATTAGCTGCAAAATATTTATATCCTATTTTATCACCGTTAGCTAATCTTAACAGTTCGGCATTACTTGCATTGTACGAATTATAAGAACCGTACATATATAAATTTGTAGGTACTATCTGACTAACTGTATTAGAACTTGTAGGCAAACTCAAAATTCCCGCATCATTAACGCTTAAAGAATAATTAGTTCCATTCGGAGAAACCAAGGTCAATGCTTGTCCAGCTCCTGTTACAACAGTTTTACTTACCTGAGAATAAGGAACACTCATTAGCTGATTTACTCCAACATTTGTATAATTACTTCCACCTGCAGGATCCATTTCTACTTTTACAAATTTTGTGTTTGCTCCCCAGTTGATTGCTCCAAAACTTCCTGTCGTAGGAGTTCCTTGTCCGATATTTAAATTAACCAAACCTTTTGAGTTAGTCATTTTTGTATGAGTTTCTGTATATAAAACTGTTCCGGTAGCGGAGTTTTCCAAAATGCTTATTTTTAATGCAACGTTTCCGTTTGCAATCGGAGCTCCTGCTGTATTGAATGCGATTGTCTGATAACTAAAAGCTTGCGGAACTTGTGCACTTAATAATGTTGCTAAAAATAATCCTATTGTAGCGTATAATTTTTTCATGTTGAATAGTTTTTAAGGTTTTTTAATAATTTTGATAGGTTTAAGGTCAGGATTTTTGAAAGTGATCATGTAAACACCTTGGTTTAATGCTCTTAAATCCAGTTGGTCTGATTGCAATTTTGTCTTCAAAACAAGTCTTCCTGCAAGATCAAAGATTTCAACCTCGTCGATTTTTGATTTTGAATTTAATTTGACATATATAAAATCGGCAGTAGGATTGGGATAGATTTTTACAGTCTCTTTTTCCAGTACACTTACACCCAAAACCTGTAAAACAGTTTGATAGAGCATTCCCATTGTTCCCGAATTATTTTGATCAGGATCAGTCGGAATTACATAGATTTCTCCGACAGAATGTGTGAAGTTATCTGCAGAAACAGCTCCGGAATTGATATTCCCAATAACAGATTGGGCAAATCCAAAAACAGGTACAGCAAATAACAATAGAGTAATTTTTTCTCTCATAGTCATTTATTTTAAAGATGCGAAAGTAATTAAATTTTCATTTAGAAAATATGATTTTAATTATAAGTTTTTTTATTTTCACTTTAAGAATTATTTAACCTTATTTAAAATGTAATCGTCCTAAAATTGAATAAATTTGATAAAACTTTAAAAAAATATATTATGTCAAAGATCACATTAAAAGGAAACGAAGTAAATACATTAGGAAAACTTCCTGATGTAGGATTTACAGTAAAAGATTTTGCTTTGGTAGATTCTAGTTTAAATGTTAAGACTCTTGAAAATTTCGATGGAAAAAAGAAGGTTTTTAATATTTTCCCAAGTATTGATACGCCCACTTGTGCTTCTTCCGCAAGAAAATTTAATGAAGAAGCAAATAATTTAGAAAATACTGTAGTAATCAATGTTTCTAAAGATTTACCATTTGCTTTAAACAGATTTTGTGCTGCTGAAGGTCTGAATAATGTGGAAACACTTTCGGATTTCAGAGGAACTTTCGGTGACGATTATGAAGTAACGATCACAGATTCTCCGATGAAAGGTCTTTTGAGCCGTGCCGTAATCGTGACTGACGAAAACAATAAAGTCGTTTATACAGAGCAGGTTTCTGAGATTGCAAACGAACCAAATTATGAGGCCGCTTTAGACGCTTTGAAATAATAAAAAAGTATTTCTCACCAATTTGAAATCATTCTGTTAGTTTAATAGAATGATTTTTTTATTTTTGTAGGTAAAGCAACCAGCCATTGAAAAATAAAACTATATCATTTTTTACAATCTGTTTTCTTTTTTATGGAAATACAGTTTTTAAAGCGCAGGAATCTCCTGTAATTGTTGATCTGAAAAGTAAGCTTTTAAAATCAAAAGACGAAAAAGAAAAAAATCAGCTGATTCGGGATCTCGCAAATGAATACATTAAAGCTAAAACTGTAGACAGCATTCTGGTTTATGGAAAAAAATCTATACCCTATTTAAAGAAAACGAATGACTTTGTAAGATTAGGTAATGTAAATTTGGTCCTAGCTCAAATTTTAACTTCAAATCTTACTTATAAAGACTCAGAGTTTTACCTTAAGGAAGCAGAGAAATATTATAGAATAGCAAACAATTCTGATAAAAAAGCTGTTGTTAACTATTACTTCGGTTTACTTTATTCTTACAAGAAACAATTTGCTGAATCAACAGATTATTTACAAAAAAATATTCAATATTATCTTGATGGGAAAGAAATAAACAAAGAAAACAAGTATTATATAATGCTAAGTTATCAAAGTTTGTTTTCAAATTCTTTTGTGCAGCAAAATTATGGTGAGTCATATAAATATCTCAACACCTATATTGATTTTATAAAAAAGAATTATCCTGAAAAGATAGAGTCTGCTTACGAAATGTTGGCAGGCTTTTATCTTACAACAGACGATTCAAAAAAAGCGCTGAATGTTTATAAAAATCTTCTACCTATCTACACCAAACAAAAAAAGTATGAAAATTTAGCATATGTAAACAGAAATATTGGAACTTCATACTATGGTCTTAAGAAAATGGATTCTGCCAAAATTTATTTGAATGAAGCACTCAGATACTACGAATCTAAAAATGATCATGAGAAAATGGCAGATATCAGTAATATTTTGTCTCATATTTATTTTGATGATAAAGACTATCAAAAATCTGAAGATTTAATAACCAAAGCTATACAGTTGTCATCCGAAAAAAGTGATAACAATTTTAATCATAAATCCTATTATTCAGCTGTAAAGGTTTATAATATGTTTCGGGATAGTGCTCAGGTAAGAAAAGATGTACATAAAAAAGCAGAATTAGAAAATATTATCAAAGATCTTAACAAAATCTCTTTAGCTGCACAAAACGAAAGATGGTATGTAGAACCAGGTGTGACGATTACAAACTATACTACACTTTCTAATGCTTACGAACTTTTGGGAGACTATAAAAAAGCTCATATGTATTTTCAAAAAGCAATGAATGAAAAAGACAAAGCTTATGGAAATGAAAAAATGAAAGAACTTTCTGATCTTCAATCTGAAATCGAAGTTGCAAATGAAAGATCAAGAGTGAAGCTTGAAGAAGAAACCAAAAGAATTCAGTTGCAGAAAGAAATGGAATTGAAAGCACTCCGTTTTGAATATGAAAAAAAACAGGCCGCTGCAAAAACAGAAGAGGAAAGAAAAAGATTGGCGCTTGAAGAAGATTTAAAAAGAAAAGAAATTCAAATAAAATTTGATGAGGAGCAAAAAGCTGTGGCATTAAAATACAATCAAGAGAAAAATATTGCGAGAATTAATCAGGAGAAAAAAGATGCCGTAGCAAAAGCTGATTTAGAAAGTTCACAAAATCAAAAAAATATTTGGGCAGTGGGTGCAGGTTTATCTTTATTATTATTAGGTTTTGCAGGCTTTTCATACAATCAAAAACGTAAAGACAACAAGAAAATCGCTGAAGAAAAACAAAAATCAGATGATCTACTGCTCAATATTCTTCCATACGAAGTCGCTGAAGAATTGAAAGAAAAAGGAAAAACCAATGCAAAACATTTTGATGAAGTTTCAGTTTTATTTACAGATTTTGTCAACTTTACAGCAAATTCAGAAAGAATAGGGGTGCAGGAAGTTCTCAATGAGCTGAATACCTGTTTTACAGAGTTTGACAGGATCATGGAGAAATACAATTTAGAAAAGATAAAAACTATTGGTGATGCGTATCTTGCGGTAAGCGGATTACCGGTTTCCAATGCTCAGCACGCAAAAAATGCAGTGAATGCAAGTCTGGAAATTCTTTCTTATATTCAACAGCGGAAAGAGCAGAACCCAAATGCCTTAGATATCAGAATCGGAATTCATTCCGGACCGGTGATTGCCGGAATCGTGGGTGTGAAAAAATTTGCTTATGATATTTGGGGAGACACGGTAAATACAGCCGCAAGAATGGAGCAGAACAGTTCTTTAGGAAAAGTAAATGTTTCTGAAGCAACCTATCTGTTAATAAAAGAAGATTTTACATTTGAGCATCGAGGAAAAATCGAAACCAAAGGTAAAGGTGCAATGGATATGTATTTTGTTAATCAAATTTAATTTATCAGTGTGAAAAAAAATCTACTCTTTAAATTTCTATTTTTTGCATTCGTTGTGTTGCAAACATTTTCTTTTGCTCAAAATTCTCTTGAGAAACCGAGAGTTTTTACGGATAAAGAAATTAAAACTGGTGCGTCAATCAATGAAGCCAGCAAATTTTTTGCAGGTGATAATCCTGCTTTTGCTTTGCCGGACTTTAATGATTCTGCTTGGCAATCTGTAAAATTTGGATCAAAAAAAAATTATAAAAAAGATCAGGTATATTGGGTCCGTTACTATTTTAAAATAGATTCTGCATCGACTAATCAGTCCTTATGTTTTGATATTAATCAACTCGGTGCATCGGAACTTTATCTGAATGGGAAAAAGCTCGAAACTATCGGAAAAATTGGAAACGAAAAATCAAGAGAATTTAGAATTAAAAATAGAATACCTGAGTTATTTACCTTGGATAATACTCAGGTAAATGTTTTAGCTATAAGATTTTTGCCGATTGTCGGAAGCAAAAAAAAGACCGTCAATTGGAGTCCTTTTGCAATTAGTGTAGAACTTACTTCGGCGAATAAATTTATCAAATCCAAAACTGAAATGGTGCAGTATTTCAATTTTTACACCATGCTGATTTGCGGAATATTTGGAGCGTTAGGATTTATTCATCTTTTACTGTTCATTTTTTATAGAAAAGCCATTTATAATCTCTATTTCTCTACATACAATTTTTCAATTTCTTTGATGAGTTATATGGTATTACTCTTTTCAGAAATGCGTAATCCATTAGATATAGATTCTTACACATTTTTTTCATTTCTTGCGGTGATGGTATTTGGAACTTCGCTTACAGGTTTTGTCAATACATTATTTGGAAGAACTAAAAGAAGGCTGAAAGTAATGTTGATTATCTCGGCTGCAATTTTTGTTCTTTACTATTTCAGTGCTACTACTGCAGCTAGTTTGGCATTTTTTTACCTTTCTTTTGTTGCTTTTGAATCTTTTTATTTAATCGTGAGAGCGATGATTAGAAGAGAAAAATCGGCATTCATAGTTGGTGGTGGTGTTTTGGTGTTTTTTCTTTTTATTGTAATGTCCATCATCCTTATGTTTTTTAATAAGACAAATACGATTGATATAAGTGAATCATTTGGTGATGATTTTCTAAGTTATGTGCTGATTTTTATTTTTATCAGCTTTCCTATTTCGATCTCTGCTTATCTGGGATGGCAATTTGCATCAACCAATTTAAGTCTTGTAAAACAGCTCGATGAAGTCAACCGACTTTCTGATATTAATCTAAAACAAGAACAGGAAAAACAACAGATTCTTCAGGATCAAAATGATTTACTTGAAAAACAGGTTGATGAAAGAACTTTTGAATTACAAAAAGAAAAGCAGAAAACAGAAAACTTACTCCTTAATATCCTTCCACATGAAGTCGCAGAAGAACTGAAGGAAAATGGGAGCTCTGAAGCCAAATATTATGATGAGGTCACTGTTTTATTTACCGATTTTGTTAATTTTACCCAGAATTCAGAGAAGATGGGTGCCGAAAAAATGTTGGTTGAACTCAACGAATGTTTTACCGCTTTCGATATGATCATGGAAAAACATGGCTTGGAAAAGATAAAAACCATTGGTGATGCGTATTTGGCAGTCTGCGGTTTACCGCTTAAAAATGAATGTCACGCATATCAGACTACTTTGGTAGCTTTAGATATTATTGAATTTATTGAAGAACGAAAAAAGGTAAACCCAAATGCTTTGGATATAAGAATTGGAATCAATTCAGGCTCTTTAATTGCAGGGATTGTAGGGGTGAAAAAATTCGCTTACGATATTTGGGGAGATACTGTAAACACCGCAGCCAGAATGGAACAGAACAGCGAAAAAGGAAAAATAAATATTTCTGAATCTACTTATCAGTTGGTAAAAGACAAAATAGTTTGCGAATACAGAGGTAAAATTCATACGAAAGGAAAAGGCGAAATGGATATGTATTTTGCAATTGAAACTAAAAAAGATTTATAAAAAAATATATTAAAAACTTTGTAGCCTTTGCTAAGTGAAACGTCTTTTCGAACTTAAAAACAAGTAATAATCAAAAAAATCTTAGCGAACTTTGCGTTAAAATTTTACATCATAAAAAAATAACCCATTCTTTATTTTTAAATATGGAATACGAAAAAATAAAAAGACACATTTTAAATCTGCTCAAAGAAAAACTTCCTGAGCATTTATCTTATCACAGTGTAAACCACATTAAAGACGTTATAGAATCTGTAGAGCAGATTGCTGTTTCTGAAAATGTGAACGATGAAGATCTGGTATTACTCAAAACTGCGGCATTATTTCATGATACCGGATTTTTGTATGGCTCAAAAAATCACGAAGAAAAATCCTGTGAGATCGCACAGCAATATCTGCCTGATTATGAATATTCTCAATCTCAGATTGATAAGATAAACGGGATGATCATGGCGACAAAAATCCCGCAGACTCCGAATAATAATTTAGAAGAAATTCTCGCAGATGCCGATCTGGATTATTTGGGAAGAGATGATTTCTTTGTGATCGGAGACAAATTGTTTGAAGAACTTTCTATGTTTGGAATCGTCAATTCAGAACAGGACTGGAATCTTCTTCAGGAAAAATTTCTAGAAAGCCATCATTATTTTACCAAAACTGCGATCAATAACAGAAAGCAAAAAAAACAGGAAAATCTTGATATCATCAAATCAAAACTAAAAAACTACTGATCATTATTATGAGCTCAGCAACCAAACATGGCCCGCTATTTACCATTTCAGATATTATTTATCTGGTTTTAGGAGTAATTTCTGCGAGTTTTGCTTTAAAATCTTTTCTGGTTCCCAACCACTTTTTAGATGGTGGCGTTACCGGAATTTCACTTTTATTGTACGAAGTCTATCATTGGAATTTAGGACTGACTTTATTTATTTTAAATATTCCTTTTATTATCCTTGCTTATTTTCAGATAGGGAAACATTTTGCAATCAGAAGCAGTCTTACCATTCTTTTAATTGCTTTGACCATGTATTTTATTCCCTTCCCCGAGTTGACGCATGATAAATTATTAGTCGCTATGTTCGGAGGCTTCTTTTTAGGAATCGGAATCGGACTTTCCATGCGTGGAGGCGGAACTTTTGACGGAATGGAAGTTTTAGCATTATTGACCTTCAAAAAAAGCAGCTTCAGTATTACTGAGATTATTCTGGGAATGAATGTCGTAATTTTCATCATCGCTGCCGTTTTCTTAAAAGTAGAAACCGCTTTGTATGCGATTATGACTTATCTCGTTGCAAGTCAGATCACAAAATATGTCATTGAAGGGATCGAAGCTTACACCGGTGTAACCATCGTTTCCGGAAACAGTGAAGAGATCAAAAAAGCTTTGGTTTTAACGATGAACAGAGGAATCACGGTTTACAAAGGAGAAAGAGGTTTTATGAAAGAATCTTTTGAACACAGTTCTGATGCAGATATTATTTTTACGATTGTCACAAGACTTGAAGTAAGAAAATTACAGAATATCGTACGTGCAATCGATCCGAAAGCATTTATTTTTACCCAAACCGTCAGAGAACCGCAAGGCGGAATTGTAAAGGAAATTATAAAGCATTAAAGTTTAAATTAATATTGAATATTACCTTGTGGAAATTTGTTTTCGCAAGGCTTTTTTGTTAATTTTAAACACAAACAGCACAAATGTATTACACAAATAAACACAAATGTTTTCATCAATAGGAACGGGCTTTAGCCCGTTTAATTAAGTGAAAAATCATAATGGCTTTAGCCAAAATTTATAGTACTCTTTTCGTGAAATTTGTGAAAAGAATTTGTGTTCTTCGTGTTTAAAAACTGCTTCAAATCATCAAAATTATTTATAATTAAAACTACCTTTACGGAATGAAACGCTCCGGAACCGCAACATTACCTCTTCACTACGGAAAAGTCCCGCCCTGGCTTTACGAGCGTATGTCGATACTCGGACTTTCAATTGTAGAAGTCATATTAGCCGATTACGGAAAAGATGAGGTTTTGAAAAGATTGGCAGATCCATTCTGGTTTCAGAGTTTCGGTGCTGTCATGGGAATGGATTGGCATTCTTCAGGAATTACCACTTCAGTAATGGGATCGTTGAAACAAAGTATCAATCCGAGATCCAAAGAACTAGGAATTTATATTTGTGGCGGAAAAGGCAGGTTTTCAAAAGAAACTCCTAATGAACTTCTTATTATTGCCGATAAAACAGGGTTAAATGGAACTGAGCTGGTTCGTGCAAGTAAACTGTCTGCAAAAGTCGACAATACGGCAATTCAGGATGGGTATCAGTTATATCTTCATAATTTCATCGTTTCAGACCAAGGAAATTGGGCAGTTGTACAGCAGGGAATGAACGATGCAGACGGAACGGCAAGACGTTATCATTGGCATTCTGAAAATATGGAATCTTTTGTTGACGAACCCCACAAAGGGATTCAGGGAATCAATCAGGGGCAGATTCTGAATCTGACAGCCAGTGAAGCTAAAGAAAACCGAAAAGGAATTCTTGAAATTTCTCATACCCATTCAGAAAAAATCATGCAGGATTTTGCCAATCTGATTTTACCATCACATCATGATGTTCGTGCTTCTGATGTCGATTTAAAAAAATTGGGAACACTCCTGTACATGACCAGAGAAAACCAGCCTGAAAATTTTGAAGAACTATTATTACTAAAAGGAGTTGGACCGCGTACTTTACAAAGTCTGGCTTTGGTTAGCGAAGTTATTCACGGTGCACCGTCAAGATTCCGTGATCCTGCGAGATTTTCTTTTGCGCATGGCGGAAAAGACGGGCATCCGTTTCCTGTTCCGATCAATGTTTATGATGAAACGATTACTATTTTGCAAAAAGGAATCGAAAAATCAAAACTGGGAAATTCAGATAAATTAAAATCGATCAATAAACTTCACACCATCATTTCTGAAGCTGAGAAAAACTTTACTCCGGATTTTGATATTAACGATGTGATTGAAGAGGAGCGCCAAAACTCATGGCGATTCGGTGGTAAAACCGTTTTCGGGGATGCTGAAAAACCTTCAAAACCAAAGCCGATTCAGCTTTCTTTATTTTAAAATTAAATTTTAAATTATAGTTGATTATCCACTTTGTCATTCAGTAGGAATCTCAACGGTTTAAACCAAACTCTTCGCTGAGATTCTTCCGGAATGAGAAAATGAATGTGTAAATTTTTATGTGTTAAAAACTTTTTTGATTTAAATATTTCACCATTCCAATAAAAATTTTAATTTTAAAAAATTAAAAACATAGATTGAATGACAAGCAAAGCCTTAGAAATCTGTTATGATTTTCCTTTTTTTCTGGATGAAGAACTTGTTGAAATTTTTCAGGCTCATGAAAAGGTCTGTTTCCAGAAAGGAGACTACATTCTCGAAGAAGGAAAAACGGCCAACGAATATTATATTCTTGAAAAAGGTCTTGCCCGATCATTTGTCAATGATTTTAACGGAAACGAAGTAACCACAAATTTTTTTGTGGAAAACGAAATTATTATTGATGTTTCTTCGCTTTTCCAAAGAATTCCGACTCAGGAAAATATCGTCTGCATTACAGATTGCGAATGTTGGAGGTTCAGTTTTGATACTTTTCAGGAACTTTTTCATAAAATTCCCAACCTCAGAGAATGGGGAAGATCCTGGATGTCGCAACAGCTTTTCATATACAAACAACGTTCTGTAGAAATGTTCACATTGTCTGCCACGAAACGTTACCTCAATCTTTTAGAACAAAAACATCAGGTGATACAGTTTGCCCCTCTTAAGCAAATCGCTTCATATCTTGGAGTTACAGACACTTCATTAAGCCGAATCCGTAAAGAATTGGTCTCTCATCCGAAGAAAATTTAAATCTTGCCTTATGACAAGTTGATTTTCGGGGTGACTTGGTAATTTTGGTTAAAAGTTTTTAACATTAAAAATTACAAAATGAAAATTAATCAGATCTATGTCAACCTTCCTGTAAAAGATATTCAGAGAACAAAAGAATTCTGGAGTAATGTAGGATTTACAATTAACGAACAGTTTTCAGATGAGAAAGCGGTCTGTGTGGTTTTAAACGATAATACATTTGTCATGTTTTTAACCGAAGAATATTTTCAGACTTTTTCTGAAAGACCTGTTCCAAAAGGAGACACTACACAGGTTTTGGTTACCATTGGTTTAAACAGTCGTGAAGAAGTCGACGAGATTGTAAATGCAGCAGTTGCAAACGGTGCCACTCAACATGAGGAACCTCAGGATCACGGATGGATGTATCAAAATTCATTTTGGGACATCAACGGTCACGGCTGGAATGTGATGTTTGCAGATATATCTCAAATGCCTACTGAATAATATTAAAAACAAAAGCCACAAAATTGCATCCAATTTTTACAAATAAATCTGCGTAATCTGCAAGATAAAAGAATCTGTATAAATCTGTGGAAAATAAAAAATCAAACAATATGGACACACCAAAATCAAAAAAATTAGACATTATTATTCCCGCATTCCGTGGACACAGCCAAAACTTTATGATGGTTCTTGATAGAATTTCCGAAGAAGATGCTTTGAAAAGAATTGAAGGCAGAACTAATCACATTATTTGGATGGTTGGGAATTTCCTTGATATGCGTTATGCAATGGGAAATGTACTAGGAATCGAAGAAGAATTTCAATTCAAAGAATATTTCTCTCAGGGAAAAGCCTTGGATGAAAGTTTCAAATATCCGACTTTACAACAGCTAAAAGAAAGTTTTCATAAAATTTCACCTGTAGTGTATCAAAAATTATTGGAAGTTTCTGACGAAGATTTGGATAAAGATTTCCCAATGGGAATGAACATCGAATTTTTCCCTGAAAACGTTCTCAATTTTGTCGGAATGTGTATCGGTCGTGAAGATTATCTTTCCGGGCAAATCGGATTAATGCGCAGAATTCTTGGCTATGAAGGAATGAAGTATGACTTTGATGAGAATATGAAGTATTGATTAAAGATTAAAGATTAAAGATTAAAGATTAATTTCAACTAACTAACTAACTAACTAACTAACTAACTAACTAACACGAAATCATGGCAAAATTAAATCCATACCTCAATTTTGATGGTAAAGCAGAAGAAGCATTTACGTTTTACAAATCTATTTTCGGCGGAGAATTCGTTGGCGGAATCCACAAAATGGGAAATGCTCCCGGAACAGAAAATTTATCTGATGAAGAGAAAAACCGTGTGATGCACATCGCATTACCGGTTGGTGGCGATCTTCTGATGGCTTCAGACATCGTTCCGTCATTCGGACAGACCTTAACGGTTGGAAACAACAATTACGTTTCTATTTTCCCCGATTCAAGAGAAGATGCAGACCGAATTTTCAAAGCCCTTTCGGAAGGCGGAAATGTTGAAATGCCTCTGGAAGATCAGTTTTGGGGTGACTATTTTGGAAGCTTTCAGGATAAATTCGGTGTTTACTGGATGATTAATTATAACGAAGAGTACACAAAATAATCTTATATTTAAATAATAAAGGGTAACTGAATTTTGGCTGCCCTTACTTTTAAAAAAATAGGCAATGGATCCGATAAAAATAGACATCACGATTTTAGCACCCGTAGAAAAAGTCTGGGATTATTTCAACACCCCGAAGCATATCATGAAATGGAATTTTGCTCACGAAAGCTGGGAATGTCCAAGATCTGAAAATGACTTGAGAGTCGGTGGAAAATTCAACAACAGAATGGAAGCCAAAGACGGAAGTTTTGGTTTTGACTTTATTGGAATTTATGATGAGGTTATTCCGAATGAAAAGATTAAATATCACATTGAGGATGGTAGAAAGGTAGAAGTCATATTTGAAAAGATAGACGAAAATACAACAAAGGTTACTGAGATTTTTGATCCTGAAAAACAAAACTCAGTCGAAATGCAGCGTGATGGTTGGTATGCAATTCTGAACAACTTCCATAAGTATGTGGAAAATCATTAAAATATTTTTCTTAACTCATGATCAATTTAGTAATAATGGCAAAGTTTTTAAAACCCATTTGTACTGATCGTCATGCGGTGTCTGACAATTTTTTGGAGGGAATTATTGCAATGCCCGCAAGAAGAGCCCTGGAAAAAGAAAAGATAGATTCTTTAGAAAAACTCGCAGACTATTCTGAGAAAGAAATTTTACAGCTTCATGGCTTCGGAAAGAATACGATTGAAAAACTGAAAAATTACATGAAAGAAAGTAATATTTATTTCAAAAATCAAAACTGAATTTTATAATGATGAACAACGATATATTTCCATGTCTTTGGTATGACAGAGATGGCAAAGAATCAGCAGAATTTTACTGCAAAGTTTTTAACGGAACCATCACAGAAGATACACCTGTGGTATTAAATATTGATCTTTTTGGTCAGAAACTGATGCTTTTAAACGGCGGTCCGCAATTTGAAAAAAATGCTTCGGTCTCTTTTATGGTCATGTGTGAAACGGAAGATGAAGTTCAGAAATATTGGGATCAATTGGAACAGGGAGGAATTGCTTTGATGCCTCTCGATTCTTATCCGTGGAGTAAAAAATACGGTTGGGTTCGCGATAAATTCGGAGTGACATGGCAATTGTATTTGGGTGAAAAAGACAATGAGCAGAAAATTATTCCGACTCTGATGTTCATTCATCAAAACAATGGAAAAGCAATGGAAGCGATGGAATTGTATACCCAGATTTTCCCAAATTCCAGGATTGGGAGAGTTTTAAAATATGGAGACGGAGTAGGAGATGAAAACCATGAAGTTCCGGAAAATGTACAGCACGCTCATTTTGAAATTGACGGTTATTCTATGTTCTGCATGGATAATTCTTACGATCACAAATTTGACTTCAACGAAGGAATTTCTATGGTTGTCATGACTGATGATCAGGAACAGACAGATCATCTTTGGAATTCACTTACTAGCGATGGAGGAAGAGAAAGTATGTGCGGTTGGCTGAAAGATACATTCGGATTCAGCTGGCAAATTGTTCCGAAAAAACTGATTCAGCTGATGAGTGATCCTGATCAGGAGAAAGCTCAGAAAGTTGTTCAGGCAATGATGAAAATGCAGAAAATCATCATTAAAGATCTGGAAGAGGCTTATCATTCCTAAATCTTTTCGGCTTGCTGTTTGATGTGATTGCGTTAAAAAGATTTGCTTATGAAAACGCAGAACAGGTCAAAATCTCTCTCAAAAGTACCCAAGACGGTCTTTATCCTGAGATTATCAGAAAAAATTATTTAGGAAGCAAAAAACTGATCAACAAAAAAGCGATCATTTCCGGTGGTGACAGCGGAATCGGACAGTCTGTAGCCGTTCATTTTGCCAGAGAAGGCGCTGATGTTATCATTATCTACAAAGAAAGTGATAAAGATGCTAAAGAAACCCTGAAACTTGTAGAAAAAGAAGGTCAGCAATGTATCTTAATGAAAGGGGATATTTCAAAGAAAGCATTTCGGAATAAATGCCTGGAAAAAATAAAGAAAGAATGGAAAGAAATTGACATTCTCGTTAACAATGCCGGAATTCAATTCCCGAAAAGTGACGTTGAAAAGATTTCCGACGATCAGATTTCCGAAACTTTTAATGTCAATATTGTTTCAATGATTTCTTTTACCAGAGATCTTTTAAAACTGATGAAAAAAGGCGGAAGAATAATCTGCACAACTTCTGTTACCGCATATCGCGGAAGCGAACATTTGATTGATTATTCTGCAACGAAGGGAGCGATTGCCACATTTATCCGTTCACTTTCGGTAAATCTTGCTGAGAAAAAAATATTGGTAAACGGAGTTGCTCCGGGACCAATCTGGACGCCTCTAGTGAAAGAAACTTTTGAAGATATTGCATCTTTCGGAAAAGATACTCCTTTAAAAAGAGCAGGGCAGCCATCGGAAGTCGCTCCGGCTTATGTTTTTCTTGCTTCTGAGGATTCAAGTTTTATAACCGGAGAAATTATTCACATCAACGGCGGCGATTTTGTCGGAGGATAATAACCTTATTTAAACCTAACTGTAAAAATATATGGAAACTTTAGAATATAATATTGAAATAGATGCTACTCCGGAGAAAGTCTGGAGTGTACTTTGGGACGATTTGAGCTACAGACAATGGACTTCTGCTTTCACGGAGGGCTCGTTTTATATCGGAACATGGAAAGAAGACAGCCTGATGAAATTTTTTGATCCTAATAACAACGGTATGTACAGCCGTGTTTTGAAAAACGATCCCAACAAAGAAATGAGTTTTATTCATCTGGGAGAAATCTACGATGGGGTAGAAGTTCCTCAGGATTGGGGAAATGCTATAGAATCTTATATTCTGGAAGAAACTGAAACCGGAACAAAGCTGACGGCAAAAATCAACTCTTCTGAAGAATTCAAAGGTTTTTTTGAAGACAAATTTCCGCGGGCTCTTCAAAACGTTAAAAATCTGTCTGAAAATCAGTTATAAATCTCAATATTCAAGAATTTTCACTAAACTATTATTAATAGCAGTAGTTTACTGTATATTTAAAATAAAAATAAAATTATGGAAACTTTATCTTACGAAATCATCATTAATGCACCAAAACAAAAAGTATGGGATGTGCTTTGGGGAGAAAACACTTACAGTGAATGGACAAAATTTTTCAGTCCGGGTTCTCAAATGAAATCTGACTGGAAAGTCGGCGGAAAAACATATTTTGTCAATCAGGAAGGTGAAGGTATGGTCTCAACAATTGACAGTCTGGAAGAACCTGATCAGATTATTTTTAAACATCTCGGAATGGTAGATAAAAATGGCGTGGAAGACACTGAAAGTATGGAAATTAAACAATGGAGCGGTTGTTTTGAAAAATATATTCTCATAGATTATGATGGTAAAACTAAACTTCATACAGAAGTTCAGGTAGAAAAAAACTGGGAAGAACATATGAATAACGGTTTCAACAAAGGTCTGGAAGTTGTTAAGAATCTTGCAGAAGCAAATTAGTTTAAATCATATGGTTGCTCATGTATAATTTGTCGGGTTATGGCTTTTAACTTAGCTTTGTTGTCATTAAAATAATTTGATAATATGAAATTACTGAGCATTCTTTTTGTGACATTTATTTTAGCTTTAGTAGGAAGCAAATTTATTCAGGGAAACTGGAATTTTTTATTTGCCGGAAATTTGGGAATGGCAGTTTTTATCATTTTTACCGGATTTTCTCACTTTAAATTTCAGAAAGGAATGGCATTAATGATTCCTGATTTTATTCCGGCTAAATTATTCTGGGTGTATTTTACAGGAGTTTTAGAAATTGCCGCAGGAATCGGATTGATGATTCCTTCAATTCGTGAGATGACCGCAATTTTATTGATCATTTTTTATATTCTGGTTTTTGCAGCCAATGTCAATTCATCTAAAAAGAATGTCAATATTTTCAAAGGTGATTATTCAGGTCCCGGAATGGCTTATTTGTATAAAGAAAGAATTCCGATGCAGATTATTTTAATTGCATGGACTTGGTATTTCGGAATTTATTTAAATTAAATCAGAGAAATTTTTACATTATTATAAAACCGGATAGCATTTACTTTCCGGTTTTTTTGTAAGTAACTTCACGATTGGAGAAAAGGGTGTAACAATTTTGTGCTTTTGGTTGTCTAATTAAGATATAATTAATTGAAATAACTGATCATTTTAAACTAAAATCCATACATATTATGAATATTAATACTAAAATTTTGACTACCGCTCAAGTGGTCATATCAGCAATAATGATGAATGCACAGACCTCCACAACAAAATTACCTGGTGATCCGACATTGGTTTCTTCTAAAGCTACTTTAGAAAAGCTGATTTCGTATGATAAAGGAAACTTTAAATACAAGGTTGAAGATTATTTTGCAAGACCAAAGTCTTCACAGTTTAAAATCTCGCCAGACGGGAAATATTTGTCTTATAAAGAAAAGGATAAGGACAGCAAAAATCATGTTTTCGTAAAAGACCTGGCAACCGGAAAAGTTACCAAAGCGCTTGTGGAAAAAGAAGATCTGATCAGGAGTTACGGATGGTTAAATAAAAAACGTCTTTTTTATACTCAGGACAGGAGTGGAAATGAAAATCTCCATTTGTATGCAGCAGATATTGATGGAAAAAACCTTAAAGACCTCACGCCTTTTGATGGGGTAACTATTGGTTTGGTGCAGATCATCAAGGATACCGACTTTGTTGTGGTCACCATGAATAAAAACAACAAGCAGATTTTTGAGCCTTTCAAAATAAACTTTGTTACAGGTGAAATGACTCAGCTTTTTGAAAATAATGACCCCAAAAATCCGATTGACGGTTACCTTTTTGATAAAGAAGGAAATTTGAGAGGCTATACGATTTTAGAAAACGGTTTAACAACAAAAACGTACTATAAGAATTTGCAGTCAGGAAAGTTTGATCTTATAAAATCTACAGACTGGAAAGATACATTCAGCATCATGATATTTAATGATCATTCAAAAAATAAAGATGAGGCATATGTTGTTACGAATCTGGATAGCGACAAATCGAGAATTGTTCTGTACGATTTGAAAAAAAATGCGGTCATTAAAGAAGTTTATTCTAATCCAACTTTTGATGTGAACTCTGTAAGCATAGCTGGTAAAAACAGAAATTACGAATTAGATTATATCAGTTATAATGGCATCAAAAATGAAATCATTCCTGTAAGTCAATTTTATAAGGAAGTTGATACTCATTTAAAATCTGAGTTTGGTGACAAACAGTTTTATGTAGTTTCTTCGGATGATAGCGATTCTAAGCTTTTAGTGGTGGTTGACAGTGATAAGCTGTACGGGAAATATTACGAGTATGATGTAAAATCTAAAAAATTAAAACTTCTTGTCGACCTTATGCCTCAGTTAAAAGAAGAAGACATGGCAGAGATGAGACCTATCGAATTCAAAAGCAGAGATGGTCTGACAATTCATGGGTATATTACATTGCCAAAAGCAGCTGTTGATGGTCAGAAAGTTCCTTTGATTGTAAATCCTCACGGTGGTCCGCAGGGAATCAGAGATGATTGGGGATTTAATCCTGAGACTCAATTATTTGCAAGTCGTGGGTATGCAACTTTACAGGCTAACTTCAGAATTTCTGGCGGTTATGGTAAAGAATTTCAAAATTCTGGCTATAAACAGATTGGTAGAAAAGCAATGGATGATGTGGAAGACGGAGTGAAATATGCCATTTCGCAAGGTTGGGTAGATAAAGATAAAATTGCCATCTATGGCGGAAGTCACGGTGGTTATGCTACTTTGATGGGATTGATCAAAACTCCGGATTTATATTCTTGTGGTGTTGATTATGTAGGTGTTTCAAATATCTTCACATTCTTCGATTCTTTCCCTGAATATTGGAAACCTTACAAAGAAATGGTTAAGCAGATATGGTACGATTTGGATAATCCTGAAGAAGCTAAAATTGCGAAAGAAGTTTCACCTGTTTTCCAGATTGATAAAATTAAAAAGCCATTGTTTGTGGTTCAGGGCGCAAATGATCCGAGAGTTAATATTAATGAATCAGATCAAATCGTAAAAGCTTTAAGAGGTAAAGGTTTTGAAGTTCCTTATATGGTAAAATACGACGAAGGACACGGATTCGGAAAAGAACCTAACAGACTTGAATTGTATAAATATATGCTGGGTTTCTTCGCTGAAAATTTTAATAAATAAATTTCAACAAGTTTATAGAACGAACGGGAAGTATTTTACTTTCCGTTTTTTTTTGTTTTGAAGAGCAAAACAATGACTCATTTCTTAAAAATATTTCAGCGCACAGAATTCCCCTCCTTTGGAGGGTGGATCAATTTTCAAAGAAAATTAAGACGGGGGTGGTTCTATAGCCCGGATAGAAACGGCTACCCCGCAGCAAGCCCTTCGGCAGGCTCAGGGCAGGCTTGCTTGCGAGGAGTAATAGTGGATAGCCGGATCAGCTCCCGAAAAAAATCTTACAACAAAAACACGATTAACAGACGAAAAATTGAAATGTCAAAAAAAATCTTTACATTCATTAAAGTAAAACAAAAAGTACAATCGTCATAGCAATATGGAGATTGCCGAGAAAATAACAATGCCACAGAAGGAAAAGGAAAACATTATTTCGCAAACCGTATCGAGTTACGGAGGAAAACTGATGTCTTTCATTCGCCCGAAAGTGAAAAATACCGAAGATGCGGAAGATATTCTGCAAGAAGTTTGGTATCAGTTCAGCAGTTTGACCAATCTTTCTGAAATTGTAAATGTCGGCGGATGGTTGTATCGCGTTACTTCAAATAAAATCATCGATAAATACAGAAAAAAGAAAACCGAAAACCTTGAAGATTTCGTCTACGAAGATGAAGACGGTTCGTTTTCGATAAAAGATATTCTGTTGCTCGACGACAGCGCCGGACCCGATGTGAAAATGTTTCAGGATGAAATCTGGAAGAAATTGTTTGAAGCTTTAGAAGAACTTCCCGAAAAACAGAAACTGGTCTACATGGAAAACGAACTGAACGACAAAACTTTGCAGGAAATCGCTGATGAACAGGGTGAAAATATAAAAACCATCATCAGCAGAAAAAATTATGCAGTGAAGCATTTGAGAAACAGATTGAGACAGTTGTACGAAGATTTAAATAATTAGAAATAAATAAAATGAACAATAAATATAAAAAAAGCTGGGCACTTTTAATTTTATGTCCGCCCTTGATTTTCCTTGCCGTTGCATTGATTGTGATGTGGCTTTGGAACTGCATTTTACCCGAAATTATCGGTGTGAAAAGTATCAATTACTGGCAGGCGATGGGAATTTTGGTATTGAGTAAAATTCTTTTCGGAGGTTTTCACGGGAAATTCGGAAGGGGAATGCAGGATATGAAAGAAAAGCATCTGAGACATAAAATGGAAGGAATGTCTGAGGAAGAAAAAGAAAAATTCAAAGAAGTCTGGAGACAGAAATGCTCAACAGGATTTTTCAACAGAAATAACGAATAGTTTAAAATTTTTGAAGTAGTAAAGTAAAAACTAAAACGAATTCGTCTCTATAAAAAAGAAGTATCTGTCTTATTAATAATAAAAAACCTTGTGTTCTTAGCTGAGTGAAACGCCTTTGCGAAACTTAAAAACAGTTAGCTGGTAAAAAAAACTTTGCGGACTTTGCGTTAATATTTTGATTTTAGTAAGACCTATTTAAAAACAAGAAGTAGTAAAATTTAAAATTTAAGAAAATGAAAAATTCAGTATTAAAAGGTGTTCTAGGAGCACTTGCCGTTGCCGGAGTTGCAATGGTCGCCAAAAAAGTAATTGAAAGGAAAAGATTTGTAAGAGGTATTTTCAATGAATACGGAATCAAAGAAAAATCACCTTTCGGATTGGCAGACAAAATCAGAGAAATGGATGACGAGCAATATCAGGAATTGAAAGGAAAGTTTAAGAAAGAATTTGCTTCAAGATGCTGCAGAAAAGATGCGAAGAAAGAAGATTTTACAGAAGCATAATAAAAAGTAACTAAATTGAAATTGTTTAGTTCCGGCGCGGGAAGCTTTGCTTCCCGCGCCGGAACTTTTTTTGTAGCGAATGATTTTTTTGCCACGAATGCACGAGTTTTTATACATTAAATCAACATAAAATTTGTCATTCCGGAGGAATCTTGGCAACGAAGATAAATTAATGCTTAGATTCCTGCGGAATGACAAACACGGCAATTTTTCACTCATGATAAAAACTAAATAATACTGCTACCATTTGCTGAGTGCAATCGTAGATTAGATTTTGTCAAACACTCTTGCAAACTAAAAAAATTCTTAATCAATCTTAAAAATATCTTATCGACCTTTGCGTTAAAATTATATGCTTATAATGATAAAATTCGTGCATTCGTGGTCTCTTTATTTTTGTCCGCAATAACAAAATTCTTATTTTTGTTATCCTAAATGAAAGACTACTACTATTTTCTAGGGATTTCTCGTGATGCTTCAGATGAAGACATCAAAAAATCATACCGGAAACTTTCATTAAAATACCATCCCGATAAAAATCAGAACGATGATTTTTTTGCAGAACGTTTCAAAGAAATTCAGGAAGCTTATGAAACACTCAGTGATAAGGGAAGAAGAATTACGTATGATCAGAATTTGGAAAGTCTCCAGAAAAGTTTCAGATATACCGTTCCGCCAGTGATAAAAACTTTTTCGGCGAATAAAATTCATGCAAAAAAAGGAGAGGAGATTATTATTACCTGGCAAACACAAAATGCTGATGTGGTGAAAGTTTTACCTTTTGGATTGGAAAAAGCCTATGGTGAAAGGATTTTTAAAATCACAGAGTTTAAAGAAGGTAAATTTCAGCTTTTGCTTCATGCAACCAATTCTCTCTTGCACAAAACTGCCGTTCAGGGAATTACCATTACTGAGGTTTTTGAAAGTGACGGTGAAAAGTTTAGAGATAGAGCGGAAGAACTCTTTAAATCACAGCCTCGAACTGCAACAAATCCTAAAGGTCAGCCAAAAATTTTTCGCTTAATTTTTGGATTATTGATTTTAGCTTTAGCAATTTATTTTTTAATCAGCAGTCTAACTAACTAAGCCAATTTCTTATTTCCAGGGCATTTTTTGCAACGTTTCCCTTTTTTAAATTTTTTACAACAAGATTTTTTATCGCCACAGAATATTTCTTCATTCTTGAAAGAAAATGCCGGAGCCAATGGCGGAACTTTAAACGGAGTAATGATATTCATGCTGCAAATATATTAATTTAGAATAAATATAATTAATAAAATTTAAAATTTCTTTAAATGCTGATTAACAGATGGTTTGAGGTGATGTTTTAAATCCGATTTAGCATTTATTCATACTTTTCTATAACTAGAAAAACTTCGTGAGCACTTATAAGTAACACGGCTTTGTGAAACTTAAAAACAATTAAGAGTAAAAAAACTTGGTGTCCCCCGTGTTCAAATTGAGCTATTAGTACAAGAACTTTATAACCCAAATTGTTTCGATAGAAGATTTAAATAAATTCCACTTTACTACTTGTAATCACACATTGATAAGATTCAAAGCACTAATTATAAAGCCAATAGCAAAAAGCTAATTACTATCAGCTACTTAGGTTGCGAAATCATTTTAAAAATCGTAATTTTACGAATCTTTTTTTTCAAACAAAATCTAATATATAAAAATGAATACAGAACAGTTTGTGAGCCGTCACATCTCCTTAAATGAAGCCGATAAACAGGCTATGTTGGAAAAAGTTGGCGTTTCAAGTATCGAAGAATTGATTTCTCAAACCATTCCATCATCTATCCGTTTAGAAAATGATCTGAACATTTCAGAGCCACTTTCAGAATATCAGATGCTGAATCATTCGAAAGAATTGGCAGCAAAAAACACCGATTATACAAGCTATATCGGTTTTGGATACCACAATACCTTGTTGCCATCGGCAATTCAGAGAAATATCTTTGAAAACCCAAGCTGGTATACGGCGTATACTCCTTATCAGGCGGAAATTGCCCAGGGAAGATTAGAAGCGTTGCTTAATTATCAGACTGTTGTGTGCGATTTGACGGGTTTTGCTTTAGCAAATGCATCTTTGCTTGACGAATCTACAGCAGCTGCAGAAGCAATGCATATGTTCTTCAATAACAGAACGAAAGATCAGAAAAAAGCGGGAGCAAATAAGTTTTTTATCTCTGATTTAGTTTTACCTCAAACCGTTTCTGTTTTAAAAACAAAAGCTGAAGGTTTAGCAATCGAAATCGTTGAAGGTGATCACAAAACGCACCAGTTCGACGAATCTTACTACGGAGTTTTATTGCAATATCCAGGTAAAAATGGAATTGTTTTAGATTATACAGAAGATATCACTGAATATAAAAAATTAGACTTACAGGTTGTTGTAGCTTGTGATCCGATGGCTTTGGTTAAATTGAAATCTCCTGCGTCAATGGGTGCTGACTGTGCGGTTGGTACTTCACAGAGATTTGGTATTCCATTAGGTTATGGTGGTCCTCACGCAGCATTTTTCTCTTGTAAAGAAGATTACAAAAGAGATATTCCGGGAAGAATCATCGGTGTTTCTCAGGATATGTACGGAAAACGTGCTTTGAGAATGGCTTTGCAAACGAGAGAGCAACACATTAAAAGAGAAAGAGCAACTTCAAACATCTGTACGGCTCAGGTTCTTTTAGCGGTTATGGCAGGAATGTACGCTGTTTATCACGGTCCGAAAGGATTAAACTATATTGCTGACCAGATTCACTTTAAAGCAAATGCTTTGAAAGGCGGATTAAAAGCTTTAGGTTATCAGACGGTTGAAGAGCCGATTTTTGATACAGTGAAAATTGAGATGAAAGAAGATGAGAAAGCACGACTGATGAGAATGATGCTTGATCACAGACTGAATCTTAATTATTTCACAGAAGGAGTTGTAAGCATTGCAATCAATGAAAGTACAACATTGGAAAAATTAAATGTTCTGATGGCTTCTTTCGCTCAGTTTAAAGACAAGCAGACATTTAAATTAGAAATAAAAGAAGGATACAGTATTCCTGAAGAAAATCTTAGAAAAGATGAAATTCTTACGGAAGAAGTATTCAACAAATACCATACAGAGACGGAGTTGATGCGTTATATCAAACGTCTTGAAAGAAAAGATTTATCTTTAACTCATTCAATGATCTCTCTTGGTTCTTGTACAATGAAGCTGAATGCTGCGACTCAGATGCTGCCACTTTCGTGGGCAGACTGGGGAAGTGTTCACCCATTTGTACCGGTAAATCAAGCAGGAGGGTATCAGGAAATGATCAAAGAATTAGAGAAAGATCTTTCAGAGATCACTGGTTTTGCGGGAACTTCACTTCAGCCAAATTCAGGAGCACAGGGAGAATATGCAGGATTGATGGTAATCAGACAATATCATATCTCAAGAGGTGAAGGTCACAGAAATGTAGTGTTAATTCCACAGTCTGCACACGGAACAAACCCGGCTTCTGCAGCAATGGCAGGGATGAAGATTGTAGTTGTTAAAAATCTTGAAAGCGGAGAAATTGATTTCGAAGACTTCAAAGCAAAAACAGAACAACATTCTGAAAACTTATCTTGTGTGATGATCACATATCCGTCAACGTACGGATTCTTTGATGCTAATATTAAAGAAATTACTCAATTGGTTCACGATCACGGCGGACAGGTTTATATGGACGGTGCAAACATGAACGCTCAGGTAGGATATACAAGTCCGGGAAATATCGGAGCAGACGTTTGTCACCTTAATCTTCACAAAACTTTTGCTATTCCTCACGGAGGTGGAGGTCCAGGTGTTGGTCCGATCTGTGTTGCGAAGCACTTAGTTCCTTTCTTACCAACGAATGCAAACATTAAAGTAGGTTCAAAAGAAGCTATCGAAGGAATTTCTGCTGCACCTTACGGTTCTGGATTGATCTTAAATATTTCCTACGCTTACATCAAGATGTTGGGAACTTCAGGTTTGAAGAAAGCAACTGAACATGCAATTTTAAATGCCAATTATTTAAAAGAAATCTTAGCAGAACATTTCCCTATTTTATATTCAAATACAGAAGGTAGAGTAGCACACGAATGTATCGTAGATTTCCGTCAGTTCAAATCTTTAGGAATTGAAGTGGCTGATGTTGCAAAAAGATTGATGGATTATGGTTTCCACGCACCTACGGTTTCTTTCCCGGTTGCAGGAACATTGATGATCGAGCCGACTGAATCTGAAAGCAAATCTGAAATCGACCGTTTTGCAGAAGCTCTTATCGCCATCAAACATGAGATCGACGAGATTGCCAACGGTGATGCTGATCAGTCAAACAACGTATTGAAAAATGCTCCTCACACCGAGCAGTTGGTAATTTCTGATTCTTGGGATAAACCATACAGCAGAGAAAAAGCTGCTTATCCGTTGGATTGGGTTAGAGATCACAAATTCTTTGCCTCAGTTTCCAGAGTTGATGAAGCTTACGGAGACAGAAACTTAGTTTGTACTTGTGAGCCGATTGAAGCTTATATGTAACTAAAGTTTTTTAAATATAGAAAATCCCTTTCAATTTTGAAGGGGATTTTTATTTAAAATCAAAGATTAGTATAATTATTGTTTAATTGCACTTCTTATAATCTCTTCAAGTATTTCAACATTAATCTCTTTCAGTGTTTTAAACTTAATGCAATATCCACTTACACTCGCTTTTCCTAGTCTTTGTCCATAGGTTTCAGCTAAGAATTTTTTATCTTCAATACCCATGATATAAACAGAAATCCCGGTTGTGTTTGCACTGAGACCGATTTTATAAAACTCTTTTGTTGTTCCATTCGTGTATTTTATAATGTGAGTTCCGTATCCTATATTGGGATTTGAAACTGTTTTGTTTTCATTGTCTTTACCGTCGAGAAACCATAATTTTGAATCAGGCATTATTTGCATAATGATCTGATGAAGAGTGTTCATTTCACTTTGTTTTGGTTCAGGTTGCGTGTATATATAATTTTTAATTTGTTGTTCTACATTCATAATTTTAAAATTTCATTGCTTCTCATTTTTGTCGCTTCTTAATTTCTGGAATTACAATTTGCAAGGAATTTCTAACGGAAGTTATTATCAAGCAACTAAGTGGATTTCCACAAGTCCATAAATCTCCGTAACTATTTGTGTCACCAATAATATTCTTTTCAACAATAAACTTATTTTCTTTTTTTGAAAAAACTTTTAAAGTAGAATTCATTACATAGTTATTTTTTGATTTTGTAATAACCGGATTTTCAAAAGTTATAAAATAATCAAGGTTATTTTTTGTGCAATAATATTCAATATTTTTATTGGCTTCTTCTGAATAATTAATCCCTGAAATTTCGGAATAAGGTTCGTACTCGTTGAAAGCCATATGTAAGACCGCAACAGAATATAAAAAAATCTCAGAGATTTGATAATTTTTAAGATTAGACTCAATACTATCCATATATTTTAATTGTAGTTGAGCATCTTTTTTAGTTTTTTCAAAATTATCTTTCATGTCTTCAGGATAATCTTTGAAACTGATCATGTCTTTTAGCTGCTTTTTTTGCTTGTAAAAAGTCTTAATATTATTGCTTACAATTGTGTCTTTATATTTATTCAGTTCTTTTGGAACTGAAACATTTTCAGCAGACATGACTTGTAATTTTATTGTTTTCTTTTCACTTTTTTGAGCAGTCAAGAGTTGAGATAATAAAATCAAAAAAAGTAGTGGAACTTTCATAAACGATCAGTTTGTAATATTTTTAACATTTGTCTTTATCAACCAAATATATTTCTCTAAAAGTAAATAAATATCAACAGCAAAACAATTATAAATTCAAACTCAAATCAAAGATAAAATCTGAATTTTAAAATTAAAAAAATAAAAAATTTTAGATTGTTCTCTCCTATGATTTTCAATATGTTAAAATCCATTTATATGACGCAAGAATAAGGGATTGATCTTGTAAATATTTGATTTTTAGGAAGTAGCAGGATGGTGCAGGATGCCTGTGTTTGGGTTTGTGGCTAGATTGGTTCATATAAAATTAATATTTATGAAATACAAATCTTTACTGTTTAAGCAAACACTTAAATCCTTAGTGCTTTGTGGAATTACACTATCCACAATTGATTTGAACGCTCAGACACTGGCATTTCCTGAAGCTACAGGTTTTGGAAGATTTACTACAGGAGCAAGAGGTGCAGCCAATCCTCAGATCTATTTAGTTACCAATTTGAATGACAGCGGTGCAGGTTCATTCCGTGATGCGGTAAGCCAGCCGGGTCGTTTTGTCATTTTTAAAGTGGGAGGCATTGTTAATTTACAATCAGTAGTTGCTGTTGCTGCAAATACAACAATTGCAGGTCAGACTGCTCCAGGAGAGGGTATTTTGTTTTTAGGACCGAGAGTCTCATTTACCGGAGCCAATAATACGATTGCGCGATATATGCGTATCCGTTATGGCGGAACGTCTCAAAATCAGGATGCATCCGGAATCGCCAACGGAGCCAATATCATTTTGGATCACATGACCTTTACCTGGGGAACAGACGAAGTTTTTTCCGTGAACTGGGATAATAACGGTACAAGTCCGGATAACATTACGATTCAGAATTCTATCATCGGACAGGGAATGCATCGCCACAATCACTCTGCAGGTGGATTGATGCAGCCGCCACCGGGAGGAAAAATCAGTCTGATCGGGAATTTATACATCTGTAATAAAACCCGTAATAACAAGATCAAAGGGATTAATGAATTTGTGAACAACGTTGTTTATAACTGGGGTAATTACGGAAATACCTATGGTCACACACAATCCGGTGAAGCTTACATTATGGGTGGAGATTCTGCAGGAGCTTCGTATGCCAATATCATCAATAATTATTTTATCGGAGGTCCCAATACGAGTGATACAGTTTCTACACCTTTCAGCGTAGGAAATGCCAACTTCAATTTATTTGGCTCAGGAAATTATTTTGATAACAATAAAAACGGAGTTCTGGACGGAACTTTAGTTCCACAGGATTTAACGGGATATCCGGTAGGAGATATTACAGCACTACAGCCGACTTCTTATGATTATCCTATGAAAAATCCGACCTTAACAGCACAGGCTGCATATACTAATATTGTAGCAGGTGTTGGTGCATCATATCCGGTACGTGATCAGGTAGATCAGTTAATGATTTCAGATCTCTCTTCAAAAGGAACAACTGCTACTTATGTTTATGTACAGACTGATTTAACGACTCAATTTGGTTTTATCAATGGTGGTGCAGGACACATTTATGGTGCTCCCGCTCCTTTAGATACGGATAATGATGGAATGCCGGATGCGTGGGAAACTGCTAACGGACTTAATCCTAATGTTGCAGATGCTTTGGCGGTAAGCACAACAAATGCTCCGTATTTAAACATTGAAGTATATATTAATAGTTTACCTAATACAGCTCCTCCGGCTTTCATCATTCCACCATCTAATTTAAATTTCACAAATGCATTGACAACAGGAACTCCTGCTGCAAGTTCTTTAACAGTCAATTGGAATGACAATGCCACCAACGAAACCAATTATGTACTGGAGCGTTCTCCTAATGGTAATACATTTATGGTAATTGCAACTTTACCTGCGAATACAACGAGTTATAATGAAACTGGGTTGACGCCAAATACTCAGTATTATTACAGGGTGAAAGCCACCAATGCTACAGAGTCTTCGGTATACACAGCCAACACATCTGTTACTACACCTCCGGTTCCGTCGGCTCCTGCACAGGCAACGGCTCCTGTTCCGGCAAATAACAATGTTAATGTAGAACTAAACGGAGGTAATCTGCTTTTAAAATGGACAGGAAGTACCAACACAACAAGTTATTCTGTTTTTTTCGGAACAGATCCTCAAAACTTGACAAATGTTGCTACAGTACCTTATTCTGCCGCACCTTCTTTTCAACTTACAAATTTAAATACAGCAACCAATTACTACTGGAGAATAGATTCTTCCAACGCATTGGGCTCAGTAACAGGGAATGTGTGGACTTTCCGTGCAATTACCCCTTCTCTTGTCGGTAACTGGCCGTTCTCAGAAGCTCCTCTATCGGGTGAGCAGATTGCAGATCTCACTTCATATGCCAATAACGGGATATTAAATCTGGCTTATGATAATGCTAATGTGAGAGTAACAGGAAAAGAAAACTACGCTATTGATCTGGCAACCGCTCCCAATACTCCGTACATAGCAAGTATTCCGCATCAGGATCAGATTTTATTTAATACAAATTCTTTTACCGTTTCTTTCTGGATGAAAGCTCCTGCGAGCATGATTCCATCTTCTTCGGCAACCAGTCTTTATGTATTGTGCAAAGGTTCAATAACTAAAAATACGGCAACCGGAGCAACCGGAAAACGTTTTAATGTGGAAATAAAAGGAGGTCAGTTGAGATATGCTATTGATGACGATGTTACGAAAAAAGAAATCACCTCACCCATAGCCAATTATTTTAATAACAACTGGGTGCATGTTGTGATCCAGAGAGATGTTACAGCTCATAAAATGAGAATTTACACCAATGGTGCCTTAAGTTCTGAAGGGGACGAAACTGCCGTTACGGGTATCGGTGAAGTCAGTGATCTCATTATAGGAAATATCGGTGAACTTGAATTTTTGTCAACAGCCAATGCTCCGGCTCCTTATAAAGGTGCATTTGACGAACTGAAAATGTATAATTACGCATTAACTCCGGCGGAAATATCTGCCTTGTATAATCAGGCAGTATTAGGTAATGCAGAATTCAGTATCAGTAAAAATGTGGGAACGGTCTATCCAAATCCTGTAAAAGATCAGATTTTCATTAAGCTTCCCGAGTATAAAAAATCTAGTCTGACAGCAACCATAATCGATATGAACGGAAAAGTGATCATCAAAGAAAAAATAAATGCTAACGGAAACGGAATATTTAATTTAAATATTGCCGGTAAAAAAGTATCAGGAAATTATATTCTGAATGTTTCGGGAGATAATTTAAATAGTAATTTTAAAATTATTGTTCAGTAAAATTAGAGCACACTTAGTTTATTTCATATTACATTAGAAGAATCCTTTCAAATTTTTGAAAGGATTTTTTATTGTCACCATCAATCTAAAATTTCCCTCCAAGGGAGGGGAATTTTTTTGTGGCGTATAAGTTTATCTTTTTTTTCAATTTATCATTTTCGAAAAGACTGTAAAGTGTTGAAGGATAATAAATTGTAATTGATTGCCTTTACGAAGTGGTTGATTGTGAAGTGGGGGAATAGAAGCACTTTACTTAAAAAAAACTAATGTTCAATTAAGTAAGTCTTCCCCAATTTCACAAAGCCCTTGTTATCGGCTGCTCTTCTTTCGTCCGTGTATAATTTCTATTAGTTTTAATAATTTAAAAATAGTCCAAACCCAAGTCCCATATCGCTGTCGTAATGTGTGGAAATTCCTAAATTTTTGTTTACTATATAACGAAGTCCTGCCATATATTCTTTGTCGGTATTTGCCATAAATGAGGCTCTTAATCTTTTTGAAATTGGAATATCTTCTCTCATAAGTTGTATTCGTACATTTCCATCGTGATAAATCTCGGTTTGTAAAATTACAAGCATTGGTAAAGTGTATGCAACACCTAAACTAAATTGCTGGCGATTATCTTTAGTATTGGTTTGCCCGAAAAGATTTTTTTCTCCGTGGACATTTCCATTTGCATCGGTTTCTAATTTTCTATAACGCCAATCAAACCCAATAAATGGCATTAACCATTGCATTTTTCCAATGTATCGTCCAATATGTGTTTCGGTTTCGTAGCCGTGATGGTCGTTATAGCCCAATCGCCATTCTGTTCCGATGCTCCATCTTGTATTTTGTAGCATTGCCATTCCATCGTTTCCGTTGGTGGCAAAGTCATTTTCTGCCATAAAATGAAATTTACGGTCGTCTGCAAATAGTTTTCGTTGGGCTAATTTTGGGTTTGGAATTAATGGATTTTGGGCTTGATTTTCGTAACTAAAAACCCTGCCCATTCCACTCATCATATGGTAAAGAATATGACAATGAAAAAACCAATCACCTTCAACATTGGCGTTAAATTCCAAAGTGTCGGTTTCCATTGGCATTATGTCCACTACGTTTTTTAATGGTGCATTTTCTCCTTGTCCATTTAGCAATCTAAAATCGTGTCCGTGCAGGTGCATTGGATGTCGCATCATTGAACCGTTGTATAAAACTATTCTTACGTTTTCTCCTTTTTTGATAAGAATTTTATCGCTTTCAGAAACCACTTTATTGTCTAAACTCCAAACGTAGCGGTTCATATTTCCCGACAGTTCAAATTTTAGTTCTTTTACTGGTGCATCTTTTGGAAGTGTGGTTTTTTGGGGAGACCTTAGCATCGCATAATTAAGTGTCAGTATGTCTGCCAAAGCATTTGCATTGTATCGGTTTGGGTCGTTATCGCTTTGTTTAGGTTTGCTCTCGCCTGTAATTTCAGGATACATTACTACATTCATATCCATTTGGTTTAAGCTCATATTCATTCCCATATCGTCCAAATCTCCATTCATTTTCATCATATCGTTCATCATCTTCATACCTTCAAAATATTTCAATCTTGGCTGTGGCGATTTGAGTTGTTTGATGCCATTACCGATATATAATGAAGCTGAATTAGTACGGTCTTCGGTGGTTGCTAAAAATTCAAACGCTGTATTTTCGGCAGAAATGGTAACGATTACATCATAGGTTTCAGAAACAGCAATAATTAATCTGTCCACTTCCACAGGTTCCACATCGTTGCCATCGTTGGCTACCACCGTAATTTTGCCACCTGCATAGGTGAGCCAAAAGTAAGAGGAAGCACCACCGTTAGAAATTCTTAACCGCACTTTATCGCCTGCTTTTAATTCCTTACCATCAATGTTTTTTATGTCGGTGCTTGGCTTTCCATTTATCAATATTTTTTCATAATATACATCGCTTACATCCATTGCTAACATTCTTTTCCATTCGTTTTTCAGTTTGGTTTTAAAATGCCCTGCTTTTATGGCTTCGGCATAACTTTGAACCGAGTTTTTTTTCAATGCAGGATAGTCGTTTGCATTGTGTAACATTCTGTGAATATTTTCAGGCTTTACGTTTGTCCACTCGCTTAAAACGATAGGAACGGTTGGTAAATCGTCAATTCCTTTTCTAAATGTTGGATCATCGGGTCTTTTTAGCATTATAAAATTGCCATACATTCCAATTTGCTCTTGCAAGCCCGAATGGCTGTGATACCAATGTGTTCCGTTTTGAATAATTGGAAAACGATAGATATGTGTGGTATTGGGCTTTATCGGCATTTGTGTAAGATTGGGAACTCCATCTTCTTTGTTAGGTAAAAACAGGCCGTGCCAATGTAAAGAGGTTTCTTCTTTCAGCAAATTATGTACGTGAATTTCTGCTGTGTCGCCTTCGGTAAAGGTCAAAGTTGGCATTGGAATTTGTCCGTTTACGGCAATGGCTCGCTTTTCTTTGCTTGCAAAATTTACCAAAGTATCTTTTACAAAAAGGTCGTATCGAACTGTTTTTTGAGCGAATATATTTGTAATTGCAAATAGTAAAATAACTATCGGCAACAGTTTTTTTGAAAGAAAATTTTGTATATCCATTTTAAGATTTTCATTTTTAAAATTATTAATAGGGTAGCTGAAGGCTACCCTAAATTTTTATTTTATTGTTTCTACTACTTTGCCACAAGTAAGCATTTGAGAGCCGTAATATGGATTTTTTACTGCATTTTCTTTGCTCAACCAATTTGCACCTTTACCGTCATTTGCCATTGGGCAAAATTGGTAATAAGTTGGTGTTTCAGTTTTAGAAACCTTGATTAAAGCATACATATTTTTAGAAAGTGTCATAAAATGGTCTCTTTGATGTCCTGCATCTTTGGTATCTGCAATATGTTCCGCATCAAAAGCCAAATCTTTTGCTACTTTCATCCAAATAGTATGTTCTTCGGTTGTCAGTTTGTCCATTTTTACCGCATTGATTACGGTTAGTAAATCTTTTGCTTTTGCTGATGCAATATTTCCATCTGTTTTTACCAAGGCATCTTTAACAGCAAAATAATTGTCAAAAACGGCTTTCAGTTGCGGTACATCTTGCTTTGTTTCTGTCATAGCTGTATTGTTATGTGCAGAATGGTTTTCTTTTATTTCCGCTTTTGTACTGGCTGCCTTTGTAGAAGTTTCAACTTTTGCTACAGTTTGTGCTTTTCTTTCGTATTGACAACATTCAGGAAGTTTTGCATACACATCGTTTGGAGCAAGAAATTTTTCACTGTCGTAGCCACTCAACGCAATTCGCTTTAAGATTTCCTCTTTGTTAGTCTTTTTTGCATCGTAAGTAATCGTTGCCATTTTGGTGTCTTTGTTCCAATCCACTTTGGCAATTTTTTTGGAGTTTCCAGCTTTTTCAATAGTGGTTTCGCACATTCCACAATTGCCGAATATTTTTACACTTTCGGTTTTAGCATTTTTTATTTGAGCGTTACACGCTGTGAATGATAACAATACAGAAATTGTCATCAATATTTTTATTGATCCCATTTTTGAAAATTTTAAATTTTGTAAATAATTGTATTTAAAAGCAAATAATTTGCTTTCAATTGGACAAATCTATGGCTGTCAAAGAAGAAATTTAACCTATATTAGGTGGTGTCCAAATGGAATAGAAACCCGAGGAAAGGTAGGTTTCGTTGTAATAAGATTTTACTTTTTTGCTTTCAGTAAAACAATTTTTTGTTTTTAAATCAGTTGAAAAAGGTAAGTTGAAAGCATAATGTACAACTGGGCAACTGCAAGATGGATGTGTGCATTTTCCACCGCAACCGTCTTCATTTTTGCCGTTTTTCGATTGGTGATTTTTGCAACAATCTTTTTTTTCTGTCTTGTCCGATTTGTCTTTTTTGCAAGAAGAAGTTTCAGTTTTCGTTGATTTGGTTTCACAAGCATAAGTGAGCGTTGGTGTCGCAAAGAAACCAAGTGTCAAGATTATGAGTAATATGTGAAACTTTTTTGTCATTCTGATTTTATAACGGTCAAAGGTACAAAATAATTTTATTTGTTGGTCTGCCGATGTTTGCACGGTCGTTGGTAGAACAACCGATAATGTTTCGGGGCTCTGCGCTCGGGAGGGAAATCGAAGCACAAAAGCTAAAGCTCAATTGAAAAAACCACCGTTGAATTTTGCACTTCAGTCCGCCTTACGCAAAACCCTTGTTAACTGCAGTATTTTTATTTCAAATAAAAACCCTGACTAAAGCCAGGGTTCTAAAATATGTAACCATTTTTATTTTTTCTCAATCTTTACCAATCCTTGTCTGGTTGCTAAATAAAGATTTCCTTTTTCATCAAATGTCATTGTTGAGATGTATGATGTGGGAATGTCTGAGTTTTGATTATGATAATTTTCCCAGCCATCTTTTAAATCATATCTTATTAATCCAGCTCTGTCTGTTGAAATCCAGACAACCTTGTCGGCTTTGTCGTAAAGAATACAGTTTGTGTGATTAAATGGCATTCCTGAATTTTCCGTTGTATATTGCTTGAATGTTCCGTCTGTATTTCTGATTGCAATACCTTCATTTTTATTTACTTGCCCTTTTTCTCTAGGATTAAATTCGTATAATGTAAAATAAAGATTTCCATTTTCATCCTCATCCATCGAAGTGATACATTTTCCTTTCAGTACCGATGAAGTATTTTCAAAATTTGTAGATTTTCCATTTTCATCAATCATTACTGTCCCGCTAAAAGTGCCAATCCAGATTCTGTTTTTAGAATCTCTTTTCGCAAAAGTAACTCTGTCGGAAGGAAATTCTTTGACTTTACTTTTATTAATATTTGTCCACTTTCCGTTTTTATAAATCGTTAATCCTTCATCAGAACAGAAAAATACCTCTCCGGTTTTAGGATTGTTAATGATTTTGTAGGCTCCATCAATACCGATTTCTTTAGGGTCATATTTTGTCCATTTATTATTGTCGAAACTGTAGATATTATTAGTTCCATACACCCATTTATTATTGTCGTTATCAGAAGCAAGTGCGTAATATGAAAAGAATTTTCCTTTATCAGTGATGTTTTGCTCTGCGTTTTTAAAATCTTTTCCATCAAAAGTTACCAAACCTTCATCAACAGTTAACCAGACCAAACCATTTTTATCAATTGCTACATGATCATTCATATTATTCGGAAGACTGGAATTATTTGAGTTCCAGACTGTAATTTTATAGTTTTTCAGATTTTCATTCTTATAATCAAAGGTTTTATTAAATATTTCAGGGCTTTGAGGCTTATCAAATGATTTTGTAAAAGCTTTCACATCCACTCTTTCTATATTTCCTTTGATCTTGCCTTCATTGATGGTGAAAACCAAGTTAATCGACGACTTTTCTTCTTTCTTTCCATTAGTAACTGCAGGTGACCAATTTTTAAACTTATTTAATTTTTCAATGATCTTTACGGTAATGGGATTTTTCGACTGGTCGGTATGACTTAGAACGCAACCTTTTCCTTTTGAATCAATAAGTACCTGAAACTGAATAGCACCCTTTAATCCTTTTAAATCTAAAGACTCCTGCAGTTCATTTTGCAGTTGTAAAAAATTCTCTTCAATATATCCAGCTTTTACATCTCCACAATCAAGACAAAAACGATCTGTTTTGCAATTGTCTAATTTTATTGGGAAAATATTTTGAGCATTAAGGTTTGCTGATAAAGCAATCGTTATAACAAGGAATGTATGTTTCATGATAAGTTTTTAGTTTATTTTTTTATCAAATATAATTTTTATCTTTCTAATCTATTAAAATTCTATAATCAAAAATTTCTTTTCTGTTCTTTAGAATTGAATCAAAATCAATGGGACTAAAATTAATTTTTCTATGATAATATTCAAAATCGTCATGGTAGATTTCCAAAATCTTTTCTTTTATTTCTTCATCCCGATTTTGTAAATATTTTTCACAAAGACAAAGTGCCAATTCTTGTTTTGCAGATTCAAATTTCCATTGATTTCCTGCTATATATTGATCATTTATTTTGAGTTCTTTTTTCTCATCAAGAACATCATATTCAATCATACAAGATTTAAAACTCACTTCTCCTGTATATTTTTTGTTACACGAAAAAAATATTGTCAAAAGCAAAAATAAGTAGATTAATTTCATTTTTTAGATTCCAGTTGTTCGATCAAATTTCCCTTCACCACTGTAAAAGCATAATCCTTCGCTTCAGCAAACGAAATCTCATATTTCCGTGCAATATTTCTTAAATTTTCCGGGAATTTTGATAAAAGCTGATCATAAAAACGATCCAGAAAATCCCTTGACGGCATTTTGTATTTAATTTTGAGCTGAAAACGTCTGATAATCGCTGTATCAATGATTTCTGCATGATTGGTGGCACAAAGTAAAAGCGCATTTTCGGGATAATAATCGATTAATTGAATCAAAGTATTGACGAGTCGTCTCATTTCGCCCACATCTTTGTCGTCGCTTCCACGAGCTTTTCCGATTTGGTCGAGTTCATCTAAAAATAAAACAGATCTTTCTCTCGCAGCTTTATCGAAGATCATTTTGATGTTTTGTGAAGTTTCGCCGATTCTTGAGGAAACAATGTTGCTGAGATTCAGAATGATGATATTTTTACCTAAAGCATTTGCAATCGCTTTTGCCGTCATGGTTTTTCCGCAACCTGAACTTCCTTCTAGAAGGATTTTGTTGTTAACGGGAAGTCCGTATTCCATCAGTTCTTTGGCGTAAGTCCGTTCTTTGATGAGCTGTACAAACTGCTGTTTATTTTGTGGTGTAAGGAAAACATCATCGAGCGTTACTTCTTCTTTATCCTGAATGATGAGGTTGTACAGATTCATTTTTAGCTTTGTTTAAACTGTTGTCCTAGCAAAGATAATTCTTTAGAATCTTTTTAGAATTTAATTATAAATCGAAGTTTAAAATCGTTTTGAATTTTTCAAGATAATTTTTATCTGAAAAATTAATGAAAAAATTTTTCTGCCAAGCCTGAGTTTTGGTCGCTTGCCTATTTTCAGGAAAGTTCCAATCCGGATAAACTCTGAAGCCGCGTTTTCCTTCCTTGGAAAAGGTTGTCAGAATTTGTTTTTGAGACAGAATATTTTTAGGAAAAAAGAAAAATCCGCATTTTTCATTGTCTTCACAGGCAATGATATAAAAATCAAAGGGATCTTCGAAAGTGAAAGGTTCGGTTTGTTTACTTAAAGGATTTCTCTTCCACAAAGTCACAAATTGTCCGGTTTTCTTAGGAGTGATTTTAGCTTTTCTGAATTTGATGCTGAACTGATCAAGGCTGAAACTGTGACCAAAATATTCTTCACATTCAGAATCAGGCAGAAGATGAGAAATGATTAAACTAAGTTTAGAAAAAACTAAATTTTGAAGTTGCCAAGGTTCTGTAATCATTTATTATGTTTTTTGCGCTGTTTTACTCCGGTTGAGTAAAACAGCGGGCAGTATTGTTGATTACTGCAAACATAATAATATCAGCTGATAAATTTGCTGAATAGTAGGTTTTTTATTTCCTATTAGTTGTTTTCTCTTTTTACTGTTGCGATGTAAGAAGAAACTAAAACTGCGCATGTTGCTACTCCGATAATTGCGATCATAATTTTTAAATTTTTATTTATATTAATATTTATTGCGAATTCTGTAATGCAATATTACGGCTTTCAAATTATATTGACAATATAAATATTATGATGTATATCAGTTTGTTACGGTATTATTAAGTTGTTTTAGCCTAAATGTTAATTAGCTTATTTTAAAATTTATGTGTAAAATGGCTGTAAAATAAATTATTTTATTCGTAAAATAATGTGAATTTGTTAATGTATTCGTATTTTGCATTTGAGACTTAATAATTCAAATATTATAAAATGCTTTGCATAACAAAAATTAAAGCACTTAAAAATCATGCTTCAACGATCAAAATGAATAAAATTTAATGAGCTAATTTTCGATTTTCAGTTTGGTAGCAAGATCAATATAATTTCTGATCATTCTGACAGAAAAAGCTCGTGCGTTTGCTTTTTCCCGTATCTTTTTTAATGACTTCTGCACCACAGACCAGACAGTTTTTCTGATGATAGATCTGAAAATGCTTACTTAATACATTTGCTTTTTTCCATTTTTTAAAGTCGAAGCCGTAATTTCTTGCTTCTGCAATGATTTCTTTAAGCTTTTTCGGCGGTAAATTTCCTATCAGACTTTCCGGATGAATACCAACTCTGAATAACGCTTCATTTTTGATAATATTTCCAACGCCGGAGAAAATATCCTGATTCATCAGTGCATCACAAATCATCAGTTTCGGTGTTGCTTTTAGAGTTGCAGCTGTTTTTTCAGGATCCCATCGGTCACTCATGATATCAGCTTCCCAGTTGATTTTTTTTAGAAAACTTTCATCAATGATCTTAACAGAGCAAGTATAAAAATACATTCCGCCTTCTTTGAAAGTCAATCCCAATCGGAGCGTGTCAATGTCTTTCCTTTTATATAAGCTGTAAGATCCGAACATTAATAAATGAATTTTAAAAATGATTTTATCAAAGATCAGATACGTTTGTTTTCCGAAAGTTTTTATTTCTCTTAAAATCTCTCCATTTATTTCAGATGTATCAGAAACTTCGCTTCCGTCAACTTCAGATACTTTTTCACCTACAAATTTTTGCAGATCTTCTTTCATAAGAACAATTGTGGGACCTTCAGGCATAATATTGTTTTCAACAAAAACTCAAATATTATTCCTTTAAAAGTAAAATTTGAATTAATTTTGGAAAATGATGAATTTGAACCAGATTTTCACGAGTCAGCGTACCGGGAACAATCCCAATACGGTTGCTTCAAGAACAGATTTTCAAAGAGATTTTGACCGTATTATTTTTTCTTCTGCATTCAGAAGATTACAGAACAAAACCCAGGTTTTTCCGCTTCCGGGAAGTGTTTTTGTACACAACCGATTGACGCATTCACTAGAAGTGTCGTCTGTAGGAAGAAGCCTTGGAAGTGTGATCGGAGAATTTATTTATGATCATTATAAAAGTGATCTTACAGAAGATTCTAAAAATTTTTACCAGCATAATTTGGGAAATGTAATTGCCGCAGCATGTCTCTGTCATGACGTGGGAAATCCCGCTTTCGGACATTCAGGAGAAGATGCAATTGCCAGCTATTTTGACCGGAATGAAAATGATCTCAAACCCAAATTCAACGAAAAAGAGTGGGCTGATCTGGTTAATTTTGAAGGGAATGCCAATGCTATTCGCGTTTTGGCTCAACAGCAACAAGGGAAAGATGCCGGTGGAACTCAGCTTACGTTTGCAACTTTAGCAAGTATTGCAAAATATCCCTGTGAAGCAATTGCCAAGAAAAAAGGTATTATTCATCGAAAGAAATTCGGCTTTTTTCAAAATGAAAAAGATATTTTCCTTGAAATTGCAAGAGGGACAAATTTAATTTCTGAAAGTGAAGATCCTCATATTTTTAAACGACACCCTTTTGTATGGCTGGTAGAAGCGGCCGATGATATCTGCTACAATATTATCGATATGGAAGATGCTCACAGATTGGGGATTGTTTCAACAGCGGATTGTAAAAACCTGTTTTTTGAACTCGTAAAATCCGAAACCGATGATGTAGACAGAGTGAAGAAAAAGCTTGATTCTATCGGAAATGACAACGAAAAGATTTCCTATTTAAGAGCAAAAGTAATTAATGCTTTGATTAATAAATCGATCTCAATGTACAAGCAGAATTTCGACAAAATTCTTGAAGGAAATCTCGACAAAGCTCTGCTTGATATTTATAAAAGTGAAAACAGGGCTTTGCAGGATATAGAGAGCTTTTCGGTTGAAAAAATATACAATCATAAAGCAGTTGTGGAAATCGAAAATGCAGGATATAATGTAATGTACGAGCTTCTTGACCATTTTATACCTTCAATTTTAAAATCTGAAGATAAAATCAAATCTTACGATACAAAAGCATTAAAATTAATCCCCAGACAGTTTATCTATGAAGAGGGAAGTGATTACCAGAAAGTTTTGGGTGTGGTTGATTTTGTTTCAGGAATGACAGATAACTACGCAACTGATCTTTATCGGAAAATAAAAGGAATCGATATCGGAATGACAATGTAATTTATTCATTTACATTTCATTATTTGCGTGGAAAATTGTATCTTATCACCTAATTCATAAATAAAAACAATATGGTGTATTTAGGTATTCTGGTCTTTTTCGGACTTGTCACATTATTCGCTTCATTTTTTACGGTAAAGCAAGAATCTGCAGCTGTGGTGGAGAGATTAGGTAAATTTTTAAAGGTTAGTCATGCAGGTTTGCATCTGAAAATTCCTTTTCTGGATCAGATTTCAAAACGTCTGAATCTTAGAATTCAGCAATTGGATGTCATTATTGATACGAAAACTCTGGATAATGTTTTCATTAAAATGAAAGTTTCGGTTCAGTATCAGGTGATCAGGGAAAATGTGAAAGATGCTTATTACCGCTTGGAAAATCCTGAAAATCAGATTACGTCTTACGTATTTGATGTCGTACGAGCTGAAGTTCCGAAAACAAAATTAGACGATGTTTTCGTAAGAAAAGATGATATTGCAATTGCTGTTAAAAGTGAATTGCAGGAGGCGATGCAAAGTTATGGTTATGATATTATCAAAGCTTTGGTTACAGATATTGATCCGGATGAGCAGGTAAAACACGCCATGAACAGAATCAACGCTGCAGAACGTGAAAAAACCGCTGCAGAATACGAATCTGAAGCTCAGAGAATAAGAATTGTTGCGGTTGCAAAAGCCGAAGCAGAATCTAAAAAACTTCAGGGACAAGGTATTGCTGATCAAAGAAGGGAAATTGCAAAAGGTCTGGAAGAGTCTGTGAAAATGCTGAATGCAGCAAATATCAATGCGCAGGAAGCTTCTGCATTGATCGTGGTTACGCAGCATTATGATACGTTAAATTCTATCGGAGCAAACAACAGAAGCAATTTGGTTTTGTTACCGAATTCTCCTACAGCAGCAAGTTCGATGCTGAATGATTTGGTTGTTTCTATGGCGGCGACTCAAAAAATGGAAGAATATAGTAAACCTCTATTGCCGAATCCTCCTACAAACAGAGGCGGACATCACGAAGAGCTTTAAAATACATCCCTTTTACTATCTGAAAGGGATTTTTTTATTTCTTAGTTTTGGAAACCTGTTTTACCAAAGTGTATTTGATTGACGAACCATCCATTGGCGGATTGGTTGATTTTTCTGTTCTTACTCTTAAGACATATTCAAATCCAGGTTCGAAAGTGAATCCTTCAATATTGCTGTAGAAATTTCCCCAGTTATCTGATTCTTTTTCTTTTACCTGAAGACACTTCATGGGTGCAATTCCGGTGCAGTCGACGGTATTTGAAGCTACAATAAAGATTTTTTCATCACCTGAAGCTGTATTTGGTATCGGTTTGCATTGTATTAATAAAGCTGCTATTGCGAATGTGCAGCTTATTGTTTTTGAAAAATTTTTCATAATACAAATATTAGTGGTAATCAAATTTAAGCTTTTTGTTGAGTTCTGAATTTTTGTTTTCCAATCAGCAATTCAAAAAACAATCTGAAGTCTGAGATCAAAGACCAAAGCGGATACTTGAAAGTTGCAGGTCTGTTTCTTTCAATAAAGGCATGGCTCAGCCACGCAAAACCGTATCCGAATATCGGAATATACCATAGAAATCTTTCTTTTCCTGTATAAATTACAAAACCTATTACGGCAAAAACAAATAAAATTCCTAAGAAGTGAAAAATTCTTGTCCCTGATTTTCGGTGCTCTTCGAGATAAAATTCATAGAACTCCCGGTATGTATTGATTTTTTTAGACATGGCGTTGGTATTTTAAATTCTTAGAAAAACGTCAGCAATAATTTCGCCAATTATTTATGATTAAATCCGGGTGAATGCAGATTAACCGTTCCACATAATCAAATGACAGTATTAACCGAAGCAAGAAATGTACTGATGGTGCATTTAATGACCATTTTCATTCTATTTTAAACTTAGCCTTTTTAAAATATAATAAATTGTAGCGGGATGTAAAAATAAAAAAAGGAAAAAGCACTACTGAAAGTGCCTTTTCCTTTGCGTGACCTCGGAGGGATTCGAACCCCCAACCCTCGGAGCCGAAATCCGATATTCTATCCAGTTGAACTACGAAGCCGTTTGTGTTATAGTGTCTAAGAGTGATAAGGTGTCACAGTTTGTCTATAACTCTACCGCATTAAAACGTTATTTTCACTCCTCCCAAAATCTGTGCACCAAGAACCTTATATCCTTTGTACGTTTGGTATTTTGAGCTCAGAAGATTATTTCCGAGTGCGAAAATACTGAAATTTTTGTGAACTTTATACTCTGCAGACAAATTTAAATCTGCATACCCACCAACTTTATCATTGGTATCCTCTGTTGACTGAAAAAACGATGGTGAATTTCCAAGACCTTCAAAGGTGTAAGAATTTGTTGTTCTGTCAGTTGCAAAGATTCCTTTGAAGCCTAATGACAGCTTTTTCTCAAACATTGTATATTTTGCTCCGATACTTCCCGTAACTAAAGGAACGTTGTAAATATTGTCATAATTCTTCAAATCATACTTTAAGAATCGTACATCGGCATCAACAATCAGGTTTTCCAGCGGGAAATATTGCAGACTTCCTTTAATATCACTTACGTTTCCGTCATCATAAACTGCAGAAAACGTATTGGCAAAATCGTAACCCGGACGGTCTAAAGTAAATGTATTGTCGAACAAATTATTCCCCTGGAAGAACATAATATTTCTCATTTTTCCGAACCCTGCAGAAACGTCATACTTAAAGGTTTCATCGATATCACCTCTCAAACCTGCATAAAAATGATATTGCGTTTCAGTCGGTCTCAACATTTGGTCAGAAACCAAAAATGGATTTTCCTGCAACAATTCAGAATAAGTATTCAGTTTTAAACCACCATCAACTCCACCATAAAACTTAAATTCTTTAGCAGCAGCCACCTGAAATTCAGCCTGTGGAAACCAGTAAGTTTTATTATTTTTTAATTCTTCAGCTAAGATTACATTTGAATTTCTTGCATTTAAAAAAGAAAAAGAAGAACCCAACATCAAATAAGATTCACCTTTTGCAAAAGTGACTTTCGGGGCAATATTCGCATTGAAAAACGTTGATGAATTTTCGTTTAATAAAGCAAAATCTGTTTTTACGGTTTCCAATCCTAATCCCAGATCTGCATTCAAGACAATTCCGTTATCAGAAAGCTTTACAGCGTGCTTTGAAAGGTTTGCCAAAATGGAGGCCTGATTTTCTTTAGCATCAAAATGATCACTCAAAAATGAAGATTTTACCCTTACGTCATTTAAAATTTCATTAGAATAAAAATCATAATAGCCGTTTACTTTAAACTGATTGACTTTTTGTTTTAAATCTATATCCGCAGAAGGAGTCAATGCATAAATTCCGTAATAATTGTAATTATCTAAACCGTATTCAGCATTCACATTGATTTTTCCTTTTTCACCATAAGAATTTAAGAAAGCTCCCAAAGTCGCCGAACTTTGATTAGAATCCCAATCGTAAACTTTCTTCAAACCATTGGTAGAAAGCACATGAACATCTGCTCCCACTTCGATTTTATTCTCAAGCGTTTTAGAAATATTGGCATCCGCTAAAATCTTTCCATAATTCCCCATTCCGAATTGAAAATAGTTGTTCTGAGCCGTTGCATCAAATTTTGGCGCAACATCTTCACTCTGAATAGTCGAAGTTTTAAAATCTGAAACCGCAGGAACGTCTGTAATAGTATATTTTACAGGATTTGCTGATTTCTCTTCCGGCGGATAGTTTTTCACCGTTTCTACAGAAGTTTTCTTCTTCTCGATTTTTTTTACTTCCGGTTCTCTTTTCTTGTTAAGAATCAGTTTTTCCTCTTTGATCTGAGAAAATGCCACAGACGAGATTCCCAGAAATAATATAGATAGTATTTGAATTTTCTTGTTCATATATGTTGTATTAATGTATAAAGTAAAAAGTATTAATGATTAAATAACATCGATACATCTTACATAAATACGACAGTACATTATTTTTTAATCAATTTTTTAACCTCTTTCGCTTCTGCAACAATTTCCGGGAAATCTGCATAATTGGCAATGATCTGATCACAAGTGTAACTCGCCTGATAATTATCTTTCAGACCAATATAATTTTTCGCCATCAACACCAATGCTTTCGCTCCCCAATAATCTTCTGAAGCGTAGTTATTCGCCAATTTGAAAATCGTTTCGTTAGAAGATTTGAATGCTTTTCCTTTGTTTTGGTAGAATGCTTTAGCGTATAAAGCTTCTGCCGCAACTTCTGTGTTTGACGATTTTTCAAGTGAAGTATAAGCTGTCTGTGCATCTTTATCTTTTCCTGAATTCATCAGACTTCTCGCCTTGATTACTTTTGCAGTTTCAATAACCGCAGCCGAGTTTTTGTTGTTGGCAATTACGGCATCGGCTAATTTTTCAGCCTGTGAAAAATCTTTTTCTTCCGCATACATTTTCATCAGTTCTACATTGGCGTAGTTTCTGACGTTGATGTTGGAAGAATTTCTGATATTTTCCAAATACTTTTTAGCTTCAGCAGAATTTCCCTGAGCGATGTAAATCTGTGCAACACGGGTTTGCGCGTCATCCTGATAATCGTTCTGAATATTTGCTATTTCCTGCAAAACCAATAATGCTTTTGTAGGATTATTGGTCTGATAATAACTTTCACCCAGCTCATATTTAGCCTGATAAAGACCTTCACCTGTCGGATTCTGAGTTAGATATTTCTCGTAATAAGAGATAGCATTTTTATAATCTTTCTTGGTGAAATACTGTTTTCCGGTTGATAAATTGATTTCGTCAATCTCAGAAGCATCGATATTGACACCTACATTTCTCGCAAAATCAGCATATCCTGAAACATCACCGTTTTTAGTAAAAATAGGTTTTGCAGCCTGAACGATTTTCTGTGCGTAAGCTGTATTTTTATACTGTTCGCCAATAGATCTTAATTCAGACAAAGCTTTATCACTTTGGTTCTGGTCAATATAATTCTGTGCTCTGTAAATGGAAGCATTGGCAACCAAATCTTTATCAGGAGAAGATTTTATGACCTTTCCGAAGAAATCATTAGAATTGGCAAAATCATTCTGAGCTGCATAGGCAACCCCCATTTCGTATTGTGCATCATCAATATATTCCGAATCCGGATATTTAGAAATCAATGATTTTAGATTGGTGATTTTTGCTGCGTTATCATCTTTGAATCCTAAAGCCAACGCTTTTTGGTATAAAGTATAATCGGTAGCATCTTCGTTTTTATCATAAATCGCAATTGCCTGATCAAGATCGTTATTAGCGTAATTGATATCCGCTAAACGAAGTTCTGCATCATTTTTAAATTCAGGTTTCGGATTTTTTAAATATTGTGTAAAATACTGCTCAGCCTGATCAAATTTTTTAGATTTAAAATAAGCATAACCGATGTCGTAAGGCAACTGCTGCTTTTCAGGGAACGTTTCATTAGTCAGTTTTTCATACCGGGCAATCGCAGAAGGATAATTTCCTTTCTGATAATACACTTGGCCCAACCAATACAAAGCTCTGCTATTGAATTCCTTATTTAAATCAAATTCTAAACTTCTGAGAAAGTATTTTTCCGCTTCGTCGAAATTCCCTTTGTTAAATTCTTCCGTTCCTAATAGATAAGAAACTTCCTGATCTACTTTATCCGTTTCAGGAGTGGAATTCGGCAATTTATCGATCGCATTCAAAGTTTCTTTAAAGTTTCCTGAGTACAGATAAGATTTTACCAAGAGTGATCTCATCTCTGCTGTTTTAGCCCCACTCGGATTTGCCGTAATATAATTCTGAATCACGGTTGTCGGGCTTTCAAAAGGATTTCCGATGTCGTAACCTAATTTTGCATACTGTTCGTGAGCCAGCTGCTTTACACTCGCATCATAGTCCATCTGATAAGACGAACGGAATGCCGAAAGTGCTTCCTGCTTTTTTTCTACCGCCAAATATGCATTTCCCAATTGATAGTAAGCATTCTGAGCCAAAGCTGAATTGCTGTTTAACAACTGATTATAATAAGAAACCGCTTCATTATATTTTTTAAGCTGGGCTGCCACAAATCCCATTTCATACAAATCGTTTTCAGAGGGATTCTGCTGAACGCTCAGATAATCTTTCAGATGCGGGTAAGCCGATTCGTAATCATTCTTCATGAAATAACTTTCACCGATGATTTTATGAACTTCCGCTTTGTAAGATTCTGAAATATCTTCATTCAACAACGCATTTCCTTCCGATATCGCTTTATCGTAATCTTTATCATTGTAATGCATCTGAACATAGTACGGACGCACGAGTTTTGAAAATTTAGGCTGATCTTTTACCGAATCAAAATATTGGAAAGCCTGATCGTTCTGACCTTTTGAATAAAATAAATGTCCCAGCATATAAGCAATATCGCCTTTCTGAGAGTCATCTGCAGTTTTATAAGCTTCTTCCAGTGCATCAATCGCACCTTTAGAATCGCCTATCATAAATTTAGCATACCCCAGTTTCAGAACATACTGTGTATTTTCTTCACGGGTCAATTGATACTGATTAACTTTTTTCAAAGTTTTCAAAGCCTCGCTGAAATCTTTCTTGGCCAAATAATAATCTGCCAAAGGTAAATTTGCCTGAGCAAAATATGCAGAGTTCGGATATTCTTTCATAAAAGCAGTCAACCCTTCTTCAGCATGATTTTTTTGAAGGATGACCCCGATTACATTATCAAAAAACTGTGCAGCTTCTTTTTTCGACTGCTCCAGATTCTGATTGTAGAAATACTGTCGTGCATACTCATATTGAGAAGCATTGTATACTTTGGTTTGATATAGATTCTGAGCAAGATTAAACCTGTAGTTTTCCTTTTGGGTAAAGTATTGAGACTGTTGCGCTTCGGAAACTCCGAAATAGAAAACAGCAGCCGCTAAAAGTATTTTTTTTGATTTCATTAATATCAAATTTTAACATGGGTAAGCCTTCAAAAATAAGACCGTTTATCTTAAATTTAAGATAAGTTTTTATCCACAAATTATCAACGAAAATATCGAAAAGATATTGTATAAACAAGTCTTTTCACATAATGTTAGTATGTGGATTATTTTTTAATACTAATTAACTTTTCAACAAGAAATATTAAGAAAATCTTAATTATTTCACAGAAATAATTACATTTGTTTTTTTCAACATAAATCGTCATTGAATGAATCAACTTTTCAGAAGAAAACAATACTCAGAAACAGATACATCTACAAGTCTATTACGGGTTTTGGGAGTTTGGGATATCGTATTTTTCGGTATTGCAGCAATTATTGGAGCCGGAAGCTTCAGCAGTTTGGGTGAAGCAGTTTTCAGAGGTGGTCCCGGTGTTATTCTTCTCTATTTGATTTGTGGTTTTGCCTGTGGTTTTACCGCATTATGCTATGCCGAATTTGCGAGTAGAATTCCAACAGCGGGTTCTGCTTACACATATGCTTACGCCAGTTTTGGTGAATTAATCGCCTGGATTATCGGCTGGGCTTTGATTATGGAATATTCTTTCGGAAATATCTACGTTGCATTCTCATGGTCAGATTATTTTACAAGCTTTCTTGAACGTCTCGGAATGCATATTCCTGATTATTTGACTTGTAGCTACACAGAAGCTCATAAAGCATTCTTAAACGGTTCTGAAAACAAAGAACTTATCAATGCATGGACAAATGCACCGCTTTTTGGAAGTTTAAAATTCATCGTTGATATTCCCGCATTGGTTATAAACGGATTAATTACCTGGCTGTGTTATCGCGGAGTAAAAGAAAGTAAAAACTTTAACAATTCTTTAGTGATATTAAAACTTGCCGTAATTGTTTTGGTTATTCTGGTTGGCTTTTCATACATCAATACAGAAAATTGGACCCCCGTAAGTATAGAAGGAACGAGATCCTTTATGCCGAATGGTTTTGCCGGAGTAATGAGCGCCGTTTCCGGAGTTTTCTTCGCTTACATCGGTTTTGATGCTTTGAGCGTGCTTTCTGAAGAAACAAAAGATCCGCAGAAAACTTTACCAAAAGGAATGATTATTTCTTTGGGTTTATGTACTGTCATCTACATTTGCCTGACTTTGGTTTTAACCGGAATGGTTGATTACAGAAAATTTGATGGTGTGGGAGATCCTCTATCTTTTATATTTGAAAAAACAAATGCAAATGTCGCATGGATGGAGCTTACCGTCTCATTTGTAGCGATTGTAGCGATTACAACAGTTTTATTGGTTTTCCAGATGGGACAGCCAAGAATCTGGTACGCAATGAGCCGTGACGGATTGATGCCGAAAAAGTTTCAGGAAGTTCATCCCAAATATAAAACACCTTCTTTTGCAACGATTGTGACGGGTATTGTAGTAGGAGTTCCCATTATTTTTACCGATAAAAGTTTCATTCTTGATTTTACAAGCATCGGAACGATCTTCGCTTTTGTATTGGTATGTGCAGGAGTTTTGATGCTTCCTCCAAAAGAAAAAATCAAAGGCAGATTTCACCTTCCTTATATTAATGGAAAAATCATTTTCCCTGTGATTTTTATCGGAGCTTTGGCGGGATTTTACTATTTACAGCCAGAATTTTTTGATACTTTAATGGATTGGAAAGATCCTAAAAATGGAGAATTCAGAGCTTCTATTTTCTTTTTTATCTTAATTAATTTAGGACTATGTGTATTGACTTTCATTAAAAACTTTTCACTGATTCCTTTAATCGGATTAAGTTCTTGTCTGTATCTCCTTACCGGGATGAGCCACGAAAACTGGTTCTGGTTCGGACTCTGGTTTGCCGTAGGTTTGGTGATTTATTTCTGCTATGGATATCAGAACAGTAAGTTGAGAAAAGCATAGTGAAAGTGAAAAGTTGTAAAGTATTATTACCAATGGTTTTATTTGGTATAGGCTGTGCTGCAATGATGGGATTGCCGTACTCGATGGTGTCACCATCAATTCCGCCAGATAAAAGAGGAGTTTATATGGGAGTTATCAATATGATGATCGTAATTCCTATGTTGATCCAGACATTAACATTCGGTTCTGTTTACAAATATTTTTTAGCAAGTAATCCGTCTAATGCCATCATTATGGCAGGATTCTTATTTTTACTGGCATCTGAGTAGAGTCAGATTGACATACTGTACAAAATATTTCTTAACTTACTGTATCAATTTAGCTTGCAGGATTATCAGCAATTTAAAATTGATTATCATGTCTGAATAGTCTTTTTGATATTCTCAGTTTCAGGTGACGGTACAACAATCCACCACAATAATCAAAAAAGGGTGAACCAAATGGCTCACCCCTTATCTTATTTCATTTTTATTTAAGATTGGATAAATTCCAAAATATCTTTATTAATGGTAGCCGCTTCGGTAGTCGGCATTCCGTGAGGAAACCCCGGATAAGTTTTTATCGTTCCGTTTTTCAGTAGTTTAATTGATTTTAAAGCCGCATTCTGATAAGGAACGATTTGGTCATCTTCACCATGAAGCACCAAAACAGGAATGTCAACAGCCTGCAGATCTTCTCTGAAATCTGTTTCGGAAAACGCTTTGATACCCTCGTAATGAGCCACGATTCCACCCATCATTCCCTGTCTCCACCAGTTTCTCTGTACACCTTCTTTCACATCTGCACCTTCTCTGTTATATCCGTAGAAAGGGATTGTAAGGTCAATATAGAACTGCTGTCTGTTGTTAAGAGTCTGATCTCTGATGTTGTCAAAAACTTCCATCGGTACACCATCCGGATTACTTTCACTTGCAACCATAATTGGTGGAACAGCACTGATTAAAACTGCTTTTTTCGCTCTTCCTTTCGCATATTTATTCACATAGCGGATTACTTCACCACCACCTGTAGAGTGCCCGATGTGGACAACATCTTTCAGATCCAGAAATTCTACCAATTCGGCAGCATCTGAAGCGTACTGCTCGATGGTATGACCATAAATATTCTGGCTGGAACGGCCGTGACCTCTTCTGTCGTGAGTTACTACTCTGAAGCCTTTCTGTAAAAAGAAAATAACCTGTGCGTCCCAATCGTCCGAAGACAATGGCCATCCGTGGTGGAACATCAATACTGGTCCTTCTCCCTGGTCTTTGTAAAAAATCTCTGTTCCGTCTTTCAATTTTAGTGTGCTCATGATTTACTTTTTTTTAATGTTGTGATTAATTTATTTTAAAATGTTGTTGTCTTAATTCTTTAGCAAATTTAGTTCTGTGAAATTCAATTCATCTTAACCTAGGTTAAAATCGTTTACTCCGGTACGTTTTTTTTGCGCAGCTTTACCCTTCTTCTTTTAAACAGAAACTTCCAATTGCTTACTTGTCAAAAGATTTTTGATTTAATTTTCGGTACTTTCCTCCAATAGCTCAAACAAATCTTCTGCACCGCCACTGAATTTTTTTCCATTTACAAAGAAAGACGGAGTTCCGTTTACACCGCTGATAATACCGCTTTCAAAATCTGAATCTACTTTTTCAGCCAATCCGTCACCTGCAAGATCTTTTTCGAACTGTGGAATATTCAGTTTTAATTTTTCTGCAAGCTTTATAAGAAAATTATTATTCAGATGTTGTTGGTTTTCAAAGATCGCATCATGCATTTCCCAGAATTTCCCTTGTAAACCGGCTGCTTCTGCTGCAAGAGCTGCAGATCTTGCATATGGATGCATTTCAGATAGCGGGAAATTTCTAAAAACAAATTTGATCTGATCTCCGAATTCCTTCATCAGTTTTTTGAGAACAGGATAAGCGGCTCCGCAATATGGACATTGATAATCTCCGTATTCTATAATAACAAGGTCGGCATCTGGGTTGCCTTGTGCGTGGTCAGTGTTGCTGACGGCTGGTTTTAATGACATAATTATTTTGTTTTAAGGTTTTCTAAGGCATCTAAAATTCCGTCTGCTCCCGGATTAATTGCTGTTGGCGACAGATAGCTCCATTCAACGATTCCATCTTTGTTGATAACGTATAATGCGCGTTTACATTCACCTTCTTCCTCGTCATAAACACCATATTTTCTTGCGGTTTCTCCTTTGGCTTCAAAATCTGCCAACAATGGGAAATGTAAATTTCTGGATTGTGAAAAAGCCAGATGACACCACTTGCTGTCTACAGATATTCCGAAAATCTCTGCGTCATATTGTCTGAAAAACTTTAGCGTTTCGTTGTACAAAGCCATTTGGTCGCTACAAACCGGGCTCCAGTCGGCAGGGTAAAAAGCAAGGACAACATTTTTTCCTTTGAATTCTGATAACGTAATTTTCTGGTCGGGCGTTGCAAATAATGTAAAATCGGGGGCAACATCATTTTTCTGTAACATAATATTAGTTTTTTTGAATTTTGTTATCGTAAAATAAAATTCTGAATTTACGATACGAATGGGTGTTTCTATTTTATTTCTTCCGTAAAGTTACTTTGGTTTTTTCATTCTAAAGAGCTTTTGGGTAAACGGGCAAAATGAGTCGCTGAGATTCAGGAAAAGGGCTGATTGTATTTTCCTGTCAATGCTTTATTTTCTATACTTTTTGCAAAGTTGGGTGTTTCTTCGTGGTTGTGAGCATCTGATGCGGCTTGTCTGGATGCAGAAGCATCAACGAGCCGAATGTCATGTTCTTTCAGATATTCAAACATTTCCGGTGTGGCTGTTGCGTGGATTTCGTTGGTGTACAGTGTGGTGCTTTCATCAATTTTTGTTGCTTTCAGCTCCCATAAAACCTGAACTTTAGTCCGTCCGCCTTTGGTAATAGAATCAGAGATCGAGAGCATACGACAGTAATCAGCGCGGTGTTCCACAGCTACATAATGCTGCACCATCAATGCATCACCTATTGTTTCTACATTCAGGGAAACCGGTTGTCCGTCATAAGTAGTAGAAATAGCCGCTCCGATATGTTGGGTAGAGCATCTCTGATATTCTGCATCGGGAAGATTCAGTAGCCAGTCTGCGATATTTACTTTTTCGATAGGCGCATTGATGATCGCTGTTACAGTAGAGTGGGATAATGCATTTTCCGGGGTTTGAGTAATTTCCATAATGTTTTGATTTTTGATTGTTACATTAATTTGTTGATGTAAAGCTACTATCAGATCAATTCAAAATCAGTTGGAATTCGATGAATAGGCAGAAAGTGTCGTTGAATAAGTAAAAAAAGAAATCAATTAGATTAAATAAGAACTCATGGGTATTCAGTTTGTCATCCCATAGGAATCTCAACTACATATTTAAAAGAATAACTTAGATTCCTGCTGAATGAAAAAAAACTGAACAATAACTTTATTATAGACAAAAAATCACTGGAAAATTTCAGTGATTTTTAATTTATCAGTTGGATATAAATCTCAATTATTTATATAGCCATTTTCTAATCAGCTTGGTATAATTCGGCATTACTGCAAATACCATCAAAAAAACAATACATCCCGAAATGATAAGCCCATCAAAATAATGATTGACAGGAATTTGTAGAAACCTTAAAAAAGGTAATACAAATAAGGGAATCAGGATTGATAACGGATATATTGCAGACCAGGTTGCCAAATATTGCTTCCAGCGTACGGGAACTCTATTGTCTGTTTTTTCATTGTAAAATAGAAAATCCAAACCCGATCTGATCTGGTAATTATCTTCTTTCGTAAACAGCGGATGTACTTTTTCAATCATTTTTTTACGCTCATCAGATTCCATCCAGCTTCTGAGGTTATCGATGGTATCAAAACGGATAATAACAGTATAAACAAAGGTCAGATTAGGAATAGGGCGAACAATCTGCCAGTCGATAAAACCAGGAGCATTCCTGGAAACCGGCAGGATCTCATCAAGCCATTTTTCATATTCAGCCTGTTTCCCATCTAAAACGTGATGGGTAATGACCACAGATGCACCTTGTGTTTCCATAATTATGGGATTTTATAATTGCTCCATTATTTTTTTCGCTTCTTCAACTGCAGATCTGACGATGCTTTTTACACTTTCTAAAACATTCTCCACAACTGTATTCTGCTCTGTTGTCATTTCCAGTGTGGTGAGATTTTTTTCCAGATGGGGCAGAAGTCCCATAATTGCCACACTCGATTTCAGGTCGTGTGCTCTTAGTTTTACAGTTGTGAAATCCTTATTTTCGTAAGCAGTCAAAAGTTGTTCCAGATGTTGAGGGACGTTATTGATAAACTGCTGCGTTACAGTTCGTTCAAAATTTTTATCGCCGCCGCTTACAGACTGCATATAAGATAAATCCAGATATTGAAATGTAAGCTGAGTACTTACTTCTTCATTCGTTTGATTCTGTTTGGTTTCCTGTAATCCGAATCTGGATATTAATTTAAACAGCTCTTCCTCTTTGATGGGTTTTGAGATATACTCATTCATTCCGCGGCTCAGGCATTTTTCCCTTTCGCCTGCCAATGCGTGCGCGGTCATTGCGATGATGGGAATATCAAGTTTTAAGACCTCACGGATTTGCCTTGTGGCAGCATAGCCATCCATCTTTGGCATTTGTATATCCATCAGAATAAGATCATACGTCTCACTGATCAATTGCTCAACTGCTTCCGAACCGTTAGAAACAATATCGAAACTGATATTCCACTGCAAAAGCAGATGCTTCATCAGGCTTTGATTGATAGCGTTGTCATCTACCACCAAAATCCTCAGCGGTGCATTGGCTTTATCTTTAAAATAGTCGGTATTAGCAGTCGGAAGGATAGTAAGCTGTTCTTCCGAAATGTCGTACGGAATATAAAAATGAAACACTGTTCCTTTTCCCTGCTCGCTTGTGACTTCTATATCGCCTTTTTGCAGCAATATGAGACTTTTTACAATTGATAAACCGAGTCCTGTTCCGCCATAATTTCTGGTAGTTGAATCTTCACCCTGATTGAATCTTTCAAAGACTTCATTCAGTTTTTCTTTATCAATCCCGATTCCCGTATCTGAAACTTTGAAACCGATGATGACTTCGTTTTCAGATTGCTTTTTGTTGTAAATTTCGATATTAATGCTTCCCTGGTGAGTAAATTTGATGGCATTCCCGATAAGATTGACCAAAATCTGTGTCAGTCTGGTTGCATCACCAATCAGTGTGTCCGGAATTGAGGCTTCAATTCTGCTGGTCACCGTCAGTCCTTTTTCTTTTGCACGTTCTGCAAAAAAAGTTTCTACAGAATTCACCAATCCGTTGATGCTGAATATTCCGGGTGTTATGCGCATCATTCCAGCTTCTATTTTTGATAAGTCTAGAATGTCATTGATGATCGCCATCAGATTTTCCCCCGATCGCTGGATGGACGATACAAATTCTGCAGAGGTAGAGTCCAAAGGTCTTTTCTGCAATAGATTCGTAAAGCCGAGAATTCCGCTTAGCGGTGTTCTGATCTCATGGCTCATATTGGCAAGAAAATTTTCTTTGGTTTGTGCAGCTACAGAGGCTTTTCTCTCTGCAACGTCCAGCTCCTGAATGAGCAATCGCTGCCGGCTGAACTGGCGGAGAATATGAAAGCCTACAACACCACCGCTCAAAACCAGCAGAAGTAATAATGAGATGTCATACAGCCTTGCTTTTTTTCCCATCTCCTCACTTTTTTTACTGAGATTCACCATATCGATGCGGCGGTCTTCATAGATTTTTGCCGTAATCTCTGTGATTTCGTTGGAGATCCTTCTTGCGCGTGGATTGGCAATGGATGTCTGATCATCCATATTTCCCAGCATATTGTAACGCTGAAGAAGCTTTTCCTTGACAAGCTTTTTTTCCATTGCGAGAACGCTGAGCCGGTGTATCAGTTTTTCCTGTCCTGCATCTGTATTGTCTTTTGAGAGAGAATCGAGAAAGTTTTCCACTTCATCTATCTTTTGGTCTATTCCGTTCAGATGTGTAGTATCATTTGTTGCGATAGATGCCCTGATTCTGCTTTCAACACTCAAAATGTCGCGGTCTATTTGTCTGAGATGGTTGCTGGAACGCAACTCATTGAGAAGGATATTGTTGTTTCGGATAAGTTCCTTCGTGTTTTTAGCCGAATTGATCTGAACGGCAATCAGTAACAAAGAACCGGCTATGAATGTGAGGATGATAAAATAACTGAACCGTTTGTTGCCCATTACTGAAGATATGTTTTTCATAAATGAATATGTTATTTTTTATCATAGAGTTTGTCATTCTGTAGGAATCTAGGCGGTCTTGTTTTACTGTGTTTAGATTCTTTCAAAATGACAAATGTTGTATCAGACTCAAATGTCTAAATTTGCGTGGCGTAGCCTGGCTTGAACGGAGCTCTTTTTATTTTTATTAAAAATAAAAAAGCGGGAGTCCTTCGACTTAGCTCAGGATAAATTCAGACGGATTAAGCTGCCCAAATAATTAATAATAGCCACCTAAAAAACATTCATTCGGGTGTTGAGTGCTTTTCGGTAAGCATCTGCAACGGGGATGAACTTCCCATTGATCATAATTCCGCCATCCTGTAATGTATCAATCTTGCCGACAGAAACGATGTATGAGCGATGAACTCTGATAAAATGATCTTTAGGCAAACGTTCTTCCGCTGTTTTCATCTTTCCGTGAATAGCAAACATTTTTTCGCGTGTATAAAATTTTACATAATCACCCATCGCCTCGGCATAGAAAATATCATCCAGCTTCAAACGTCTTGTAATATTGGAATCTCTGACAAACAAAAATTCATCTTTGGTCATTTCTACATTTTCTTTTCTGCTTTCAAGAATCGATTGCACTTTGCTTACTGCCTGTAAGAATCTTGCAGGCGTCACCGGTTTCAGGATATAATCTGCGATATTCAGCTCAAAAGCTTCAAGTGCATATTCTTTGTTGGAAGACATGAAAACGATAATGATATCTTTTCCGGAAAGGTTTTTCGTGAGTTCCAGTCCTGTCATTTCCGGCATTTCGATATCGAGGAATATGAGATCTACCTGATTGGTCTGCAGGTGATTGTAAGCTTCAATGGCATTTGAGAATTCGTTGACAATCGTAAGATTGGGAAACTGTTTTGCCAGATGTGCCAAAGTTGTTCTCGCAATATCATTATCATCCACGATCAGAGCTTTCATAAGAATAGTTATTTATGGTTGACACAAATATAATTATTCCTTTTTGTATTTCTAATATTTCCAGGGCTGATTATCTGAAGTAAGAACGTATCATCCATGCCATTTCTTCATGGGTTTCCATCAGCCCTGTAATGAAATCACTGGTGCCATAATCTCTGTATTCTTCTGCAAAAGGAGTGATGTTTCCACGTAGGAATTCAATGATGCTTTCGTGGTCGCTCAGCAAGTCTTTCATAAAGCCGGATCCGTCATTTGTTCTTTCGCTGTACTCTGTAAGATGGGTAAGCTCCAGGTAGATTTTCATTGTTGCGGGAGCGTAATGTCCGATTTTACGCATACGTTCGGCTACGCTGTCGACCAGCTCATCCAGCTGTCTGTACTGCTGTTCGAAGAAGATATGATTGGCGTGGAAATTGTCGCCCGTCACATTCCAGTGTGCGTTTCTGGTTTTGGTGTAGAGGAGAAATTCGTCAGCGAGTAATTTTGCCAGTTGTTCTGCCACTGCTTCTGTGTTTTGTTCTGTAATTCCGATTTTTGCTTTCATAAGAGTAGGATTTAATATTTAGCACTTTTGCTTTTTTCTACTGTAAAGATCTGTCGGAATCTTACGGAAATGAGATGGTTTTCGGTGAACAGGCAAAAACGGTCGGTAAGAAGATTGTTTTAAATGTTAATAAGAGATTATCAATAATGAGTTTATTGAATTATCAAAAATGTTCGGGCTTGAGATTAATTAGCAATCTTTCATCTTGTCTTTTATCTACAAATTCTAAGTGTAATATTTAGACAGAAAAAAAGCATTACGGTTATGATAATCTGATTTAGTTACCAAATTTTTTAGAATGTATTTTCTTCTCCTTAACTTTTATCACAAACTCAGGAAGTGTATAGAGTTCTCCGGCTTTTATAGAAAATGCAGCAAGTTCTGTCTCGCAGTATGTATTTTGGGGAAGTGTACTGATATTCAGTGAGACGGTATAATTTCCTGTAGGTAAGAAAGAAATAAACTCACCGTCATCGTCTGTATTTACGGTTTCCACCAGGGTGTTGTCTTTATAAATATTAAATATGATTCCATTTGCTCTGGGATTGAAATCAACTGCTGTTTTATTGTCAAATTGATATTTTACATGTCCTGCAACAGTACCGTTCTGATGAAGCGGGATCGCAATTTCAAGAGTGTACTGATTGACATCCAGCATTTGGTCATCATAATACCAACCTTCCTGCACAGACTGTTTTAAACGGTATTTCCCAAACGGTACATTCTTATATGAAATCTTCCCTTCAGAATCGGTTTTAAAAGCAATATTATTGATGTTGATCAGGTAACCTGAAGCTATTTTTTCATCAGAATCAAATATATTGTTATTGTTGTTGTCATGAAAGGCAAAAGCGTAAATATCAGATTTTTTCTTTGTGCTTAAAGTTGTTTTCTGCAAGTTTAAGGTGACCCCTGCTTCAATGGTAAAAATGTTGTTTCTGATGTTGGCTGATGAATAGTTATATATCGATGAATTTATAAAAAACTCGTACAATCTTGTATGCCATTTCAGATTACAAAATGCTGAAGGTGATCTTCCGTAGATGTTATCATCAGTATAAGAGAGTCCGGATGTGACGCTTAATTTGTCTTTTAATAAGATATTGCTGTAATAAACAGATGCGCTGAGCTTTTTATATTTCTCATTTTTATCAATGAGTTGCGAGAAAGCGTATTCTGAAAGATAATAACTTCCTGACTGATATTGAGAAGCAAAATTAATTTTTCGGTAATTATAATTGGCAATAAATTTTCCCTGAAACTGCTGGCTTTCTTCGTTTGGGTACTGTGCAAATCCCAGCTCAAGAGCCAGAACAGCAGAATGTTTCCTGTTTTCACTGATCCAGTTGGTATTCTCTACAATTCTGTGGGCTTTGATTGATAAATGGTTATTTTGATTTTGTAATAGAAAAGTATTGTACGAATTAGATTTTTCCAGTTGATACTGGTATGCAAAAGAATAACCCACTGACCCTGTTTTTGCCAGATTCAGTCCGGTTTCCATTTTAATATTGTCCGAAGAAAGCTGAGTGTTATAAAAATAATATTTAGGCGAATAATTAGTATAAAAAGCATTAATGAAGGCATAATGTTTTTGAAAGACCGTCAGATTGGCATTCTGCTGGATCTGCAAACTCCCTCTTCTGTTTCCGGGATAATAGTCTGAACTGTAAAAGATATTTCCGTTGAGATTCAGTTTTTTTATAATTCCTGAATACTGAGATTCAAGCGCAAGAGAAGGTTTGGTAATTCCGTTCTGGTCATAAAAGCTTATTCCACCGTATAGTTTTGATGAGGTCTGCCAAAGATTATTGAAGCTGTGCGTAAATTCAGTTCCGAGCAAATGGTGTTTTGCTTTCTCAAAAGGGTCATTTTTAAAAATATAGATGGATGAAAGATTTCGGGAAAAATTATAAGGATTAAGAATTCCTTTAACATAAAAACCGTATCCGTTTTTCAGAAAAGAATTTTTCTCCAGCAAGCTGAAACTTTGTTCAATGAAACCTACCTCAATTTTTTTGTCTTTTGCGGAATTTAAAAAACTGTACTCTATGCCTCTGCCAAAAAGTGAAAGCTCCAGAAGTTTACTGATATTTCCCAGTGTAAATTCGCTTTTCTCGCGGCGGTAAGAAATATAGGTGTTGTTGACCACAGGATCAGTCTGCGAATTCATCATAAAAATATTTCCGTTGATAAAAATGTATCCCGATGGGACATTAAAACCACCGCTTCCTAAAACCTGATACATATCAATATTGTCTCCCACTCTGCGATAGCTTGTGGTAATCGAATTTTTTGTACTGCTTGCAAAACCATTCTGCTGCTCATCCTGAAATTTCTGAGTGTTTGAAATGCTCTGTACAGAAATTCTGGTCGTACCGAATATTTCTTTATCAGGATCTTTAAATCCGGTAACGTTTATATCAAAAATATTTTGTTTCAGAAGCTCCTTTGAGGGTAAAAAGCTGAATGTGAACATAGAATCCTGTTGCGGACGTAATGTTCCGTGCTTTTCAATAAAAAGACTGCTGTCATTATGGTTGGGGATTTTAAAAACCACTGTTGTCTGCTGCGCTCTGTTTCCTTTGTTGGAAACCTTGATTCTGATTTTTATAGAATCCTGACTGTTGTTTCTGAAAATCTGTGAAGTTTCGGCGATCATTTGGAGAAGACTGGTTTCCTCTACTTTATGAGTCACTGTTTTTTCATTGATTTTCTGATCGTAATGATCGGTTAAAATAAGATTGATGTTGGCATCTCCTGCATCTGCATTATTGCTGACAAAGAATTTCAGAGAAACAAATCTTCTTTCATTTTTCTGCAGATCAAGCATAATATCATGTCCCAGAATAGATTTGAATCCTTTAGGAGTTGATATTTTTATTTTACCTTTAAAATTTTCATTCGTATTGTTTTCTACGACAATTACCAGATCAATAATTTTTGATTCTTCACTGTACGATTTTTCATGGATATCAAAAAGGATATTTTCCGTTTTGGTCTGAGCCAACAAAAATAGCGGACAAATCAATAGCAGAAAAGTCGTAAAGTATTTAAAATTCTGAATACGAACGGGTAACATTATTATTGCGGAGTTATCTCGTATTGTAATGTCGCAGAATATTCATCGGGTTTGGCATTAATGAAGTATTCGTCATTAGGTTTTGTGAAATACTTGATGGTATAGTCAAGATTTGCACCCTGCGTTGAAGAGCCTTTTGCAATGGTCTGTGAAACGGTATTTAAAAAAACCGTGTTAAACGATGAACCGTTGTTTTGTGTTGCAGGCAATATATTCATCTGAACATTGCTTACCGGGATTGTTTTTCCGCTTGCCGATATGAAATTATTTTGAATAGCCCTCACTGTTATCTGAAAATTTGTATTGGCTTTTACGGTAAGCGCATTGGGATAAGTAACGCTTTTACCGTCTTTATAATCCTGCATACTGCTAAATTCCAAAAGACCATTGGTCGCGTTGCTGTTTACTTTCAGTGAAAGTTCTGTACTTGGAGGAGGTGTTCCGGAAAGTGTACCGATCTGAAATTGAAACTGATGATCCATCTTTCCGATAATCATATTATTTTGATCATAGGCGGTAAATTCTATCGGGGCTGTAAAGGTAATCCAGGCAGGATAATTCCCAAGATATGCTCCGCCTGCAACGATAATGCTGAATTTTAACTGTAAATTATAATAACCGTTATTTTGGCTCGGCTGATTATACAAAGGTGCATTTGATTTTGGAATTAACAGAAAATCTGAACCTTCTGTAACAACAGTGTTGAGAGGGATGCCGATTTCTGCTATTGTTGGAACAGGATTGGGATGAGCCTGCCCTGTTGATGAAACCGGCTGAAAAGATATCTTATTAGCAGGAAAAATGTATGATCCGCTGTTGGCAGTAATGCTGCTTTTCAGACGCGCTGTTAACCTCCAGTTTGGGATATTAAAATTTCCGTTTCCGGCAAAGGTAACGGTATAGGCATCAGGATTTGTATTTCCCTGATATGAGTTGATCTGAAGATAACTGTTCGTCCAGGATGAAAATGATATTTGAGCATGTAACCGGGTGATAAGAAAAAATATCATTATAAAAAAGCAGAACTTTTTATTCATAACTAAAATTTAATTCGCCCATTTCCAGATTTTCTGCATCACCGTAATCTATAAGTACGGATGCGGTGTATTTGCCTTTTTCAAGCGGGGTCGGAAGTGCGATTTCCATTTCCCGTTTGTTTCCTGGCATGGTGTAAAATACCATCGGGCTCAAAGTTGATTTTTTACCGTTATCAGCATTTAAAATATCAGTTGTCACTTTACCGTCAACCCATATTTCGGCCTGATTTTCAAAATTCAGTGTCAGCGACTTTCTTGCTGCATCAAATTTTAGATCAGTTATTTCAATTTTTTTCTTTGTTGCTTCCGGTTTTTTATGAAATATTTTAATTCCTGAGCGGATGCTTACTTTTATATTTGCGCCCTTACTGTCAACATCATCCACCGGATTCATCTGGCTCACGTACAGCAAAGCGGTGTGGGCAGACAAATTTTCTTTTGACAGAGTAGGTGAGGTGATCGTTATTTCAATATCACGTCTTTCTCCGGGTGCCAACGAAAAATAGTTGTCTCCTTTTTTGATGGTAATCCAGCCGGCACAGGAGTTGGGAAGTGTATTGGCGGGATGCATCTGGTTTTCTCCTTTTGTATCATATTCCCAGTCGCCAAGACTCACTGCGAGGTCAAGGCTGTTTTTTGCACTTACATTGGTCACGGTTATTTTTTCGGTATTACTGATACCGGGACCAGATTCAAAATAAAGTCTCGGTGGCGATACTGATATTCCGGTTTGTGCTTTTGTATTGAAAGCAAATACAAAAAATAGTAAACAGAACAGCTGAAATTTATTTTTCATGAAGAAAGTACTAATAAAGAGAAGTGCTGCAAAAACTGCAACACTTCTCTATAGATTTTAAGTTTCCCGGGATTATTGAGATACGATAGTGTAGGTCAGTTCAGTAGTGTATACTGTAGGATCTTGTCCTGCAATATAGTTGTTCAGGTAAGCGTTTGCACCTGCTCCTTT
>NZ_JBZEEQ010000009.1:0-197765 GCF_058310155.1 Chryseobacterium sp. DT-167 | reverse complement strand
CACTCCTGCGCTCCCCGTATCGGGACTGCAAAGATAAAAACTTTTTCCAAACTCACAAAATTTATTTACCTAAAATTAATGTGATTTCTGAAAGATTATCCTCTATCGGAGCTTTAATTTTATTACCTACCTAAAGGCTCTTCTGCGCTTACTTTCTAACTTCCGTTTTTCAGTGGGGCAAAGATAGGGCAAGACCTCTATATAAAACAAGTGTTTGCAGATCTAATATTTTGATTGTGGAAAACTAAAAAGCTAAACCATTGACGAGATAAGGCTTAGTAAATACTTTGGAGTTATCCACAATGATCATATTAAGACATTTATGGTTAGAATGTAATTATTATATATTTGATGAGGGTTAAATCAATCTATATTATTGATATATTAAGTGTATAAAAGTGTTGAATGCTTAAACAAAATGCTTTGTATTTTCATTTATTAAAAAGCAAGAAATGAAAAATTGGTAAATTATACGATGCCGCTCCTACAGAGCTCTCTTTATCACAATGAATTGTTCTACAAACGTCTTGCTCCTCCGGAGCAAATTAAAAAAATAACTGGAAATCAATAAATTGCAATTGTGTTCAAAACCTCAAAATCCTGAGGGATAATATGTAGGAGTGAAAGCTGTTATATTGAAATTGCCTATTAAGTGAGTCATTATTTTTTTGACAAACCGTGATTTGTTAACCCCATTCCTAGCCCCGATAGAAACGGCATCCTTTTTTGTTGCGGATGGAGCGAAGCGGAAGCCGTAACAAAAAAGATATAGTGGATAGCGGGATGAAGCTCCCTAGAAAGAAAAATAAATTGGGGTGAAAGTTTATTTTGAAAAATTGAGTTTTTAACCTCAAAAAAATCGTTTAACCAATACCTTATATATATAGTATCCTATTAAACAACCAATAGTGTCGGCTACAATATCTAAAGTTTCCATAGATCTGCCTAGACGCATTTCTTCCTGCAATATCTCTGTAAGGAAAGCATAGATAAGGATGATCTGAAAAAAATAAGAGAATTTGATTCTCGGAAACGCTGCAATAAATGTAAAGCCAAGCATCGCAAAGATTCCCAAATGCAGAACTTTATCAATCCCGTTGAACATAAAGAAATATTCGTGGTTTTCTACGCCCGGACGCAGAAGCATATAAGTAAGAAATGCCCAATAAATGGGCAGTATCTTTGTAAATATGTTTGAAATCTTATCCAATGATTGCCTGATATTCTTCTGCAGAAAGCAATTCTGACTGATCTGCACCGTCAGCAATCTCTATTTTGATGATCCATCCGTTTCCGTAAGGTTCAGTGTTTAGCAATTCTGGCTGGTCTTCTAAAGCAGCATTGAACTCAATCACTTTTCCTGAAATCGGTAAGAACAAATCTGAAACTGTTTTTACAGCTTCTACACTTCCGAAAACGTCTCCGCCATTGATGTCATCATCTACAGTATCTACATCTACGTAAACAATGTCTCCCAATTCTCCCTGTGCAAAGTCTGTGATCCCAATCGTAGCAATGTTACCGTCGATCTTTACCCACTCGTGATCTTTAGTGTACTTTAATTCTGATGGTGTGTTCATTTTATTTTTTTATTTAATAGTGACAAATTTATTCAAAATAGAGATATGCTCAAAGAAAATAAATGATTATTTAATAAGCCTGAAAATTCTTTTAATCTTTGCAAAAACTATGCATCTATGGAACTTAAGAGGAAAAAATGAGGTCATCAAATCCGGCATTGAGGTTGGTAGACCCCATTTTTGGCATTCCAAACCCCAAAAATGAGGTTATCGATCTCAAGGTTGACGTCATGAGCCCCAAAAATGACGTTATACAACCCCAAAAATGACGTTCCCAACCTAAAATTTGACGTTGCGAACCTCAAAAATGGACTTAGGAACGTCATTTAAACCCCGATATAATAATCTCTTACTTTTTCTTTGGAAAAGAATAAGTGTAATTTCTTTTTAAAGAGCCCGAAGCAATATTTCTTTAAAGTATAGACCCACTCATCAGAATTTTTATAGTCTGGCTCACCAAGTTGAAACTCAATTATTCCTGTAGAACTCCCAACCAGAGTGTCTTCCTCTACCATTATTCCTTTAAATTCTATATGTCTGCCCATTTCGTTTATTTTATTATTCTTTTTAATGAATGCCCGCAATTAGTAATAGGTTAGTTTCTAACAGTGTATTTGTCATTCCATAGTAATCTCAACACACTGAAATAATGCAATTTAGATTCCTTCGGAATGACAGATGCACTGTTGAATTTTAGTATTATGATTAAAAACGACCATTCATATTTTTTTTTACTATTTCAAAAAAATTACAAATGCGGGACAGAATTATCCCGCATTTTTGTAACATTCCGTTTGATGAGGATTATGATACATATTCCTTCAAAATTCAAACTGTTACTAACACAAAAAATATCTATTCAGACTTTGCATTTGCTCCTATGGTGTACAAGGTGTTGCACTTCTGTAGATCTGCCCTGCCGGATTGATGCACGCAAAGGCATTCCCAGAACCGGAAAGATCATTGGAAGCAGCAGGTGCCACATTTTTCCAGGATAAAGTTGCAGCTGCTGCAGAACCATCTGTCGTTAGTACCTGATTTGCTAAACCATTAACTGTAGGAAAGGTATAATCACCTGTGCGAGTAGAACCGCTCGAATCTGTATAGAAAAACTGCACCCCTTTGTCATGTCTTACCATAACATTGCCAGATTGCAGATTACCAGCTGTTTGAGATGCCTGGCTAACGAGATTAATATAATTTGCACCTGCAACACTACCGGAAGAAAGCTCCATATGATTATATCCTACGACACCTTTAGAGTCTAGTTTTATAGTGGAACCCCCTGAAGTTGCGAAGGTATATAAACTTGATGCTGTATTTGGTGATGCAGAAGTACCATTTCTGCTGCCAATTCTGGATCCCGCAGCCTGCGATACCTCCACATAATTAAGCTCTGTAGCGGTAGGTCTGCTATTGGTATCTCCCTCAAACATTGTTACCCCATTTCCACCAGCACTTGGGTTATTATCTATTACATTGAAACGAGTACCATTTGTATATTCTGTTCTAAAATCACCTGCAACATCCAGTTGTTTGGTAGTTGTGGTTTTATTGATGGCAACCCTGCCTGTTTGGTAGATATTCTGTGTATTGCTGGTAGCTTGTGTAGTACCACCTTGTACATACCACGGTTCTGTAGCAGAGCCACTACCAAATGAAGCGGCAGGTACTTTTTTTACCACCCCTGCACTGTTGGCTACCAATACATCATCTGCTGCTGCACCTGCTGTAAGACCTTCTAGTTTTAATGGGTCTGCTGTAGCTTTTACGTGCAGAGTATTGTCTGGTGCATCTGTCCCGATACCCATATAACCATTGGCTAAAACCACCATTGCATTATTTTGGGTAAGAGCATCTGTACCATTACCTACAATAAACAATGAGTTATCTACAGGTATATTGTATTTTCCTACTACTGCGGCATCGGGCATAGTAGTAGTTATGGTATTACCTGTACCTGCTACCAAGGTATTGCTGGCGTTTACGGTATTTTGAGTACCCATCATTAAAAAATGACTACTACTAGTTGTACTCGTATTCTTAAAACCACCCACTATAGCACCCACAGGCCCAGCATCGCCAGATAATGAGTTCTCTCGCCCTCCAATAATATTACCATTACCACTAGTAGTACCAAGTGTATTTGAATAATTCATTACATTTTGGCGACCGGTTACTAGGGAGTTTTGAAAAGAATTGCCGAGATTATTTCTGTCGCCACTTACCATTGAGGCCACAGAGCCAGTACCAATAACATTTTGTGTACCTGTTGTAAACCCATTACTAGAGCTTACATCATTTCTATTACCAAATATAGCTGCGTAGCTTCCACTACCACCTGATACTGCTAATTTATGTCCTGCACCCCAAACAAAGCTACCTGTTGGTAATGTAGTAGCATTAAAGGTGGTTGCAGGAAACGCTCCTACATCCATCGGGCCTGCACCACCAACAAAACTACCTTCTTGGGTAAAAACAGCTCTTGCAACGCCTTTTACACCAACAACAAAGTTATTGCCATCTGCTGTACCCACATAGTTGGTGGTACCTACAGCCACTGGTACTGAAATGGTTGTACCTCCGTTTGTTCCTGTGTTTCCTGTAACATGCCAGTCGGTAGGACCTACAGCGGCGGCTCCACTAAATTTTTGCCAAATAGCACCATCAAAATAATAGTAGCCAGCTCCATCTACGTTAATGGTTTTTTTTGTCGCTACTCCTGCATCAGAGCTTACGCTGGTTGCATAAACAATAGCTCCTTTCTGAGGAGTATCATACTGTGCATCAGCCGATTTTATCTGATCACCCGTCAGTCTTGGTGCTATAATTCCTTCTGGTTTTGTGCCATCTGTAGTTTTTGCGGTTACGTCTAAAGTTGCTTTCGGGGCTTCATTGTTAATACCCACTTGCGAGTAAACTATTGAACTTAGCATTAAAGCTCCTAAAAGAATGATATTTTTTTTCATTATGAAATGTTTTTAATTGTTTAGTTGTCTATTTGTGGCGTATATTTTATGATTTGCCACGAATGCACGAATGTTTTTGTTAATTGCTATTGAACTTAAGTCTGAGAATGACAGATACTCTGTTGTATCTATCTATACTGTCCGAAAAAGGCTTCTACTTTTCCTTCGTCGTCAAAATAAATGCAAAGTTTTTGGGTCACAAGACCAAACCAGCTTTTGCGAACCGTGATGATCCACTCATCAGAATCGTATGCAGTTTCTATGTGCTCAAATAGTTCCAGTATTTGATTTTTGCTTTTTCCACGTAATCCTGTTATTTGCATTTTGTTTTTTACATTTATGATTTAAGAAAAACCCAACCCAACAGTATTTATTATAAAAGCACTCCTCATTTTGCCGGGCTGGGTAAATAATTTACACAAATGAAAAAAAAGGAGGAGGTCGTGAGATTTTTAAACTCAGTTTTTGAAAACTGGTAGCATGAATAGCTATAATGTTTTTGATAGATAGATTGAAAAATTTTCTTTTACCTAAAGAAAATAATTGAAAATGGTTGAGAAAACCATTTGAATAGGAAGAAAAACCAGATGCAACACTACAACTTGCTTTTTGTAATGCGAAAAAAGATCTCTCATTACCAAACGTCCGAAGAAAAACATCGTCTTTTGCAATATTTTGCGGTGGTATTTTTTGAATATCTTTCTTCCGAAACTTTACCGTTTTGGTTTTGGCTACAAGCTGCTTCTTGGGATCTTTATCCTGATGATCAAATATTGCATCTGCAGACAAACTATTTTTGCCATAGATACTTGCTCCTCTTTCAACATATACTTGCCCTAAGTTTTTGTGAGAAGATTGTACGATTCGGGAAGTAAATGCAGAATCTTTGGAGAAAACAGCAGCATCTGATGTGATGCATATTCTCGCATCTTCTGTTAGAGTAATCTCTGTAGAAAGAGAAACCGTATGGTTTGCAGCCAAAAAACCATTGGCACCGAAGAGTGCAAATAGCAAAAAAACAAAGCTGCATTTTTTTATCATTTCTTGTGTATTGAAATCCGGAGTTATAATTCCGAACCGCAAAACACACCAAATTCTCAGAAAAGACCTAAAAATAGAATCCCTTTAGGATACCATCGGGATTTTTTCAAGGTACCACTAAGATACCATTTGAATATAAAATTCTAAAAATCAATCAATTAAATACCATCTAAATAATCATACAAATCAATTTTGGGATCAAGATTTAATCTCTTTCTCAATTTATTTTTTCTGTTTTGGATGGCTTTTGGCGTTACAAATTGGTATTCTGCAATATCTTTTGTCGATAATTTCAGTTTTAGCATACCGCAAAAATGTAATTCGTATTGGGAAATATCGGGCAATATTTTCTTAAGATTATTGCAATACTCAGGATATACTTCCTGAAATCTCAACAGAAAGGCAGGATCATTATTTTTGGCTAGTTCTAATACTTCTGCAAAAGAGTCATTCACTTTGATTTCCAGCTTTTGCTTTTCGTGGATGATTTCCGAGATCTTCAATTGACTTTCTTTTATTAAGCTTCTGCTTTTTTTGATTCTGAAAAAATACAAGAAAACCAACCCAAGTATGATGACCAAAGCAACGGCAATAAGGTAATTGATTGTTATAGAATATTTTTTGTAAAGGGTTTGCTTTTCTTGTTCCTTTTCTTGTTCAATTTCATCTAATGGTTGTTTTAGACTCTCCTTTTCAATAGCTGCTAAACTGTCCTTCAGTTTTGCATATTTTCCATAATAAAAATTGGCTTTTTCTGTTTTTTTCAGAGAATCAAATGTTATCGCCAACCCCATATAAGATTGCTCTCTAAGCTCCAAATCATCAAATTCCAATCCTTTTTCAAACATTAAAATTGCTTCTTGGTAATTTTTCACTTTTAGTTCTACTTCACCCATCATTCCTAAGATTCTTGCCTCCATCAACTTATCGTTTCCTTTTTCGGCATAATGAAGTGCTTTTTTATAGTACATTTTTGCAGTCAAATAATCTTTCTTTGACAAATAATTGATACCTAGATTAGAATATGATGCACTTAAATTGAAATTATTTACTTCTTTCAATTGTAAATCTTCGGAAAGAGCTTTTTTATCATACTCTATAATATTATCAATACTTGCACCCATCTCATCAAGATTATTAGAGAAATTAGTGTAAATTTTTGACAATAAACGATGTCGAAAATCATCATTTTCTATTTTCCGAGCAAGAATTATGGCTTTTTTATAATATTTTTCTGCCTCTTTGTATTGGTTGTAGCGTGCATAGCTTTGTGCTTTATTTGCAGCTATGCTTGCTTTAAGATGATAATTGGTAGTTGTTTCTGCATGTTTTTCGGCTAATAAAACAGATTCTAGCATTTTTTTATGATTAAGCATCTTAGCATAATATCTGCTCAATTGATAATAAGACCAGGCAATACCTTCATCATACTCAGATTTTTGAGATAATTCTAATGCATTCTGACAAATTCTTAAAATTCCATCATTATTTTCATTAGGTGAAGAAAACTTTTTATCAACCACTTCCAGCAAGCTATCTACTTTTCTTATAGACAGATCTTGTGCAAGAAAGAATGATGAACAAAAAGTAACCAACAAAGTTAGTTTTAGCTTGTAAAATTTTAAAATCATTTGTGTGTGTGTGTATTTCGGTAATATGTATGTGTCTTTTAAGAATTTACCATTGTTCAAAATTAAAAAATATATTCTATATATAATAATAAGATACAAAACCTAACAACATCTATTCTTTACATACCCTTTTAGCACTATTTGATACTACTGGTTTTTAATATCTAAACAAACATAATACTCCTTAAAAGTAAAGTACTTAATTTTATGGAGAAACAGCATCTAACTGATCTATCTACTAAAAAAGCACGAAGATTCCGTTTGAAATCACAAATGTTTATCACAAAAAATGCCCCAAATAATTGGGGCATCCTGTATTTATTTTGAGAAAATCTTACGCTTGTACGTTGTTTCCACCTAATACGAACGGCTCAACTTCTTTGATCTCTCCGAATTGCTGCTCGTAGTTGGTGATGTTCTGCTGAAGAGCTGTAAGCACTCTCTTAGCGTGAAGTGGAGCAAGAATTACTCTTGAACGCACGTTAGCTTGCTGTACACCCGGCATTAACTGGATGAAATCTACTACAAACTCAGATGGAGAATGGTTTACTAAAGCAAGGTTACAATATACCCCTGAAGCTACCATTTCGTTCAATTGAATGTTGATGTTGTTTGGATCGTTGTTTTGATTTTGGTTGTCCATTTTTTTTGTTTAAAGTTTTATGTTTAAAAAATTCAAGGCTCAAAAATAAATTAAAAGTTTGAACCCTGAACATTAAATTTTGAATTAATTTAGGTCTTCAAATTCTTTCTTAGAACCTACAATTACATTCTGATATTCTTTAAGACCTGTACCTGCAGGAATTCTGTGTCCTACAATTACATTTTCTTTAAGACCGTTCAGACTGTCTATTTTACCTGCAACCGCCGCTTCGTTAAGAACCTTAGTTGTTTCCTGGAATGATGCTGCAGACATGAATGATTTAGTTTGCAGAGCTGCTCTTGTAATCCCTTGCAAAACAGGTGTAGCTGTTGCAGGAAGCGCATCTCTTACTTCTACCAATTTCAGATCTTCACGTTTCAACTTAGAGTTTTCGTCTCTCAGTTCTCTCGCTGTAATCATCTGACCTGGCTTGAATTCTTTAGAATCACCAGCTTCAGTCACTACTTTAAGACCAAACACTCTGTTGTTTTCTTCCAAGAAATCAAACTTATGCTCTAAAGCAGCCTCAAGGAACTGAGTATCACCTCCGTCAACGATAGATACTTTCGTCATCATCTGTCTTACAATGATTTCGAAATGCTTATCATCAATTTTCACCCCCTGAAGACGGTAAACTTCCTGAATTTCATTTACTAAATATTCCTGAACCGCAGTTGGTCCTTTAATTTTCAGGATATCGTCCGGAGTAACTGAACCGTCAGAAAGTGGCGAACCAGCTCTTACGAAGTCATTCTCCTGTACCAAGATCTGGTTTGATAATTTAACTAAATAAATTTTTCTCTCCCCAGTTTTAGCTTCAACGATCAATTCACGGTTACCTCTCTTGATTTTTCCGTAAGAAACTACCCCATCGATTTCTGTAACAACCGCCGGATTTGAAGGGTTTCTTGCTTCAAATAATTCGGTAACTCTCGGAAGACCTCCTGTAATATCCCCTGACTTAGCAGATTTTCTTGGGATCTTGATCAAGACTTTACCAGCCTTAATTTTTTCACCGTCGTTTACCATTAAGTGGGCTCCTACCGGTAAGTTGTAACCTTTCTGCTCAACACCTTTAGAATCTACTACCTTCAATGTAGGTACTGCCTTCTTATTTCTGGATTCAGAGATTACTTTCTCTTCAAATCCTGTCTGTTCGTCAATCTCCAACTGGAATGAAATACCCTGAATAATATCTTCATACTCTACTTTACCAGCATTTTCTGCAATAATTACCGCGTTGTAAGGATCCCATTTTGCAATAAGATCACCTTTTTTCACTTTATCACCAGATTTAACTAATAATTGAGATCCGTAAGGTACGTTAGCAATCATCAATGGAGTTCTAGACTCGTTATCAGCAACCAATCTAAATTCTGTTGTACGAGAAACGACTACTTCAGCAGTGTTTCCGTTTTCGTCTTCAGAAGTAATTGTTCTTACCTCATCCAATTCAACGATACCGTCTCTTCTTGCAGCGATTGAAGGGTTTTCTGATACGTTTGTAGATACCCCCCCCTGGTGGAAAGTTCTCAATGTTAACTGAGTTCCCGGTTCCCCAATTGATTGTGCAGCAATTACACCTACCGCTTCACCCATATGGATTTTCTTACCAGTTGCCAGGTTTCTACCATAACATTTAGCACAAATACCTTTTTTGGTTTCGCAAGTAAGTGGTGAACGTACTTCTAAAGATTCAAGACCCATTTCCTCAACTCTCTTAGCCAAAGCCTCATCAATAATTTGATCAGCATTAGCAACCAATTCGTCGGTTTCAGGATCATAAATATTATGAAGAGATACTCTACCTAAGATTCTTTCAGAAATCCTTTCAACGATTTCGTCATTTTTCTTAAGTGCGGTAACTTCAGTTCCTCTTAATGTTCCACAGTCTTCTTCTGTAACGATAACATCCTGTGCAACATCTACCAATCTTCTCGTCAAGTAACCTGCATCGGCAGTCTTAAGAGCGGTATCCGCAAGACCTTTACGAGCACCGTGAGTAGAGATAAAGTATTCTAAGATCGAAAGGCCTTCTTTAAAGTTTGCAAGGATCGGGTTCTCGATAATTTCCGCACCGGTAGAACCAGCTTTCTGCGGTTTTGCCATCAAACCTCTCATCCCTGATAACTGACGGATCTGTTCCTTAGAACCCCTTGCTCCAGAGTCAAGCATCATGTATACAGAATTGAATCCACCTTGGTCAACTTTCATTCTGCTCATGATCATTTCAGTTAATCCGGCGTTGGTGTTTGTCCAAACGTCGATTACCTGATTATAACGTTCTGTATCTGTAATAAGACCCATGTTATAGTTGGCTCTAATTTCGTCTACAGTTTCAATAGATGTTGCGATCATTTTCTTTTTCTCAACAGGTACAACGATGTCACCTAATGAGAACGAAAGACCTCCTTTGAATGCATTTGAATATCCTAAGTCTTTCATCGCATCCAAGAACTTCACAGTGGTAGGGAAATCTGTATCAGCAAGTACTTTACCAATAACATTTCTTAATGATTTCTTCGTAAGAAGTTCATTAATATATCCTGACTGTTTAGGAACGATCTGGTTGAATAAGATTCTACCTACAGAAGTTTCGATCAATTTTGTTGTGATCACACCATCTTCTTTTACCGGTAGTCTACATCTTACTTTAGCGTTTAATGAAACTCTACCTTCAGCATAAGCGATTTCCGCTTCTTCCGGAGAATAGAATGCAAGACCTTCTCCCAATACTTTTTTCTCATCTGTAGAGCTTAATTCTTTGGTCATGAAATATAGACCAAGAACCATGTCCTGAGATGGTACTGTAATTGGAGAACCGTTTGCAGGGTTCAAGATATTCTGAGAACCTAACATCAATAACTGAGCTTCCAAAATTGCTTCCGGACCCAACGGTAAGTGTACCGCCATCTGGTCACCATCAAAATCGGCGTTGAATGCTGTCGTTACTAACGGGTGTAATTGGATTGCCTTACCTTCGATCATCTTAGGTTGGAAAGCCTGAATACCCAATCTGTGCAAAGTAGGCGCTCTGTTTAGCAAAACAGGGTGACCTTTCATTACACCTTCTAAGATATCATATACTACAGGTTCTTTTCTATCGATAATTCTCTTTGCTGATTTCACTGTTTTTACAATTCCTCTTTCAATCAGTTTTCTGATAATAAACGGTTTGTAAAGTTCCGCAGCCATATCTTTAGGAATACCACATTCGTGAAGCTGTAAGTTTGGACCTACAACAATTACCGAACGCGCAGAGTAATCTACCCTTTTCCCTAGTAAGTTCTGACGGAAACGACCCTGCTTACCTTTCAATGAATCTGAAAGTGATTTCAATGGTCTGTTTGATTCAGATTTTACAGCAGAAGATTTTCTTGTATTATCAAATAATGAATCTACTGATTCCTGAAGCATACGCTTCTCGTTTCTCAAGATTACTTCAGGAGCTTTGATCTCCAATAATCTCTTCAAACGGTTGTTTCTGATAATAACTCTTCTGTAAAGGTCATTTAAGTCAGAAGTTGCGAAACGTCCTCCATCCAACGGAACTAATGGTCTTAGCTCTGGTGGTATTACAGGAAGCACACGCATAATCATCCACTCCGGTCTGTTGATCATTCTTGTGTTAGCACCTCTCAATGCTTCTACAACGTTCAATCTTTTAAGAGCTTCAGTTCTTCTTTGCTTAGAACCTTCGTTGTGAGCTTTGTGTCTCAAGTCGAAAGACAATGCATCAAGATCAATTCTTTTCAGCAATTCCTCAACGGCTTCAGCACCCATTTTGGCGATGAATTTGTTTGGATCTGCATCATCAAGATATTGATTTTCTACAGGAAGAGTTTCCATGATGTCAAGGTATTCTTCTTCTGTAAGGAATTCTTTGTCTTCAAAATCAGAACCATCTAATTTCTTAGCGATACCCTGCTGAATAACAACATATCTCTCATAGTAGATGATCATATCTAATTTCTTAGAAGGAATACCCAAAAGGTAACCGATTTTGTTTGGTAAAGAACGGAAATACCAAATGTGCGCAATAGGAACAACCAAACCAATATGTCCGATTCTTTCTCTACGTACTTTTTTCTCCGTAACCTCTACTCCACAACGGTCACAAACGATCCCTTTGTAACGAATTCTCTTGTATTTACCACAAGCACATTCGTAATCTTTGATAGGACCGAAGATTTTTTCACAGAACAAACCGTCTCTTTCCGGCTTATGCGTTCTGTAGTTAATAGTTTCCGGCTTAAGAACCTCCCCTCTTGAATCCTGTAAAATGGATTCCGGAGAAGCTAACCCGATGGTTATTTTATTAAATCTACTTGATTTATTTTTATTTGACATTTTTTAGATTTTAGATTTTGGATTATAAATTTTGGATTATAAATTCTGAATTGATTCAAAATTCAATATTCAAAATTTAAAATTATTCCTCAAGTCTTACATCAAGTCCAAGACCTTGTAACTCGTGAAGTAATACATTGAAAGATTCCGGAATACCTGGTTCAGGCATTGCTTCACCTTTTGCAATCGCTTCATAAGTTTTTGCTCTACCAATCACGTCATCAGACTTCACAGTCAGGATTTCTCTCAGGATATTTGATGCTCCAAATGCTTCAAGAGCCCAAACCTCCATCTCTCCGAATCTCTGACCACCAAACTGAGCTTTACCTCCTAATGGCTGCTGAGTAATCAATGAGTAAGGTCCGATAGAACGTGCGTGCATTTTGTCATCTACCATGTGTCCAAGTTTCAACATATAGATAATACCTACAGTCGCAGCCTGTGTAAATCTTTCTCCGGTACCACCATCATAAAGGTGAGTGTGACCGAATTGAGGAACCCCAGCTTTCTCAGTATACTCTGTAATCTGATCAAGAGTCGCCCCATCAAAGATTGGCGTAGCGAACTTCATCCCCAATTTCTGACCAGCCCATCCAAGAACTGTTTCATAAATCTGTCCGATGTTCATACGGGAAGGTACCCCAAGTGGATTCAATACGATATCTACAGGCGTTCCGTCTTCAAGGAATGGCATATCTTCTTCACGAACGATTCTCGAAACGATCCCTTTGTTACCGTGACGACCCGCCATTTTATCTCCAACGTTTAGTTTACGTTTTTTAGCGATATATACTTTAGCCAATTTCATGATACCTGCAGGAAGCTCATCCCCGATAGAAATTGCGAATTTCTCACGGTTTTTAACTCCTTGAATATCGTTGAATTTGATTTTGTAGTTGTGAATCAATTGTTTGATTAATTCATTCTTATCGTTGTCAACCGTCCAATCTGCACCGCTTACGTTTACGTAATCTTCAACTGAAGTCAACAATTTGTGAGTGAATTTCACCCCTTTACCGATAATTTCTTCATCTAAGTCATTCGTAACTCCCTGAGAAGTTTTACCGCTGACTAGAGTATTTAATTTTTCGATTAAAGTATTTCTCAACTCGTCAAACTTAGCTTTGTAAGTGTTTTCAATCTCTTCAAGCTTAAGCTTTTCTTCAGTTCTTTTCTTTTTATCTTTAATGTTTCTAGAGAACAATTTTTTGTTGATTACAACACCTCTTAATGAAGAATCTGCTTTCAATGAAGCATCTTTTACATCACCGGCTTTGTCACCAAAGATTGCTCTAAGAAGTTTTTCTTCAGGAGTCGGGTCAGATTCACCTTTTGGAGTGATCTTACCGATCATGATATCACCAGGTTTCACTTCAGCACCGATTCTGATCATACCGTTCTCATCAAGATCTTTTGTAGCTTCTTCTGAAACGTTTGGAATATCTGCTGTCAATTCTTCCATACCTAATTTGGTATCACGAACTTCAAGTGAATATTCATCTACGTGGATTGAAGTAAACCAGTCTTCACGTACAACTTTTTCGTTGATTACGATCGCATCCTCAAAGTTGTATCCTTTCCAAGGCATAAAGGCAACCACCAAGTTTCTACCAAGAGCCAACTCTCCGTTTTCGGTTGCATAACCGTCACAAAGAACCTGTCCTTTTACCACAGTTTCACCTACTCTTACGTTTGGTCTTAAGGTAATAGTCGTACTCTGGTTAGTTTTTCTGAACTTAGTCAGTTTATATGTTTTCGTAGCAGATTCGAATGATACTAAATCTTCATCATCGCTTCTTTCATATTTAATAGTGATCTGATCAGCATCTACATATTCAACAACACCATTTCCTTCAGCATTGATCAAAATTCTAGAATCTTTCGCAACCTGTTGTTCCAGACCTGTACCTACAATTGGAGCTTGTGGCTTCAACAAAGGAACTGCCTGACGCATCATGTTTGATCCCATCAATGCACGGTTTGCATCATCATGCTCCAAGAATGGAATCAATGAAGCTGAAATACCGGAAATCTGGTTAGGTGCAACGTCGATCAAATTAACCTGAGAAGGCTCAACAACTGGATAATCACCATCTAATCTGGCAATAATTCTGTCTGTTAAGAACGCTCCGTTATCATCCAATTCAACGTTTGCCTGAGCAATTACTTTATCTTCCTCGTCTTCTGCATTCAGATAAATAGGATCAGCATGTAAATCTACAGTACTACCTTCTACTTTTCTATATGGAGTTTCGATAAAACCTAAAGTATTGATCTTAGCATAGATCCCTAAAGAAGAAATCAAACCAATGTTTGGTCCCTCAGGAGTTTCGATAGGACAGATACGACCATAGTGAGTATGGTGAACGTCACGTACCTCGAAACCTGCTCTTTCTCTTGATAAACCACCAGGTCCTAGGGCAGAAAGTCTACGCTTGTGCGTGATTTCTGATAGAGGGTTGGTTTGGTCCATGAACTGAGAAAGCTGATTGGTACCAAAGAATGAGTTAATAACTGATGTTAAAGTCTTCGCATTAACAAGATCAAGCGGAGTAAAGATTTCGTTATCTCTAACGTTCATTCTTTCCTTAATCGTTCTTGCAATTCTCGAAAGACCTACACCGAACTGTCCTGCTAATTGCTCACCAACAGTTTTAATTCTTCTATTTGATAAGTGGTCAATATCATCAACCTCTGCTTTAGAGTTTACCAATTCGATCAGGTGTCTTACAATCGCAATGATATCTTCTTTTGTAAGAACCTCAGTAGTAGTCGGGATATTAAGACCTAACTTTTTGTTTAGTCTGTAACGTCCTACTTCACCAAGTGAATATCTTTGCTCAGAGAAGAATAATTTTTCAATAATTCCTCTTGCAGTTTCCTCATCGGGTGGATCTGCATTTCTTAACTGACGGTAAATATATTCTACCGCTTCTTTTTCAGAGTTAGTAGGGTCTTTTTGTAAGGTATTCTGGATGATAGAGAATTCGTTTGAATTTTCTTTGTGAATCAGGATAGATTTCACACCAGCATCCAAAATAAGATCTAAATGTTCTTTTTCAAGAATCGTTTCTCTGTCTAAGATGATTTCGTTTCTTTCGATAGAAACCACCTCTCCTGTATCTTCGTCTACGAAATCTTCGAACCAGGTGTTCAATACTCTCGCAGCCAAAGTTCTACCTTCCACTTTTTTAAGGGCAGCTTTAGAAACTTTCACTTCTTCAGCAAGGTCAAAGATCTGAAGAATGTCTTTATCAGATTCGAAACCGATTGCTCTTAATAATGTCGTTAAAGGTAATTTTTTCTTACGGTCAATATACGCGTACATTACACTGTTGATATCCGTAGTAAATTCCATCCAAGATCCTTTGAAAGGGATAATTCTTGAATAGTACAATTTTGTTCCGTTGGCGTGGTACGTCTGTCCGAAGAATACCCCCGGAGATCTGTGTAACTGAGTTACGATAACACGCTCTGCTCCATTGATAATGAATGAACCAGACGGAGTCATATAAGGAACCGGACCTAAATAAACATCCTGTACAACGGTCTGAAAATCTTCATGTTCAGGGTCAGTACAGTACAATTTAAGTCTGGCTTTAAGAGGAACTGAATAAGTTAAACCTCTTTCCACACACTCGTCGATCGAATAACGTGGAGAATCTACCAGATAATCTAAGAATTCCAATACAAATTGGTTTCTGGAATCGGTAATTGGAAAGTTTTCCTGGAAGGTTTTGTGCAAACCTTCTTTCTTTCTGTCCTCAGGAAGTGTATCAAGCTGGAAAAACTCTTTGAATGACTCTAGCTGGATATCCAGAAAGTCAGGAGTGATAATTTTTCCTTTAGCTGATGAGAAATTAATTCTCTCATTTCCCTTAGTAATTGCTGTTGTTTTACTCATAAAACTTTTAAGAAAGGGTTAAAAAATATTTTGATTTATACAAAAAATATCAGAAAAAGACTTTGAAGATAAAAGAGGCAAGACAAAGACATTTGATGTTTGGCGCTATCAGAAGTGGTCTTTGTTCTTAATTCTATATTCTAACTCTAATTTCTAACTGCAACGCTGGTATATCTTTTCACAGCGTAATGCAAAATATTTTTAAATTTTTACTATTGAACGAAAAAAGTATATATTACATAAAACGAAATCCCTTTCAAGATCATGAAAGAGTTGATTTACAATGTTTTACAGTAATATGTGTAGTTTTAGCGCCAAAAGTGACTGCAAATATACAACATATATTCTAGTCTGACAAAAAATAACCACTTCAAAACGAAGTGGTTATCAAATAAGGATATTTAAAAAAGCCTGAGCAAATTGCTCAGGCTTTCTATTTCTAAGAGTGAAATGAATTATTTCAATTCTACTTCAGCACCAGCTTCTTCTAATTGCTTCTTAAGAGCTTCAGCCTCGTCTTTAGAGATACCAGTTTTGATAGCAGCAGGAGCTCCGTCAACGATATCTTTAGCCTCCTTAAGACCAGCACCAGTTAAATCTTTTACCAATTTAACGATTGCTAATTTAGAAGCACCTGCAGACTTAAGAATTACATCGAATTCTGTTTTTTCTTCAGCAGCTTCACCTGCACCACCTGCAGCAACTACTACAGCAGCAGCAGCTGGCTCGATTCCGTACTCATCCTTAAGGATAGTAGCTAATTCATTTACGTCTTTTACTGTTAAGTTTACTAGCGTTTCAGCTAAATTTTTTAAATCTGACATTGTTGTAATGTTTTTGTTGATTATTTATTTAATTTTTTGAGAGTATAATTATTCAGCAGCTGGCGTTTCGTCAGTGCTTTCTGCAGCAGGAGCCTCTGGAGCTGCCTCAGCAGGAGTTTCTTCTACAGCAGGTGCAGCAGCTTCTTCAGCTGTGGCTTCTGTTGTTTCAGATTTGTTTTGAAGAGCAGAAACAACTCTTTGAATTGGAGACTGAAGCAATCCGATGATTTCACCGATCATTTCTTCTCTAGATTTAATGCTTACTAAAGCATCTAGATTGTTGTCACCAACATAGAAAGTTTCTTGTACGAAAGCTGATTTTAAAGCAGGCTTTTCTTCTTTTTTTCTAAAGTCTTTGATTAATTTTGCAGGAGCGTTAGCTGTATCAGCAATCATTAATGCAGAGTTCCCTTTGAATGTTTCAAACATTTCAGAGAAATCTACTCCGTCAATTTGCTCCATTGCTTTTTGCAAAAGTGTGTTCTTCACAACTTTTACTTTGATATTTTGCTTGAAAGCCTGTCTTCTGAAGTCAGAAGATTTAGCAGCGTTCAAACCGTCTAGATCTGCTACATAAACTACTTTAGCATCCTGAAGCAAATCTTTGATCTCTTGTATTGCTACAACTTTTTGGTCTTTTGTCATTGTCTTAAGGATTATAATTAGTTAACAGATTTACTATCAATTGCGATACCCGGACTCATTGTAGAAGACAGATAAATGCTCTTCACATAAGTACCTTTAGCAGCAGTTGGTTTCATTTTGATCAATGTAGAAATTAATTCCTGAGCATTTTCTTTGATTTTAGCAGCATCGAAAGATACTTTACCAATACCAGCGTGGATAATACCGTATTTGTCTACTTTGAAGTCAATTTTACCAGCTTTTACCTCAGTTACTGCTTTACCAATTTCCATAGTTACAGTACCTGATTTTGGGTTAGGCATCAAACCTCTTGGTCCTAATACTCTACCCAATGGTCCTAATTTACCCATAACAGCCGGCATAGTCACGATAACGTCAACATCTGTCCAACCTTCTTTTATTTTCTGTAAATATTCGTCAAGACCTACATAGTCCGCACCTGCTTCTTTCGCTTCAGCTTCTTTATCTGGTGTAACTAATGCTAAAACTTTAACATCTTTACCAGTACCGTGAGGAAGAGATACTACACCTCTTACCATTTGGTTAGCTTTTCTAGGGTCAACACCCAATCTTACAGCGATATCTACAGAAGCATCAAACTTTGCAGTGTTTACTTCTTTTACAAGAGCAGCACCTTCTTCAAGGTTATAAATTCTTCCTTTTTCTACTTTGCTTAAAGCTTCCTTTTGCTTTTTAGTCAATTTTGCCATTTCTCTTAGTTTTAAGCGTTAGTTGGTTTAGTTCCTGTTACTCTTAATCCCATAGATCTAGCAGTACCTGCAACCATAGAAAGAGCAGAATCCAAAGTAAAACAGTTAAGGTCTGTCATCTTATCTTCTGCGATTTTTTGAACCTGAGCCCAAGATACAGCACCTACTTTGTTTCTGTTTGGTTCACCGGATCCTCCTTTGATTTTAGCTGCATCCATTAACTGAATTGCTGCAGGTGGAGTTTTAATAACGAATTCAAAAGATTTGTCTTCGTACACTGTAATTACTACAGGTAAAACTTGACCTGGCTTATCCTGAGTTCTTCCGTTAAATTGTTTACAAAACTCCATGATGTTCACACCTGCAGAACCTAATGCCGGACCTACTGGTGGAGATGGGTTTGCAGCTCCTCCTTTTACTTGGAGCTTAACCATTTTAAAGACTTTTTTAGCCATTGTTTGTTTTTTAAAAATTGAATAATTAATGAGTTTGGAAGCATTTATTATTCAGCAGGTTACCGCACTCACATAAAGTAAACCTACTTTTCGGACTGCAAAATTATGAAATATTTTTTAATTAGCAAACACTTAACTCATTAAATTTCAGAAATAACCAAAATGTGCACTTTACTTTTTAAAATATATTAAAACCTTATCTTTATAATTTATATCTAACAATTACTACATTTTCTATAATTTATTATAAAATCAGTAATTAAATTATTTATTTCCAGATAAATCGGGAGTTAAATTTTCCAACGGAATCTGTACTCCTAACCTAATTTGCTCATAAGGAAAATACTTTATACCATGTTGAAACTGCGCAAACCATAATGCTTTTCTTGTATTAACATTCAGTCTGGAAGAAAATATCATCGGTCTGTCTCCGTAATCCTCAACTCTTTTAATCCATCCGTTGTATCCTGAGAATGTATTTTCCAAACTGATACTTTTGTGCTTCAATATAAATTTCAATCCATAGATCAATGCATCATCCTGCACGTTTATACCGGGGGTCTGCACATCCCATGAAAAGAATCCCAGATCAGAAACCAGACGCACTTCATCTATAAAAGAATTGCTGAATCTGAATGATTTGCCCAATTCGACATCAAAATAATATCCCGCAGTATTGAAAAACCGTCTGTTTTTGAAATCGCTTCCTGATGCTGTCTTCAAGGTTGAGTTTAAAATAAGTGCGGGTCTGATCTTATTCTCAGCAAAAACTTTTATTCTTGTCTGTACATAGAAATCGCCTGTTGCAAAACCACTACTCTTCTGCATTGACCTTCGGGAGACTATTTCATCTTTTACCGAATAATATTCTGCCAAAGTTTTCCATACTTTTACTGAAGCTTTCTCAGGAATAAGTGGTACCTCTACCTTTATGTTATTTGACAGTGTCTGATCTCCATATCCAAAATAATAGTCACCCATAATTATCACAGTTGTATGCTGGGGAATTATGGCTTCAGTAAATTCGGGAACGGGATTCGCGTTTGGTCCAAAGTAATTCGTAGTATGATGGATCAATGTCTGCGAAGAAAACATCTGAATGCAGAAAACTGATAGTAGAAAACAAAGACTTTTCACTGTTATTAATTTTTAGACAAAAATAAATAAAGCTAAAATAAAAACTATTAAATTATTATAAACAAATGCCCCAACAATGCATAGTAATGAATATTTACAATAAAAGAAACCAACCTGAATTTTCAGATTGGTTTCTTTATTATGTTTAAAAATTTTATACTTTTTCGACTTGCGAAAAGCTCAATTCCATTGGAGTTTTTCTTCCGAAGATCAAAACAGAAACTTCTACTTTTTTCTTATCTTCCAAGATTTTTTCAACGGTACCGTTGAAACCATTGAATGGTCCGTCAATTACTTTTACGTTTTCACCAACGATGAATGGAATTTCTGCATCTGAAGCAAATTCTGAAAGTTCATCCATTCTGCCAAGCATTCTGTTGACCTCAGATTTTCTCATCGGAACAGGATCTCCGCCTTTAGTTAAACTCAAGAAAGAAATCACACCAGGAATATTCTTGATAACGTGAGGTATTTCCCCCATTAAATCTGCTTCTACCATCAGATAGCCAGGATAGTATGGTCTTTCTTTAGGCACTTTTTTCCCATTTCTAAGCTGAATAACCTTTTCCATAGGAATAACTACCTGAGTAACATACTGCTCAAACCCTAAACGTTTGATTTCTGTCTCAATATAGTTTTTCACTTTATTTTCCTGTCCGCTGATTGCTTTCAGCACATACCATTTCAATTCGCTCATTATGGGAAAATACTTTTTAGTTGAAGGTGTTGATTAGTATTCCGATGATGTTGCTGATTGCTTTAGAAAACAGCTCATCAACTCCGAATGTAAACAATGCCAAAATAACAGTTGCAATAGTAACTACAATAGTCGAAGACTGTAAGTCAGACCACTTAGGCCACTCTACTTTGTGTCTAAATTCGTGATAAGAACCTTTTAAAAATTCTACTAAGCTCATTATTTTCTTTTTGCACGGGCACAAGGATTCGAACCCTGATCAACGGTGTTGGAGACCGGTATCCTACCATTGGACGATGCCCGTAGATTAAAAAAGGTTCCGTAAGTTTCCTTACGGAACCTTTTATATTATTTTAGAATTAATCTAAGATTTCAGTAACCTGACCTGAACCAACTGTTCTTCCTCCTTCTCTGATCGCAAATCTAAGACCTACGTTAAGAGCGATTGGCTGTAACAATTCTACAGTGATCTCTAAGTTATCACCAGGCATTACCATTTCTACACCTTCTGGTAAGAAGATCTCACCTGTAACGTCAGTAGTTCTTACGTAGAACTGAGGACGGTATTTGTTGTGGAATGGAGTGTGACGTCCACCTTCTTCTTTAGAAAGGATATAAACTGAAGCTTTGAATTTTTTGTGTGGCTTCACTGAATCTTTCTTAGCGATAACCATACCTCTCTTGATGTCAGTTTTTTCAATACCTCTCAACAATAGACCTACGTTATCTCCAGCTTCACCTCTGTCAAGGATTTTTCTGAACATCTCAACTCCTGTAATAGTAGAAGTCAATTTTTCTTCACCCATACCGATGATATCTACAGGATCTCCTGTGTTGATAATACCAGCTTCAATTCTACCAGTTGCAACAGTACCTCTACCTGTAATAGAGAATACGTCTTCGATTGGCATCAAGAAAGGCTTATCAGTATCTCTTGGTGGTTGTTCGATCCACTCGTCAACAGCATCCATTAATTGCTCAACAGATTTGAACCATTGGTCATCAGTTTTAGCACCTCCTTCAGCAGTAGCAGCTGTAAGAGCACCTAAAGCAGAACCTTGAATTACTGGAGAGTTATCTCCGTCAAATTCGTAAGTAGACAATAAGTCTCTAAGTTCCATTTCAACTAGCTCTAATAACTCAGCATCATCAACCATATCAACCTTGTTCATGAAAACAACGATTCTAGGTACGTTTACCTGACGGCAAAGTAGGATGTGCTCTCTAGTTTGAGGCATTGGCCCGTCTGTAGCAGCACATACAACAATAGCACCATCCATCTGAGCAGCACCAGTTACCATGTTTTTTACATAATCGGCGTGACCTGGACAATCTACGTGAGCATAGTGTCTTTTTTCAGTTTCGTATTCGATGTGAGCAGTATTGATAGTAATCCCTCTTTCTTTTTCTTCTGGAGCAGAGTCAATAGATGAGAAATCTTTTTTCTCAGCAAGACCTTTGCTAGCCAATACAGCAGAAATTGCTGCAGTAAGTGTAGTTTTACCATGGTCAACGTGACCAATAGTACCAATGTTCAAGTGTGGTTTGTTACGATTAAACGTTTCCTTTGCCATGATTTAAATTATTTATTTTATTGTTTATTCAAATTTTCGGTGTGCAAATATAATGAATTTTTAAATACTAAAATCTTTTTGTGAAAAAAAGTTTAATATTCAAATCCAAAAACTGCAAACCTTTATTTTTGTATATTGGAATTGCAAATTTATAATAAAAAAATGAATTAAAAAAAACACTTTACAAATCCGGGAGGATTTTTCTCTCGTATATCCATATGAAACTATTAATTAAAATAAATATTATGAAAAAACTATTCAACTTCTGTCTGGCTACATTTGCATTTGTCACGCTATTCTCGTGTGATGATGAAAACAGTATGCCCGAAACACCCGCAACGGCTCCTGACGTAATGGTATACGGTCTCACTGAAAACAATCAGCTTGTAGCTTTTAATGCCAATAATTCCTCCTCTTTTGCCTCTACGAAAACAATCATGGGAATACCTTCCGGAGAAAAATTATTAAGTATCGACTTCCGACCGGCTACTGGTGAACTTTATGCCGTATCTAATGCAAGCAAATTCTATATTATCAATACCTCAACGGCAAATACAAGAGTTGTAGGCACCACTGCATTTTCTCCCGCTATTTCAGGAACAATTGCTTCCATTGATTTTAACCCCACTGTTGATCGAATCAGGCTTGTAACCAATACAGGGCAAAATCTTCGTTTAAATCCTGAAACCGGTGCTGTTGCTGCAACTGATACAGGTATTGCAACATCGTCATCTATCACCGGTATTGCATATACCAACAGTAAATCGGGTGCCGCAACAACGATACTGTATGATCTTGATGCCACCGCAGGAAAATTATTTAAGCAAGATCCGCCCAACAACGGAACCCTGGTAGAAGTTGGGAGTTTGGGGGTAACATTCACAGGTCAGGCTGCTTTTGATATCAATCCTGAAAACACTGTGGCTTTAATGGCAGCAACTACAGGTTCCCAGAATAATCTTTATACTGTGGATCTTACTAATGGCAAAGCAACCAATATTGGAAATCTATCTCAAAAAATAATCGATCTGGCTATTCCTACAAACCCAGTTGCCTATGCAATTGATAATGCTAATGCACTTCAGATCTTTGATCCGAATAATCCTGTACCGGTGACCAAAGCAATCACAGGTCTGCAGACAGGTGAAGGAATTTTAGGAATTGACTTCAGACCTCTGAACGGACAACTATATGCTTTAGGAAACTCAAGCAGAATCTATACTATTAATTTAGGCACAGGCGCAGCAACCCAGGTTGGTACAGGAGCATTACCTACTCCACTTGCAGGAACCGAATTCGGATTTGACTTCAATCCTACCGTCGATAAAATAAGAGTGGTAAGCAATACTGGGCAAAACTTGAGATTAGATCCGGTTACCGGAGGTATAACGATGGTCGACATGCCACTAAACCCTGTACCTGTAGCAGTTGGAGCAGCGGCTTATACAGATAATTTCGCAGGCGCTACTACTACTTCACTATTCGTAGTTGATACCAATACAGATAAATTATATTTGCAAAACCCGCCAAACAATGGTACTTTGGTTGAAAGAGGTTCTTTGGGAATCAATATCGATGGAGCTAATGGTTTTGATATTGGAAGCACAAGTCAGAAAGCTTATTTAGTGGCTTCTGTTGGCGGAACTACAAGAATTTATACCTTAAATACTACAAATGGGTCTACAGCATCCCTTGCAACTTATCCTAATCCTGTAAAAGGGTTTACGATAGGTTTAGGATTCTAAAATATAATCTTGATATTCATATAAAGAAGCGCAGAGTAGAAAACCTATTCTGCGCTTCAACTATATACAGATCAATACAATATGAAGCTCAATCTTCAGCTGTACAAAAAGTTGAAAGAGCTGAATGCAATTCTGTTATTTATTAAAAATTACACTAAATGTATTGACATTTTTCTGAGGTGACGAATATCGGATTTCTGCACCGTGGTATTCAAGAATTCGCTTGACAATCCGAAGTCCCAAACCGGACCCCGCAATATGCTGAGAATTATTCCCCCTCATAAAGGCATCAAACAACTTCGGCTGCTCTTCTTCAGAAATCGTGTTCCCGACAGAAGTGACATCCACAATAAGATTATGCTCATTTTCTGTAATTAAAATCCCTGCATCTGCATCATCAGAGTAAACAGCGGCATTTTTAAGTAAATTAATAAAGACAATATCGAGTAAAGACTGTACTCCCAGAATGGTAAGAAATGCATTTTCAGATTCGTTTTCAGCGATGAGAAAATCCATTTTAAGTTTTGGATAGCTTTTTTGTACCTGCTCAAAAGATTCAAAAATCACTTCATCAATTCTTACTTCTTCATAAATACTCTGAATATTTTCTTTGTCAAACTTCGTAAGCAGAAGAAGCGAATTTGTAAGATCAGACAATTGGTAAACATCTTTCAGCATCTGCTTCAATGCGGAAAGAGTTTCAGGAGAATGTTGGGTAAGTTTAATTAAATTTTCAAGCTGAAATGCCATTCTCGTGATCGGCGTTCTGATCTCATGAGAAGCACTTGCCGTAAAATCTTTCTGTGACTGGAAAACATCGTTTAACCTTACGATCATCGTATTAAATGACCTTGCAAGAATACTTATTTCATCATTGGAATGTTCTACGGGAATCTGTGTGGTGAGCTTTTGTGCCGTAACTTCAGAAATTTCATTATTAAGATCTTCCAGCGGACGCAGAAATCTTCCCATAAAATAATAGCTGAAAAAACCAATAAAAAGTGTACTTGTAATGTATGCCGTGATCAAGAGATACTTTAAATAATTCAATTTGGATTGACCATTATTGTCAAAAGCACTGGTGAGAATGTAATAGTTTTCTCCATTGATGTTCCTTAAAGCTACATAAATTTCAGGAGATGCTTTTTCTATATGAATAGATTTTTTACGATCAGCTTCTTTTAGCAAATTCTTATTCCAGGTTACTTCTCTGTCTTTTATCGTGCTGTAGATAAGCTCTTTTTTGGAATTAAAAATCAGAATGGTCTCATTTAAAAGAAAATTGTCAGAATTTTCATTAAAAAAGATCGGTGCTTCTTCTTCAAAATTTTTAGATTTGGAGATAAAATTGGTGGTAAAATCTAGTCTGCGTTCAAATCTTTCTTTAAATTCCTCTTTTCGGAAATCATTAAAAGAAGTATATACAATGATCAGAACAATACCAAAAAGTAATGAAAATGAAATACTGAGGGTAAGTGCAATTTTCCTTTTTAAAGACATTTACAATGGATTTAAATAATATCCGAAACCAGATCGTGTATGAATAAGTTTGATCTTAAAATCTTTATCAATTTTCTTTCTTAAAAAATTAATGTAGACCTCAACAGTATTGGTATTGGTATTAAAATTATGTTCCCAGACATTTTCCGTAATCTGCTGTTTTGAAACCGTTCTTCCCTGCGCTTCTGCAAGATATGTTAATAATTGAAACTCTTTAAGTGTCAATGCTATTTCGTTCCCTGCCCTGAAAACTTTTTGCTCGGTTTTATTGATAATGAGATCATCAATTCTGATAATTTCCTGATCAGAATTTTCGGAAGATGTTTTGCGTCTTAGAAGTGAATTGATTCTTAAAAGCAATTCCTCAAACTGAAATGGCTTTACCAAATAATCATCTGCTAATCTTGTGAAGGCATCTTTTTTATCAGAAATATCTCCATACGCTGAAATGATAATGATGGGTATGTTTTTATCAAACGATCTTATGGTTTGGCAGACATCTAACCCGTTGATCTTTGGAACATTGATATCTAAGAGATACAAGTCATAAGAATTGCTTTTTATTTGACTTAGAAGAGTTTCTCCGTCATAAATTCTGTCGGTAGTAAATCGGTTTGACTCTAAAAACTTACTCAGTTCTGCCGAGAGAATGAGATCGTCTTCCAAAAGAAGAATGTTCATTAAAAAAATATTTGATACGAATTTAATGAAAAAATGATGACGTTTTAGCGTTGAAATCGTTTAGAATGTGTCAAAAGAAATAAGATGCTAAATCGTTGCTCCCTTCAAAGCTGTTGATTCGAATGTTTTAATTTTCAATTATGATTTATTAAAATAATATTAAACCTTTAGATTATGTTTCTATCTGATGCTTCCGATTATTTGATTTATTTATATTTTTCTATTACTTGATTCAGATGTGCCTTATATTTTTCACTTATAGGAATTCTTTCATCTCCGACCATAAGATTATTTTTCCCGATACTTTGAAGGTATTGAAGCGAAATGATATGCGAGTTATGCACTCTGATAAAGTTTTCGGAATCTATTTTTTCCATAATAGATTTCATTGTTTGATGTACAATCAATTTTCGAGTTTCTGTGTAAATGATAATATAGTCTTTAAGAGCATTGATACGTTTGATCTCACTCAAATTCAGTTTTACATCTTCATTATTGAAACGCACAAAAATAAATGATTCTTTGAGAAAATTCTGAGTATTTTTCTCCTGTAGAATTTTCGAATTGTTGTGATTTTTATAGCTTTTATATATCGCTTTAAGAAATCTCTCAAAAGAAAATGGCTTCAGAAGATAGTCAATCACTCCCATTTCGAAACCCTGTACTGCAGAATCATCATAAGCTGTGGTGATGATAACATCAGGGATTTTGTTGAAACTTTTTAAAAATTCTATTCCTGAAATATTGGGTAAATTGATATCCAGAAAAATAAGATCAATATTTTCATTTTGCAGAACCTGTATAGTCTCCTGAATGTCATAACAGTTTTTCACAAGATTCAGAAAAGGGATTCTTGAGATATATTCTTCAATAACGTGATGCGCCAATTCTTCATCGTCAACAATGATGCAATTCATCTTTAATTCAATTGAAGTTTTAAATTAATTTTATATTCTGATCCGTTATCATCAATATCCAGCTTGTATTTCTCCGGATAAAGAAGATGAAGCTTCATTTTAGTATTTTCTACGCCCAATTTACTGTCATCAGATTTTTCATTGTTTTTTCTCTCATAAAAATTTCTGATGTCAAAATCCAGCAGTCCGTTCTCCAAAACTATTTTAATATCTAATGGTCCTTTTCTCAAATCGGCATACTTAAATGCATTTTCTACAAAGGTTAAAAGCAGAAGCGGCTCAATTTCGTAAGAATCAAAATTACCATAAAATTTACAATTAATATTATTGAATTTACTAAACCTGATGGATTGTATCTCAATGTATTTCTTGATGTTAGTAATTTCATCATTCAAATTATTTCTCTGCATATTTTTATTATTAAGCACATAGCGCATAATATCAGATAAAATCAGGATAACTCTGGGGGTATCTTTTGATTGTGTAATGGATAATGAATAAATACTGTTGAGAGCATTAAAAAAGAAATGAGGGTTGATTTGCTCACGCAGAATCTTTAATTGACTGGACTGTCTTTCGAATTCGAGAGCGCTGATTTTTTTTTTGTTTTCTATCCACTTATCTACGAAGAAAATCAGGGTACTGAAAATAATTGAGAAGATTCCTATTCTAAAAAAAATGTCGGAAAAGTTGATGCCATCATTAAATGGTTTCATTTTTCCATTTTTCGGAAAATCTTTTGGAAGAAATGGAGGATGTTGTGGCAACGGCGGCATAAAAACTATCATAAGAGCAATATATACCACAATAAATGAAATCGTGATGACAAGAATTTTTTTAGGAGTCTGCCGGATAATGAAAGGTAAAAATATATAGTAGTTTATATAAAACAATATAATGGAGACCAAGAATATTTTCAGATTCATGAGGAGAAGAAAATTTCCGAAAATAGAATAATCCATAATCAGTTTAAAGAAAATAAGAATGCTCCAGATAATCCAGTGATAAATGTAGGTGGTTTGTATTTGTCGGAAAAATGTTGTCATAAAATTGTATCTATTTGTTTTCTGCACAAATTCCTTCAATAAAATATTGAAGGAATTTTTCATTGTAATTAAAGTATCTAATATGCTATCTTCATAGAATCCAGTTCATGTATAGAAATTTTCGGGAATGATTTTTTTTTTATTTTAACTACAACGAGATCTGCGGTCTTTTGTGCATCTTTTTCATATTTAAATTTTTTTTCTCCCTGTATTGCAGGAATGTAAGGCTGGTTGATCAATATTTTTTGATTTTTTAAAATTTGGTACCCGTATCCTAAATCTTGCTTAGTAATTTTAATTTGCAGATTACTGTGCTTCTTTTCACAGCTCACTAAAAATATTCCCGACAAAAAGAATAATTTCCAAAAGGTTTTAATCATCATCATTTTCACTTTCGTTTGGATGAAATACCCAGATGTCATCAAAATAAGATGAGCCACTATTTCCTGTAAGTACATAGCCGTAATTTCCTAATGAAAATGCGCATGCGCTTTCTCTGGAAGATCCTTCAAATGATGTTCTTTCCGTCCAGTCATTTGTAGAAGGATTGTATTCCCATGTCGTATTTCCTACTCCACCTGAAGATCCTGTAGAAACATATCCTAATCCTCCTGCTGCAAAAGCGGCCGTTGAAACACGGTTTTGAGAATCATCATCATTACTGGTATCTACTTTTCTTGACCATGTCTCCGAGGACGGATCAAATGCCCAGAAATCTGAAACCAGACTTCCGTTATTGCTTCCAAATCCTACATAGGCTATATTATTGATCACAAATACAGCACCATCTCTTCTCTTGGAGCCTCCCAAACTTGTCATCGTACTCCATGATGCATCAGACTCACTGTATTTATAAAAATCCTTTAGCTCACTCCCATCATATCCTGTTCCTACATATCCGTTATTCTCTATCCCGAAAGCTAAAGCTGAATATCTTCCTGTTCCGGGAAAATCATCGATTTGGCTCCATGAATTGGATGAAGGATCATATTTATAAAAATCTTTCAATTTATTCAATCCATCATATCCTGTTCCTACATAACCATATGAATTGGTAGCAAAACCTACGGCAGAACTCCTTTTTGATCCTAAAAAGTCTGCTTTTTGAGTCCAAGCGTTCAGATTAGGATCATAGCTCCACAAATCATTATAATAGAATTCTCCATCATATCCTCCTGTGACATATCCTTTTCCGTTTACAACAAATGCAGACGCATTGGAGCGGGGTTTACCATCCATATCCGAAACTCTTATCCAGTTTCCTATTAGTTCATCTTCATCATCATCATTTCGACAACTCAGTACTAAAAAAGTTCCTACAAGAGTAAGAGCCAAGATTGAAAGTTTACTGTTCATTATTCCTTCTTTTTTGTGCAAAACAATTCTATTCTTGCATACAGTAAAAATTTTTTAGACGAATCGTTACTTTTTATAGTCAATTGCCGTGCTTTCTCTGATGGTTGACAAATCTCTTTAAAATTAATCATTTATCTAAAGATAAATTGGTTTTGTCTAAAACTAATAACGAAAGGGAGAATAAATTTTATCACCACTACATCTTTACTATATGTTTGCAAAAAAAAATGTATAAACAACTTTTATTATGTATTTCGTTATTATTTTTATTTTCCTGCGAAGATGAAACTAATACTTATGAAGTAGGAAGCTCCTGGATAGATGCTCAGTCTAAAATAGTGATGATTGATACTCTTACAGTAAAGATGTCTACGATAATGATGGACTCTGTGGTTACTTCCGGGAAAAGTGTAATGATGACAGGGAATATAAAAGATCAAACCTTTGGACAGGTGTCTTCTTCTTCTCTTTTTGAACTCACACCTTCAAGCTACACCTTAACATCACCCACCACTGCGGTTTTTGATTCTATTGTAATGTATCTTACCAATACAGATTTTTATTACGGAGACACCCTTAAAACATTCAGGCTCAACGTTCATCCTATGTCCGACAGAATAAAGCTTAATAATGGGTATCTTTATAATAAAAGTAATTTTAATTATTCAGCCAGTTCCATAGGAAGTGCCGAATTTTATCCGAGACCAAAAACTGACAGCAGCTATGTGAAAATTAAACTGGATCAATCTTACGGACAGACACTTTTTAATACTTTAAAAAATAATGATGTCAATAATCAGGAATATTTTCTGAATTTCTATAAAGGTCTTGCTTTAGTTCCTTCTTCTGATAATAATGCCATGCTGCGTTTCGGGATTAACTCTTCTTATCAGGTACAGATTAATAAGAGTACTAAAGAAAAGGTTTCAAACACCGTTAGAATGTATTATCATACCACATCACAAAACGGAACCGAATTGGTAAAATACACATTAGATCTGAATCCGAGTACCTCTTATCAGTATAACAAAGTGCAAAGTAATTTTGCTGGCTCTGAGCTGGCAAGTCTTACTCCTACAAATCCTATATTATCCACAAATTTAGGAAACAAAACATATCTTATGGCAGGAATCGGAGTTTACACTAAGGTAGAAATTCCATACCTGAAGTCACTGAAAAATTTATATGAAAATTATAAGATCATTGATGCTACTTTTTCGGTAAGTCCTGTTGCCGGATATTATTCTAATAGCTTTTATAATCCTAGTCCTCTTTATTATTATGTTGGTGACAAATTAAACCATATTGTAAGTGCATATACTTCTTCTGACGGAAGTACTGAAATTACCGCAAGTTTATCAGCCAACAGCGAGTTTCAAAATGAGCATGCCTATAGTTTTTCTTTAACAAGCTTTGTTAACAATATACTATCAGAATCTGCAAACTCCAACTACAATACACTTATTTATCCTTCTTCATATAGCGATGTACTTTCAGGAAAAACCGTGTTTGGAGATCAGAAAAACAAAACAAATCCCGCGAAGCTTAAAGTATATATTTTAGGATATTAATTCAGAATTATGAATAAAAAAAGTAAAATAATAATCGGCATATTATTCTCATGTGCTTTTGCATCAGAAACTTACGCTCAGAACTCTTCACCATATTCATATTTTGGAATAGGAATGTTTAATAATGTAGATAATGCCAGAAATATAGCTTTAGGAAACACCGGTATTGCTTTGGATGCACCAGATTATATCAATTCTAAAAATCCTGCTGCCATGACCAGTATTTCTACAAGGAACGTAGTTTTTGATATAAGCGGAATATTAAAGCACAATACAATTTCCAGTAATTTAGGATCAGATAAAAGACTGAATTCTAATTTTACTAATTTCAGTGCTGCTTTAAGGATTTCAAAAAATATTTTTGTTGGTGTAGGTATGCAACCTGCAACTTCTTCCGACTATAAGATTTCATCTACAATTCCAATCGAAGGAACCACCAGCGAATATCCTGTCACCTACGAAGGCAGCGGTGGTATTTCAAATTGGGGGATAAGTTTGGGATATAAAATTAATAATAACTGGAGTGTTGGAGGGAAAGTGAAAAACAATTTCGGAACAATTGTCCGTAACGAAATTATTACAACGACCTCTGAGGTGGAAATTAGTAGAAGTACAAGATATACCGGCTTCAGTTATAATTTAGGAACACAATACAAAAAAGACTTTACAGATAATTTTCAGCTGACTTTAGGTGGTATCGTTAATTTCGGGAGTAAGCTTGTTTCAAAAGGGGAAGTTTCATATACAGAAAATAAAGACTATACAAATAGTGTTATTTCAAAACTTTCTTCAAAGGATTCTTCGCTACCTTTAGAAATGGGATTAGGAATTGGTCTTTTGAAAAACGAAAAATACCGAATGACTTTTGACTTTACGCAAAGTAATTGGGAGAAAGTAAAAAATACCGAAACTTCAGAGCAATACTACAGGCAAAACACATATGGACTAGGTTTTGAAATTCTTCCCGGAAGAAAGCAGATTGAGAAAATTTCTGAAGCATTTATATACCGTTTTGGGGTTAATTATGATACCGGATATTATAAAATCAACAAAGCGAAAATTGATAAATTAGAGGCAACAGTAGGATTAGGTATCCCTTTAAATAAGGTAATGCTGAATGTAGGTTACGGATACGGAATTCACGGAGTTCAAAAAAACGTTTCAATAAAAGAAAATTATCATATGCTTAATGTCAGCATGAGTATTCTTGATACGTGGTTTAAAAAACGTTACATTGATTAAGGAATTATTAGCTGGTATCTAACAAATGAATCAGAAAGAAATAAATGTTATGATCCTTTATATATTATTATCATATTTTGATGTATGGTAATAACAAAAAAGCCTTTAAATATCACTATTTAAAGGCTTTTAATTTTTTGTCTCACAACTGGCGGAGAGAGAGGGATTCGAACCCCCGGACCTGTTACAGTCAATAGTTTTCAAGACTATCGCAATCGACCACTCTGCCATCTCTCCATAAACTACGAATATATCGTTATTTTTTGGTGGTGCAAATATAATATGTTTTTCTTAATCTTCAAAATATATTTTTAATTTTTTAAAAGAGAAATTTATTGTCGGGGTCTTCAGATTCTGAAAACAATCTCATTTAAGATTGAAATTTGAGAAAAAAAATATCCCGAAGAAATCGGGATGAAAAGTGAGCCAACTACGGGACTTGAACCCGTGACCTCTTCCTTACCAAGGAAGCACTCTACCGCTGAGCTAAGTCGGCATTAAAAGAAAAAAATCACGCTATAGAAGAGTGATTTTTTTGAGCGGAAGACGAGGGTCGAACTCGCGACATTCAGCTTGGAAGGCTGACGCTCTACCAACTGAGCTACTTCCGCAATTTTGTTTCCAAAACTATTGGTAAACGCTGTACAAATTTAATAAAAAGCCTTTAAATCTGCAACTTTTTAATATAAAATGTGGGGAGAGCAGGATTCGAACCTACGAAGCCGAAGCAACTGAGTTACAGTCAGTCCCATTTAGCCACTCTGGAATCTCCCCAGATATTTTATATTAAATTGAGCCTCCAGAGGGACTCGAACCCACGACCTGCTGATTACAAATCAGCTGCTCTAGCCAACTGAGCTATGGAGGCAATTTAATAAAAACTGAAAGCTATCAGAGAAATCTACTCTGTGCTGCATCAGCAGTTAAAAAAATTACACCTAAAGCGGTGAAATTGAGCGGAAGACGAGGGTCGAACTCGCGACATTCAGCTTGGAAGGCTGACGCTCTACCAACTGAGCTACTTCCGCAATTTTGTTTCCAAAACTATTGGTAAACGCTGTACAAATTTAATAAAAAGCCTTTAAATCTGCAACTTTTTAATATAAAATGTGGGGAGAGCAGGATTCGAACCTACGAAGCCGAAGCAACTGAGTTACAGTCAGTCCCATTTAGCCACTCTGGAATCTCCCCAGATATTTTATATTAAATTGAGCCTCCAGAGGGACTCGAACCCACGACCTGCTGATTACAAATCAGCTGCTCTAGCCAACTGAGCTATGGAGGCAAAATTAAAAAGATTTCAAAAGATCGATGTTCCTTTTTGCGAGTGCAAATATAGAACAGATTTTTTGAAATCTCAAACTTTTTAGTAAACTTTTTTTACTTTATTTTTTATGCCAATTCTTTTTTCTTGATTAACAGTTTCTTAGCAGCATCCACGCATAGATCCAAACTTTCTTCAAAACTTGTACTTGTCTTTTTTACTACGATATCGTCTCCGGGAACTACCAAAATAAGCTCTGTTGTTTTATTTGCCTTATCAGAATTGTTCTCAACTTTCAAAAATACTTTACATTCCTGAAGTTTGTCATAAAATGTATTAAGCTTACTTACTTTTTTGTCAACGTGTGACTCTAGCGGTTCGTGCGGAGTTAAGCCGATTGCCTGTACTGAAATCTTCATAATTCTTCTTTTTTGACAGCTCTTGGATGAGCCTGATTAAACACTTTTTTCAACTGTTCTATATTAGCATTCGTGTACACTTGTGTGCTTGCAAGACTGGAATGCCCTAATATTTTTTTAACTTTGGAAATCTCTGCACCATTGTCTAAAACATGCGTAGCAAAGCTATGTCTTAAAATGTGAGGACTTGTTTTTTTCTTCGAAGTTACAAGACTAAGGTACTTATTAACTACCACATAAACAAATTTTTCAGTCAGTTTTTTACCTTTCTTATTGACAAAGAAATATGATTTAAATTCTTCCTGAGGTTTTCTGATCTGCAGATAATTTAAAAGCAAATTTGCCAGATCTTCCGATATCGGAACATACCTTTCTTTATTTCCTTTACCCAAGATCTTTAGTTGTTGAACTTCTAAATTAACACTTTCAAATATTAAGCCACAAAGCTCCGCCTTACGAATCCCGGTTTGGTACAAAACCTCAACAATGCATCGATCTAATATGTTATCAGTTTTATCCATTATATCATTCTGAAGAACCTCCATTTCTTCCTGAGACATAGGAATTTGCTTCTCTGCATAAAATTTAAGGGAAGTAATTGTTTCTAAAGGAGAAACTTCAATTTCGCCCAATCTTAAAAGGAAAAGATAAAAACTTCGAAGTGATGAAAGCTTTCGGTTGATACTTCTTTTTGAAATATTATTTTCACTCAGCTCAACAATAAAGTTTCTGATCACTTTTTTGTCAGCTTTTGAAATATTTTCTGATGATTCTGTTTTGAGATAAAAAGAATAAAAATCATCAAGGTCTCTACGGTAACTTGTAATGGTATGAGGCGAATACCTCTTTTCTAGTTGTAGATAGTCTAAAAACTTTTCCCGCATAATGTATATATAAAACAAAAATCACTTCTCAAATATAACTATTTAAGAAGTGATTTAGTATGTGTTTAAGAAAATTTCTTAAGCTTGTTCTTCCTTGCTTAATCCTCTTTGCTTATAAGCCGCTTTTAATCTAGCTTGTCTAAGAGTTACAGAAGGCTTAATAAAAGCTTGTCTAGATCTTAATTGACGAACTGTACCAGTTTTATCAAATTTTCTCTTGTATTTTTTAAGTGCTCTATCGATGGATTCACCATCCTTTACAGGTATTATTAACATAATTTACATCTCATTTTGGATTGCAAAAATATAATTTTTTTCTTGATTGGCAAAATATTTTAAAATAAAATTGACATTAATTTCACACTCTTTTAAAAGTACTTTTTAATATGAATTAAATTTAAACAAAATATCGTATCTTTGCCTTCACTAAACATGGGGTTGACTGGTTTCGACAGCAAGACCAATGGGTAAGTAAGCATGCAGAGAACCGTAGCGCGATCTCTTTAATCCCTTGCTACAAACTTTTAACTGGCAACGAAGAGTTCGCTCTTGCAGCTTAATCCGAATAAAGTAAGATTTCAAGCGCTTTCCCGAAGATAGTAAGGAAGCAAGATGTCTCACAAATGCTCTGTTCTGCGGCGTTTGATTCTGAGATATAGTAATGCAGAAATAAGGTTTTGGGAGCTTTGACCAAGACTCGAAAATTTCAGAAGCTAAGGTTTAAGTTGGGTGTTTGCTCTCTGCTTAAGCTCGAAAATCAATAGTAAAATAAGCATGTAGAAATCTTATGTATTGCTTGTTTGGACGAGGGTTCGAATCCCTCCAACTCCACATTTAAAACTAAAGAGAATTCATTTTTTTGAATTCTCTTTTTTATTTGTACATACCACAAATTGCACCTCATCATAAAAAAGGCACGGTATATGCTAATATAAAATTATAACACCCAAAAAAATTATTATTATGAGAAGTTTACTATGGTTAGTCGCAGTTATTTGTATCATCGTTTGGCTTTTAGGAATGCTTAATGTCGTTCCGGGAATCGGTACAAGTTCTTTAGTGCATGTATTACTTGTAATTGCTATTATTGTAGTTCTTTACAATATTATCAGTGGCAGAAAACCGCTTGATTAAAATTTACACTAAACTACTATTAGAAAGAAAAAAAATACCAACATAATTTGTTGGTATTTTTTGAATATAGAAAGTAATGAAAATTGCTTAATAACCCTCATTTTGTACAAGATAACCGGGAACACTTGATGCACCATCCATCGCAGACTGAGGAATCGGGAACAATCTTTTTCTCACATCGGCATTGGTTTTTGATGTGTAAGGATCTTCATAATGTCCAAATCTGATCATATCCGTTCTTCTTGAGTATTCCCAATAAAATTCAAAACCTCTTTCTCTGTAAAGCAAATCAAGATTAATTGAAGTTAAAGCAGGCGGAGTTACATTCGGGCGTGCTGTTCTCGAAGCTCTTACAAAATTAACATCCGCTAAAGCTGCTCCTGCATTTCCTTTTCTCAACTGAGCTTCAGCTCTCATCAGATAAATATCTGCCAAACGTAAAAGAACAATATCAGCATTCCCTCTGTTTCTACCGGTATCCGACGTTCTGCTGAACTGGTATTTCGAAACCCTGTAACCGTCTGTATAATCTTTGTTATTCGGATTTTCGAGATCAATATCCAGAGTATGATTCACATAATTTACAAATCCATTTCTCTGTTCAATGATCGGATATATTTTATATTGTCCATTAACAGTTTGGAAAGGCTGCCCGTTTGAAGCGTTTCTCAATCCCCATTGAACTCCTCTCTGAATTCCCCTGTTGATTTCGTAAGTCGCACCATTGACAAGGAAATAATGATTCGCATCATTCGCAGGAGTAACTCCCGTTAAATTTTGCAAATTCAATGGCACTGTAAAGTTCTCTTTGTAAAATCTAGCATCTGCCTGAGCCGGATCTGTGCTTCCGTAAGCCTGAACCCAGGTATTGTAAAAATCAGATGTAATTGCAGGTCCGTCTGTTCCGTTTGCTTTCGGGAAAGCCGCCAATGGATATTGACTTCCTGATAAAGACCAATACCCCAATCTATTATGTGAAGTATTAAGATCCTGACGCTGATCAATTGCAAAAATTAATTCTTTATTTGAATGGTTATTATCATCAAAGATTGCAAAGTATTCCGGAGATAATGTAAATGAACCTGAATTAATCACCTTATTCGTGTATTCTATCACTTTATCCATATCCGTTGCAGAGAAAACCGGCGTTCCGTAAGGATTTCTATACACTCCTGCATTCAGGTAAAGCTGTGCCAAGAAACCATTCACTGAAGCCTGAGACATTCTTCCCGGACCTTTTGTATTGTCAAGATTATTTACTACAGCAAGAAATTCACTTTCGATATAAGAAATTGCTTCCTGCCTTCTTAAGATTTCCGAATTTTGACCGCTGTTATCTTTTTTAAATGCAATTCCCCAATAATCAAGCATCAACATATTATAGTAAGCTCTCAAAGCACGCATTTCAGAAACTCCTCTTGCCGCGTTTGCATCTGTTGCAGCTAAAGGCTGAAGTTTTTCAATAGCTGTAACTGTTCTCGAAATCATCAATCTCATGGCATCCCAAGTTTGCGACACCACAACATTTGTAGTTGTGGTTGTATGTTGGTGAAGCTCAATATATTTTCCTCCGTCGTACCAGTCGTTTCCACTTCCTCTTGGCGGAAGAATCGCCTGATCTGAACTGATCAACTGAAGACCATAATTTTTGGTATGGGTAAATGCATCAGGAAGTGGACCGTAAGCAGCAGCAATAAAAGATTCTACAGGCGTAGCAGTTATTGCCTCCAATGATTCATCGATTACCTGTTCATCAAGGTTTGTACATCCTACTACAACAAGAGTACTTAAACTAAGTATTGAGATTAAAAATTTATTTTTCATTTTTTCTTTTTTTAAATAATTAATTAAAATGCTACGTTTACGCCAAAAACAAAGCTTCTTGCCTTAGGATACGTTGCGTAATCAATCCCGAATGACTGAATTCCTCCCTGAGAAAGACCTGTATTGATTTCCGGATCAAAACCTGAATATTTGGTGATGATAAATAGATTCTGAGCCGTTACCGAAAATCTGATGTTTCTGATATGCTCACCAATTCCCAGAAATCGAGGATTCAGATTATACCCTAATGTTGCATTGTTTAATCTTAAGAAATCTCCTTTTTCCAGATATCTTGTAGAAATTGCATTGGTGTTGTTTAAGCTTTCATTAGGAAACTGCGTTGCTGCATCTGTAGTATTTTGAGAAATTCCCAGTCTCCCTCTTGAAAATAAAGTAGATGCTGTGTTGTTATAAATCATATTCCCTGCTACTCCATTGAAATTTAGCCCTAAATCAAAATTTTTATAAGCTGCTTTCAGATTGATATTGTAAGTGAAATCCGGCAATGCACTTCCAGCCGCTACTCTGTCATTATCTGTAATGATACCGTCTCCGTTTACATCTCTGAAAATGTTTGTACCATTGGCATTTATACCTAAAAATTCTCTTACGTAGAACGTTCCGATTGGTTCGTTATTGACATATCCGTTGATTACGGCATTAGTAGTTCCCGGACCTTGAGCCTCACCCGTAGAAATTACTTTGTATGGAGAATCTGTTACTTTGTTTTTAATGAAAGCCATGTTTCCACCAACGCTGTAAGTGAAAGCTTTGCTTGTATCACTATTATAATTCAGCGTAAGTTCTAAACCTGTATTTTTGATCTTCATATTTGAGATATTCTTCCACATTGTCGGAGCCGGCTCTACAGGATCTACAGTATTTATTACTGAAATAATATTATCAGAAATTTTGTTGAAGAAATCAACAGTACCCGTTAATCTGTTATTTAAAATTCCAAAGTCTAATCCAATATTGGTTTGGGTGGTTACTTCCCACTGAAGATCCGGGTTGTCGGCTCTTACCAGATAAACTCCTACAGGATAATTTCCACTGTCATTCAGAGGGTAAGTTGCTTGTGCAGTTCCATTGGAATCAGCCTGATAACTTCTTTTTGTTACTTTACCCGGAATTTCCTGATTTCCTGTTTTACCCCAGCTTGCTCTCAATTTTAAATTACTGATTGCACTTATGTTTTCCATGAAACTTTCTTTAGAAATATTCCATCCTGCGGCAACTGAAGGAAAAAAACCATATTTGTTATTGGCTCCGAATTTAGAAGATCCGTCTGCTCTTAAGGTAGCTGTTAAGAGATACTTATCCTGAAAACCATAATTTAACCTTCCAAACCAAGACTGCAATTCATTTTTGTTGGCAATAATCGTTGTGGTCTGATTGGCTGCTCCTGCTGCAGGAATTTGATATTGTGGCTCGATTCCGTTGAGTGGGAAATTCTGATAATACCAACCTCTCGATGTCAACATCAATTTCTGATAAGAATGCCCTGCCATTACATTAAAATCATGGTTGTTGATCTTAAATCTATAGGTCAAAGTATTTTCTAAAAGCGTGTTGTTGTTTGAATAATTGCTTACGTTTAAAGTTCCGATTTCCAAAGGGATAGCATTCGGAATATTCTGAATTACTCTTTCTGCTGTAGAATAATCAATTCCTAAATTCACCTTATAAGTCAATCCTTTAATGATTTCCACCGAAGGAGAGATGTTGGCTAAAATTCTGTTATTTGTAGTAAAATCTTTATAAATTTCACGACGAATCAGCGGATTGAAAGCACCATTGTTGAACACCGTCGTTGGCGCACCATTGGTATAAGCCGGATAAGTAGGATTCCAAGTAAGCATGGTGGAAACTACATCCGTTGCATTCGGTCTGTTGTTTTCGGTTCTTGTTCCGTTTAAGTTGAAATCAATATTAACTCTTCCGTCAAATGCTTTTTGCGAAACATTTACACGTCCTGAATATCTTTTCAGATTACTGTTATACAGAATTCCTTCCTGATCTTCATATCCTAAAGTTGCATAATAATTTGAAGTGTCTGTTGCTCCTGATGCTGAAAAATTTACATTTTTAGAAACACCTGTTCTTGTTAATTCATCCTGCCAATCGGTGTTTCCTCCCATATCATCCAATTTTCCTCCGGCAGCAATTACCTGTCTTCTGAATTCATCTGCACCGAAAACATTCATTTTATTAGCAAGATTGGAAATAGTGAGATTGGAAGAAAGATTCATCTGAGTTCTTCCTTTTTTGCCTTTTTTAGTAGTGATGATAATAACTCCATTGGCTCCTCTTGCACCATAGATTGCAGCTGCAGAAGCATCTTTTAAAATATCCATAGATTCAATATCATCAGGATTAATGAAGTTCATCGGGTTATTAGCGGTACCGGTGTTGCTGTTATCAATTACAAAACCGTCGATTACGTAAAGCGGTGTAGTTCCTGAACGTAAACTCCCAACTCCTCTGATGATAATATTTTGATTGGCTCCCGGTTCACCACTTATATTGGTAACATTTACTCCTGCAATTTTTCCCTGAAGTAACTGCCCCACATTTGCAACCATTCCTTTATTAAAATCTTCGCTTTTTACAGATCCTACAGATCCGGTGACATCAGATCTTTTCTGACTTCCGTATCCTACCATTACTACTTCTTCAATATCTTTCAATTGGCTCTCATCCTTGATAGTATCGGATTCTTTTTTTTGCGCAAATGTTAAGCTGACACAACTCATCAAAACAGTTGGCACGAGATAAATACGTTTCATTCTTTTTTTGTGCAAAATTAGGATCGCCGAAGGTCAAAATATGTTAATTAAGCTTTAATAAATGAATATCAAAAAGTTAATATAATATGAATTTTGTTACCGAAAATTAAATTTATATAAAGTTTTATAAAGTCCGATTTTCCAACAAACTTTTAATCAGCAAAATAGCCGTTAACATTAAATTAATGGAATTTTGATTCTTTTTTAAATCTTGATTAATGAGTAATTTCGCCAACTTATTTCACTTTTATAAAATTATTAAAAACATAAACATTATGAATTTTAAGTATCAAATTTTTAATTTAAAAAAAACATCTATATTTTCTTTGCTTCTTATTACAGCATTTTTTAAAAGTCAAACGCAAAAACCCATCAATATCATTTTTATGATAGGTGACGGAATGGGTGTTTCACAAGTTACTTCGGCATTCTATTTTGGAACTTCAGAACCCAACTTTCAAAAATTTAAAATTGTAGGACTTTCTGAGACATCTTCCACAAGTGATTGGGTTACCGATTCTGCTGCGGGAGCGACCGCATTGTCAACAGGCGAAAAAACTTACAAACGTGCAATTGGCGTTAATAAAGATTCAATAGCATTACCTACAATTTTAGAACAGCTTCAGAAAAAAAATTATCAGACAGGATTGGTTAGCCTTACAAGCATTACCCATGCAACACCCGCTTCCTATTACGCTCATGTAAAAGACCGGGATTTACATGAAGATATCGCTCTTGATCTTGTAAAAGCCAACGTCAATTTCTTAGCAGGCGGTGGTTTAAAATTTTTCAACAAAAGAAAAGACGGGAAAAATCTTTTAGCTGATTTTAAAAAACTCAACTATAATATAGATACACTGAAACTTTCAAAACCTATCCAGGATAAAAACAATTTTTATCTGTTAGCACAGGATGAACTTCCGAATAAAGTTCAGGGAAGAGGAGATTTCCTTCCTGAAGCTACCCAAACAGCCTTAGATTATTTTTCACAGAAAAATAAGCCTTTCTTTTTGATGGTGGAAGGCTCATTCATCGATTGGGGCGGTCATGCAAAAGACGGAGAAATGATGGTAAAAGAAGTTTTAGATTTTGATAAAACTATTGGCGTTGTAATCAAATTCATTAAAGAAAATCCAAATACACTTCTAGTCGTCACCGCAGATCACGAAACAGGTGGTGCAAGCATCGGAAAATTCATAGAAAAAGATCCTGCAACCGGAAAAGAGAAAAACACAAAAGACAAAGTACAGATCAATTTTATCGACAACCAGCACACCGCAGCTTTAGTTCCTGTTTTTGCAATGGGAAAAGGTGAAGAATTATTCTCAGGAGTCTATCCCAACAATACGATTTATCAAAAGCTGACTGAAGCACTGAAAAAATCGGGAGTTAAAATTAAATAGTTTTCAATTTTAAATTAAGCAAGTATGTTATTTAAAAATTACAAAGTAGTTTTTCTTCTATTCTTATTAATAGGAATGAAAATTTCAGCACAAAGCCCAAAAGCTCATTCTCACAATGATTACGAACAAAAAATTCCCTTCTGGTGTGCTTTGGGAGCCGGTGCAAAATCAATAGAAGCAGATGTTATTCTAAAAAACAACGAATTATTTGTAGCGCATGATGAAAAATCAGTTCTGAAAGAAAGAAGTTTTGAGAATCTGTATTTAAAACCAATCGAACAAGCTATTGAACTCAATTTAAATCCACAACAGCCTGTTCAGATTTTGATTGATATTAAAACTGATGCCACAACAACGTTGCAAAAAATCATTTCTGAAATTCAGAAGCATCCAAAAATTTCCAATCAGAAGATCTTTACTTTTGTCATTTCAGGAAATCAGCCGAAACCGGAAGAATTTATTTCCTATCCTGAATTTATAAAGTTTGATTATCAAAATCTTAAAAACCTTACTCCTCAGCAATGGGAAAAGGTAGCATTGATCAGTTTAAACTTTAAAAAATATTCAAACTGGAACGGCAAAGGCGGATTAACTGAAGAAGATCTTCCAATAATCACAGCCATCATTAAAGAAGCAAAATCTTTCAAAAGGCCAATCCGTTTCTGGGCGATCCCGGACTCAAAAACTTCGTGGGATTTTTTCGTCAATGCAGGTGTTGACTATATCAATACCGACAAACCGAAAGATTGCGTTGAATACATTTCAACTTTAAATACAAGGACTTTTAAAAACAATATTTTTTCAGAAGTTTACACCCCAAAATTCCTCTACAAAAATAAAAACGTACCTGTAAAAAATGTCATCCTGCTCATCGGAGACGGAAACGGACTTTCCCAGATCTCATCATCTGTTTTAGCCAATAAGGGTCAGCTGACTCTGACGCAGCTTAAAAACATCGGTTTAATTAAAACTTCTTCAGCAGACAATTTTTCAACTGATTCTGCAGCAGGAGCATCTGCTTTTGCAACAGGAAAGAAAACCAAAAACAGATTCATAGGTATAGATCGTGATGGAAAAACCATTGAAAATATTACTGAAATTTTATCTGAGAAAGGATTCAACACTGGCGTTATCACCACAGATGAAATCGTTGGCGCAACACCTTCCGCATTTTACGCTCATCAAAAAGACCGGGGTATGGAAAAAGAGATTGCTGAAGATCTTACGAAAAGCAAACTCACCTTTTTTGCAGCCGGCGGAAAATCAAAGATTTCAGATCTTCCACAGTTCACAATAGCAAAAACACCTGAAAGTATAGGAAAAAACAAAGCAGAACGTTTAGCATATTATATGTCAGAAAATGGAGTTCCCTCCGTTTTAAAGGGACGTGGAAATCTACTTTCAGAATTGGTTGAAAACGGTTTACAATATTTAAATTCTAAAAACAAACCTTTCTTTATCATGATTGAGGCCGCACAGATCGACAGCGGAGGTCACAGCAATAATACCGGAACCATCGTCACAGAAGGAATTGATTTTGATAAAGCCATCACAAAAGCAGTACAGTTTGCAGATCAAAACCCGGGCACATTGATCATAATTACCGCAGATCATGAAACCGGAGGATTCAGCATTCCGCACGGAAACTTACAAACCAATACCATTGAAGGAGACTTCACAACAGATGACCATTCAGCGACATTGATTCCCGTCTTTTCTTACGGACCAGAATCTGAAGCATTTAAGGGAGTTTATGAAAACAACGAGATTTTTCATAAAATATTAAAAGCTTTACAAATTAAATAGAACAACTTCTTTGTAGAAATCTATAAGTAAAACTTACAGACATTCCATTGCAAAATATTAATTCATACAGCTATTAACGTCAGAAAAATTTAGTTTTGAATTGAATTTTAATAAAAATTTAAACTAAAATGTTTTGATATTTAAAAAACTAAAAATATCATATCCCAGGAGTGAATTTAAATTAAATGATAAATACCTGAAAACTAAAATACTAAAGTCACGCACAATAAAATAAGCGGTATTGCTCGACAAAAAAGACTAAAAAAATGTTTTATCCTAAAGAATTTTATATATTTGCACAATCTAACAATTAAAAAAATAATTTACTATGTCAGACATTGCATCAAGAGTAAAAGCTATCATCGCTGATAAGCTTGACGTTGAAGAAACAGAGGTAACTCCAGAGGCTAGCTTCACAAATGATTTAGGAGCTGACTCACTTGATACCGTTGAGTTAATCATGGAATTTGAAAAAGAATTTAACATTCAGATCCCTGATGACCAAGCAGAAAAAATTACTACTGTAGGACACGCTATCGCTTACATTGAAGAAGTAGTAAATAAATAATATTCTTCAACAAAAAGAAATTTACAAAGTTTATGGAATTAAAAAGAGTAGTTGTAACCGGTTTTGGCGCCTTAACACCCATCGGTAATAATGCGAATGAATACTGGGAAAGTCTTGTAAAAGGCGAGAGCGGAGCCGCTCCGATTACTCTTTTTGATGCCACAAACTTTAAAACAAGGTTTGCTTGTGAGGTGAAAAACTTCGATCCGTTAGATCATTTTGATAAGAAAGATGCTAAAAAAATGGATCGTAACACCCAACTTGGTATGGTAGCTGCAAGAGAGGCAGTTGCACATTCAAGGATTATGGAAGACAATGTAGATAAAAACAGAGTCGGAGTAATCTGGGGGTCAGGAATTGGTGGTTTAGAAACTTTTGAAACTGAGGTTTTAGGGTGGGCAAATACAGATATTCCAAGATTCAACCCATTTTTTATTCCTAAAATGATTGCGGACATTACACCAGGACATATTTCAATTGAATACGGTTTCCATGGTCCCAATTATACCACTGTTTCTGCTTGTGCTTCATCTGCAAATGCATTGATTGATTCTAAAATGCTGATCCAGCTAGGAAAAGCAGACGTTATTGTTTGCGGGGGCTCTGAAGCTGCCGTTACAGCAAGTGGTGTTGGTGGTTTCAATGCAATGATGGCACTTTCTACAAGAAATGAAGATCCGAAAACAGCTTCAAGACCTTTTGACAAAGACAGAGATGGTTTTGTTTTGGGTGAAGGTGCAGGAGCAATCATTCTTGAAGAATATGAACACGCTGTAAAGCGCGGTGCAACAATATATGCAGAATTATTGGGTGGTGGTATGAGTGCAGACGCACATCATATGACAGCACCACATCCTGAAGGTTTGGGAGCTTATCTGGTAATGAAAAATTGCTTGGAAGATGCAGAATTAACTGCTGATGAAGTAGACCATATCAATATGCATGGTACCTCTACTCCATTAGGAGATCTTGCAGAATCCAGCGCAATTTCAAAATTATTTGGTGAGCATGCTTATGACATTCAGATTAATTCTACAAAATCAATGACAGGTCACCTTCTGGGTGCAGCCGGAGTTATTGAAGCTATTGCTGCTTTGGGATCTATTATCCACGGTATTGTTCCTCCTACTATCAATCATTTTACTGATGATGAAAAAATCGACAGCAGATTGAATTTTACATTCAATAAAGCTGTAAAAAAAGATGTGAAAGTAGCTATGAGTAACACTTTTGGGTTTGGTGGTCACAACGCTTGCGTTCTTTTCAAGAAAATCTAATTATCAACTGAATGGAGTTACAGAAATATTTTTCTAAATTCCTTCTCAAACAAAGAAAAAAAGTATTATCGGAAAGAGACTATTTTCTGAGCATGGAGCTTAATAAAATTTTAGGCACACCCGTTCAGAATATTAACTTTTACCGCGAAGCTTTTTCTATTAAAAGTTCTTCTAAAAATCAAGACAGCAACTACGAAAGACTTGAATTTTTGGGAGATTCTGTTTTGGGTACAATTGTTTCATGTCATTTGTTCAGCACTTATCCTAAAGGCAACGAAGGATATATGACGCAGATGAAATCTAAGATTGTAAATAGGAAAAATCTCAATAAATTAGGAGAAGATTTAAAACTTACCGGTCTTTTACAAAAAAACAACGCTTCTGTTGCTTTAGGAGAAAATATTGCAGGCAATCTCTTTGAAGCATTAGTGGGAGCTGTTTATCTTGATTTTCAATATGATACATGCAAAAAAATCGTATTGGAGAGACTTCTTACGCCATCAGAAATCAATAAGCTCGAAAACAAAATTGTGAGCTATAAAGGTCTTCTTCTGGAATGGAGTCAAAAGAAAAAGCTCAACATCAAGTATGAAACCTGTGAAGAAATTCAGGTAAACAAAAGCATTGTTTTCCGCTGCCATGTGTGGCTGGGTGAAGAAAAAATTGCCAACGCAACCGAAACCTCCAAAAAAAAGGCAGAAGAAAAAGCCGCGCAGAGAGCATTTTATATTTTGAATAAAAAAGAAAATATACTTGGAAATCCAAAAACTGTATGATCTTGACGATATAGAATTTGAAGATATTACCATAGGTTTGGTAAGATTAGCCAAAAATATACCCGATCACGAGTTTTTTTTTAAAATAAATCAAAGTAACGATCTTAAATTTTCAAGAATTAAGGATCTCGTTTTTCACGGTGTTTATTATGATTATTTTTTTCCGAGATATGAGGCATACCACAAGTTCACAAAGACTTGCTTCACATTTATTTCAAACAAATCTTCAGAAAGTAATCAAAAAAAATTACAAACTGAACTCTTCTCAGAAGAAGAAAACATTAAATTTTTATTAAATAATCAGACAGAAGTAGAATATATTCTGCATAGTCCGGAACAATTTACTGATTTTTCCGTAATTTTGCTGCCTGAAAATCTTGTGTTTCCAATTCAGGATTACAATCTGAGTTCTGAAGAAGAACTTTATCAAATAATACAGTATTATGAATAAGTATTTAAAGAAGACAAAAATTATCGCAACGCTTGGCCCCGCTTCCTCTTCAAAGGAAGTAATGTTAGGATTAATGAAAGCTGGTGTTGACGTATTTAGAATAAATTTTTCACACGCTGATTACGACCTGGTTCGTACCAATATTCAAACCATCAGAGACCTTAATAAAGAATATGGATATTCTGTAGGAATTCTGGCAGATTTACAGGGTCCAAAATTAAGAGTTGGGGTAGTAAAAGAAGGTTCATACCTGAATCCGGGAGATGTCTTGACATTTACCAATGAAAAGATAGAAGGAGACTCTACAAAAGTTTACATGACCTATCAGCAGTTTCCTCAGGATGTAAACGTTGGGGAAAGAATTTTGATTGATGATGGTAAACTTGTTTTAGAAGTTCTTGAAACCAACAAAATAGATACCGTAAAGGCGAAAACTATTCAAGGAGGGCCGTTGAGCTCCAAAAAAGGTGTTAACCTTCCTAATACCAATGTTTCGCTTCCCGCACTGACGGAAAAAGATATTCTTGATGCCAATTTCATGCTTGACATGGAAGTTGACTGGATTGCTCTATCTTTTGTACGTCACGCACAGGATATTATTGATTTGAAAGAATTGATCTCTAAGCATCCGAACGGTAAATTAAAAACACCGATCATTGCAAAAATTGAAAAACCTGAAGGAGTAAAAAATATTGATCAGATCTTACTGGAATGCGATGGATTGATGGTTGCACGTGGAGATCTTGGTGTAGAAGTTCCGATGGAAGAAGTTCCTGCGATTCAGAAAACATTGGTGGAGAAAGCAAGATTCTATTCTAAGCCTGTAATTATCGCTACACAGATGATGGAAACGATGATCAACAGTCTGACACCAACAAGAGCCGAAGTAAACGACGTTGCGAATTCTGTATTGGATGGTGCAGATGCGGTGATGCTTTCAGGTGAAACTTCCGTGGGAAGATATCCTATTCAGGTGGTTGAAAACATGGCAAAAATCGTTCAGAATATTGAGCAGACTAATTTTTACCAACATAAAAATGAACCGATCGAAAAAGACTTCAACTGTATCGACGAGAGATTTATCACCAACAGAGTTTGTCTTGCAGCGGTAAGAATTGCAAAAAGTACAAACGTTTCTGCGATTGTTACTTTGACGAATTCAGGATATACTGCGTTTCAGATTTCTGCGCACAGACCCAATTCTCACATCATCGTTTACAGCGCCAACAGACGTGTAATTACAATGTTGAATCTGCTTTGGGGAGTTCGTGCTTATTATTATGACATGAATAAATCTACAGATGAAACCATTATTCAGGTGAATATGCTGACTCATAACCACGGTTATATTGAAAGCGGAGATTTCGTAATCAATATCAACGCAACTCCATCATACGAAGGTGGAAAAACGAATACATTGAGATTAACGACTATTTAATCTTCCTGATATAAAAGAAAAACTCTCGAAAATATCGAGAGTTTTTTTATGTTTTTTATTTTCCTAAAACTGTTTTTGCCGTGACAAATTCTTTTAAAGCCAATAAAGAAAGCTCTGTTCCGTAACCTGAAGATTTTGTCCCTCCGAATGGAAAACGCGGATCAGAGCTCGTCATCCTGTTAATATTCACCGTTCCGGATTCTAAACCATGGATGAAAAACTGTTGACGGTCTGCGTTCTTCGTCCAGACTGAGTTTGAAAGCCCGAAAGGAATATTGTTTGCCATTTCTAAAGCTTCATCATCATTCTTAGCAATCATTACCATAGCTAAAGGTCCGAATAACTCTTCCTGCAAAATAGGATTACCTTCTTTTACATTAATTAACCCCGGATTAAATTCGGTGTCAGAAATTCTTTCCAAAGGAATAATAGCTTCTGCACCATTATCCAAAGCTTTTTGGTATTGTTTCTCTAGATCATCTGCCAAATCAGCTCTTGCCATTCCGCCTAATTTAGTTTCCTTCTTCATCGGATCTGCGGGAGCATATTTTTTATATTCTTCAATAAATTTTGGTAAAAAATCAAATTCGATATCTTTTTGAATAATAAATCTTTTTGCAGCCACACAAGTCTGCCCGCAGTTTTGAAGTCTTGCCAATGCGCCAACTTTTGCGGCTTCATCTAAATCTGCATCATCCAAAACGATAAAAGCATCACTTCCGCCAAGCTCAAGTAAAGATTTTTTAATCTTCTGTCCGGCAATCGATGCAACTTCTGCACCTGCTTTTTCGCTTCCTGTAAGACTTACGCCTTTAATAACGGGATGTTCAAGAATCTCTTTTACCTCTTTATGCCCAACTTCTAAATTCTGAAAAACACCTTCAGGAAAACCAGCTTCAATGAATACTTTTTCAATCGCATTACCACTTCCGAAACAAATGGAAGCATGCTTCAAAACAACAGTATTTCCAGCTAAAATTGCTGGAGTAGCAAATCTCAAAACTTGCCAGAAAGGAAAATTCCAGGGCATTACGCCAAGAATAACACCTTTTGGAACATAATGGATTTCTGAGATCGAATATTCGGAATCAATTTTTTCAGGCCTTAAAACATTTTCAGCTTCACCATAATAATTCATCATCAAAGCACATTTCTCCACTTCTGAGATAGATTGTGAAATGGGTTTATTCATTTCTTTGGTAATGATTTCGCCAAATTCCTGCGATTTATTTTTAAATAATTCTGCAGCTTTTGCAATTAACTTTTGTTTGTCTGCAAATGATATGCTTTTCCATTGTTTAAAAGCTTCATCAGCTTTGATCAGTTTCTTCTCTATTGATTGTTCCATGTTGTAATTACATTTAAATTCAAAAAAATGAATTTTTAAGCCTTTGGAATAGGCATAAGGAAGGCAACAAAATATGTACCTTGTTATTGTTTAAAAAAATGATATTGTCTATTGTAAATATGTCTTTCAAATCATCAGCCACTCATTCACCAGACTTGCAGCCAGTCTTGCCGTTCTGTCCTGAATATCAAACTGGGGATTCACTTCAGCTACATCTAATGCAACAAGTTTATCACTCTTCAAAATATGTTTATAAAAATGCATGAATGCTGCATCTGTAAACAATCCGTTGTAAGCTGCGGCAGAAACTCCGGGTGCAATTGAAGCATTGAATACATCCATACAAACCGTGAGATACAAAACATCGACTGATTCTACAAGTTCGTTGATACGTTCGTAAACAGAAGGAAGATTTTCAAAAAAAAGTTCATCAGCAAGAATATATTTCATACCGAGTTGATGAGCGGTATCAAACAATTTTAACGTGTTTGAATTTCTCTGAATACCGATATGCAGGGTATAATTATTTTCTTCCTGAGCGATTTGCCAGAATCCTGTACCTGAACTTGCTCCTACCCCATCTTCGGGTTTTCTGTTATCAAAATGAGCATCGATATTGATAATTCCGATTTTCTTATCCGGATATGCCTTTCTGATTCCTGAATAATGGGCAAAAGTAACTTCATGACCTCCACCCAAAACAAGAGATTTTGCCCCTTTTGCCAAAACCTGAGCAACATTCTCAGCAAGAGCATTTTGAGCTTTTTCTAAATCCCCATCTTCACAGGTGATATTACCGAAATCAAGCATAGAAAAATCAGGCATGATGACAGGAAAATTTGCCATGTTTTTTCTGATTATATCTGGTGCATCTTTCGCTCCTGCTCTTCCTTTATTTCTTCTTACCCCTTCATCCACAGCAAAACCGTGCAAAACGAAATCATTAGTTATAATAAGATCATGATTTTCTGCTTCCTGTACACGCTGAAAAAGTCTGTGAAACAATGGTTCTTCTCCGTCTAATCTTCCTTGCCAGATCATATTTTTTTATCTATTTAATTGATATTATAGCGTTCGAAACTTTGCCAATACTTGTCTTTATAAATTTCGAGTGACATTTTATATTCAGGATTATCTTTCATTATTTTATGAAAAACTTTGGAAGGCTCTCTGAAATCTTTACTTGCAAAATAAGTTTCTTTTATATTATCTGCACTTTCCCTGCCAATGTATAAATGTCCGTTTTCATTTTTAAGTTCTTCAATCAATTTTTCTTCGATATCAGTCAGTTTTTCATAGTCATCTTTCTCTGGAAATCCGTTATTATTTTCACCGTTGTAATATGTTTTCAATACCGAAATCCAAGGATATGAAGCTTTTGAATCATATTCTAACAGTGAAGTATTAATTGCGGCAATAAGCGGAAGTCCGTTTTGCAAACTCGCCTCAAAAATGGAAAACTTATCTTCCTCATCAAAATTTTTTACATTTTTATATTTTTCTGTAAATTCTCTTTCTCTCCATTGAAGGAAATCTTTCAACTTAGTTACTGGAATGAGTTCTTCTGACGCTTCATTTTTTCCGATCACATTAAATGTATCAATTTGCGTTGCAAAATTTAATTCACCTAAAAAGTTATCTAAAAAGATACAAACTCCGTTTACAACAGCATTTTTATTTTCCTCGGTCATATTTTCATACACAAAAGTAATATCGATCTCATCGGGATAACCTTCCATTTCATTTGCGTAGAAAAAAATGTTTTCGGTTGTGAATTCATGACCGTCCATGCTGATTCCGCTATCCAGATTCATTTCAGGTTTTAACGCCGTAAATTTCCAGTTTTCTAATTTTGGAGCAGCATCAATAAGTTCTTCAACAAAAACAATATTTTTAATCTCTCCTTCCGCAGTCAGGATAAACTCTACTGTAGAATCATCACTCATTCCGGAAAGAAAATAATAGCCTTCATTGATATGGCGAAGTTTAGGAGCAATAACCTCGAAAAAATCTTTCTCGATATGTACACGGTCTTTTACTACTTCATAAAACTCCTTCTCTTTAGTTAAAAACCAATCCCAAAAATCCTGGTAAATTGAAATTTCATGATTGGTATTTTCCTCTTTTTTACCGAAAGCTTTATCAGACAATCCCATTTTATTTTACTTTTATCCCATCTATAAAAACATTCTCCGCTTTCAAACTTCCCTGATTGTACAATACATTCTGAAAATTATCTGTTTTGAAAGTCACAAAATCTGCTTTTAAGCCGTTTTCTAATTTCCCTCTGTCTTCTAAACCAAGCGCATAAGCAGAACGGAAAGTCATTCCTGCCAAAACTTCTGCCGTAGTAAGCTTTTCATATGTTGCTAAAATCGAAGCCTGTGTAATTAAATTTCCCATCGGTGCTGAACCGGGATTCCAGTCGCTTGCTATAGCCAAAATTGCACCTGCATCCAACAGTTTTCTTGCAGGGGTAAATTTTTCACCCAAGCCTAAACTTGCGCCAGGGAGTGCAGTTGCCACCGTATCTGACTGTGCTAAAAATTGAATATCTTCATCAATTGTCGCTTCCAAATGGTCTGCAGATTTTGCTCCCACTTCAACGGCAATTCTCGAACTTCCGGGGGTAAACTGATCTGCATGAACAGTAATTTGGAAACCTAAATCTTTAGTTTTTAACAAAAATTCTTTACTTTCTTCCGGCTGAAACGCTGATTTTTCAATAAAAATATCAACACGATCAGATAATTTTTCTTCTTTTACTTTGGGTAAAATTTCATTTAAAATATAATCTAAATACGCTTTGTTATCGCCTTCAAAATCTCTCGGTTTCAGATGTGCAGAAAGACAGGTCGGAACCAAAGTTGCCTGAGTTTGAGACTGTGCTTTTTTGATGATCCGGAGCATCTTTAGTTCATTCTCAACATCTAATCCGTATCCGCTTTTCACTTCAATAGTTGTAATTCCTAAAGCAGTCAAAATATTGATCCTTTCCAGTAAAGTTTTTAATAATTCTTCTTCGGAAGCATTTCTTGTATGCTGAACCGAGCTCCAGATTCCACCTCCGTTTTCTGCAATTTCCAGATATGTTTTTCCTGCATTTCGCATGGCAAAATCATTGGCACGGTTTCCACCAAAACAAATATGCGTGTGAGAATCTACAAATGCTGGTAAAACGATTTGCTCGTCTTTAATGTGTTCGATCTCGATATTTTGATTTTCTGATCTCAAAATTTCAAAGTTTCCGACTTTTTGAATCTTACCGTCATTAATTAAAACTCCTCCATCGATAATAATCTCAAGTTGATCGTCAGAAATTTTCCCTCTTAAAGGAAGATCAGCAAGTGTTACAACCTGCTTGAAAGGTCCAAATAATTTCATTAAATAGGGGTTAAGTTTTAGATAAAAAGTATTATTTTTCATTCATCCCAGATTCACAGATGGAACGCATAGTTTGTCATTCCGCAGGAATCTTACATAATGATAAATACCAAATTTTTTATCTTAAAATTTTCTCTCTCAAAAATACTCAAAATATATCAATTTCTTTTCGTCATATGCTTTGTTGTGGCAACCAGTCTTTATATCAAAAACTTATCTTCAAATAATCTTAATCTCATCCTCAATCTTAACCTCATTTTTTCCTATCTTTGAGGTAAATGAAATGAATTAATGCCAGATTTTTTACATCCTGATAAGGAAAATTTTTCCCAAGACGAACTGATACAGGAGGAGAAAATTCGTCCGCAGAGTTTTAAAGATTTTGCCGGACAAAGAAAAACACTTGAAAATCTAGAAGTTTTTGTAGCCGCCGCAAAGAATCGTGGTGGTGCACTTGATCATGTACTTTTGCATGGTCCGCCAGGTTTAGGCAAAACTACTTTAGCCAATATTATCGCCAATGAACTGGGCGTAAACTGTAAAATCACTTCGGGACCTGTTTTGGATAAACCCGGAAGTTTGGCAGGCTTGCTCACCAATCTGGAAGAGAATGATGTGCTTTTTATTGACGAAATTCACAGACTTTCTCCCATTGTGGAAGAGTATTTATATTCTGCAATGGAAGATTACAAAATTGATATCATGCTTGAAACAGGTCCTAATGCAAGAAGTGTTCAGATCGGTTTGAATCCTTTTACATTAGTTGGCGCAACCACCAGAAGCGGAATGCTGACAAAACCAATGTTGGCAAGATTCGGAATTCAAAGCAGGTTAGAATATTATACGATCGAGCTTCTTTCGATGATCATCATCAGAAGTGCAAGAGTGTTGGGCGTAACCATTTATGAAGATGCCGCCATTGAAATTGCAAGAAGAAGCCGCGGAACACCGAGAATAGCAAATGCTTTATTGAGAAGAGTTCGTGACTTTGCGGAAATTAAAGGAAATGGTGAAATTGAAATTAATATTACCACATATGCCTTAAATTCTTTAAATGTTGACGAATTTGGTTTAGACGAAATGGACAATAAAATTATGCGCGTCATGATTGAAAATTTCAAAGGTAAACCTGTAGGAATTTCAGCACTGGCAACTTCAATTGCTGAAAATCCGGAGACTTTAGAGGAAGTTTATGAACCTTTTCTTATTCAGGAGGGCTTTATCATCCGGACTCCAAGAGGGCGTGAAGTTACCGAAAAAGCATACCGCCACTTGAATATTGCCATTCCCAGAAGTCCGGGAGAATTATTTTAAACTATGTTTGTTCCTAAATTATACAGAAGTGAAGATCATAATCTGATGAAAAAAATCATCAGAGAAAATGCATTTGCATTGCTCATTTCTTCAAATGACAAAATAAGAGCCACTCATTCTATGATGATGCTTAACGAAAATGATCCGGAGCAGATTCATATAGAAACTCATATTTCCAAAGCCAATCCCCAAGCAAAAATATTGAATGATGGGGATGAAGTTCTGTGCGATTTTTTAGGAGCACACACTTACATTTCGAGCAGTTGGTATGATCATCTTAATGTTTCTACCTGGAATTACGAAGCGGTTCAGGTCTATGGAAAAGTGAAACTTATGAATCACAATGAGCTTTATAATCATCTTGAAAAGCTGACAGCTAAATACGAGAAAGCTCAAAAATGTCCGGTTTTAGTAGAAAACATGGATAAATATTTTGTCGAAAAAGAAATGAAAGGTGCTTTCGGTATTAAGATTTTCCCTACTGAAATTTTTATTCAGCAAAAACTTTCTCAAAGCAGAAAAGAAGCAGATTTTCAGAATATTATTTCTAATCTGGAAAATTCTGAGGATGAAAACAGCAGAAAAATTGCAAACCAAATGAAATCAATAAAAATTAAATAACATATATTATATGAAGCTCTATCCTATCCAATGCGGAAAATTCAAGCTCGACGGCGGCGCAATGTTCGGAGTCGTCCCAAAAAGTCTGTGGGAAAAAACCAACCCTGCAGACGAAAGAAACTTAATTGAACTGGGAACCCGCTCTCTATTAATTGAGGACGGGAAAAAACTCATCCTTGTAGACTGTGGCTTAGGAAATAAGCAGGACGATAAATTTTTTGGTCATTATTCTCTTTGGGGCGATGATAACTTAGATAAAAATTTAAAAAAATATGGCTTTGTAAAAGAAGATATCACCGATGTTTTCTTAACGCATTTACATTTTGACCACTGTGGCGGAGCAATTGAATGGAATGATGACAAAACCGGATACAGACCTGCATTTAAAAACGCTCAGTTCTGGACCAACGAAAATCACTGGCAATGGGCAACTGAACCAAACGCAAGGGAGAAAGCAAGCTTCTTAAAAGAAAACATACTTCCGATTCAGGAAAGCGGTCAGTTGGGATTTTTACCACTACCTGCCAATGGAAATTATGGTTTCACGCCAGAACTTAAAATGGATGTCATCTTTGTAGATGGTCACACCGAAAAGCAGATGCTTCCTGTAATACAATATCAGGAAAAAACCATTGTTTTTGCAGCTGACCTAATTCCGACAGCAGGACATATTCCTCAAGTTTATGTGATGGGTTATGACACAAGACCTCTATTAACTATTGAAGAAAAAGCTAAATTTTTGAAGCAGTGCGTAGACAATGATTATCTTCTGTTTTTTGAACATGATGCTCATAATGAACTGGCAAGTCTTAAAATGACTGAGAAGGGAGTACGATTGGATGAAACGTTTAGCTTTAATGAAGTTTTCGGTTATTAACCATGGAAGAATTAAATACTGAAACAAAAAAAGCCGAGCCTGATTCTGCTCCGAAAATTATTGGTCTAACAGGCGGAATCGGTTCCGGAAAGACTACTGTTGCAAAGTTTATTGAAAATTGCGGTTTTCCTGTTTACTATTCGGATGTGAGAGCTAAAACAATAGTAAATGACAGTGCTGATTTAAAGCAAAGAATCAAAGATCTTTTGGGCGATGCTTCTTATGATGAGAATGGCTTATATGATCGGAAATTTGTGGGTGAAACAGTTTTTCATAATGAGGAATTATTGCATCAGCTGAATGGGATCATTCACCCTGCAGTGCGTGAAGATTTTGAAAAGTGGCTGGCTAAACAGACCAAATATCTTGTTTTTAAGGAGACTGCTTTATTATTCGAGTTGAAACTTCATCTTCAATGCTACAAATCTCTTTTGGTAACTGCTGAAGATAATATCAGAATTAAAAGAGTTATGGACAGAGATAAAAAAACTTACCGTGAAGTAGAATCTGTAATGGATAACCAGATGCCTGAAAAAGACAAAATAAAAATGGCCGATTTTGTTATTTATAATAATACCAATCTTGATGATCTTCAGGAACAGACCGAAAAAATCATATTTGAAATAGAATAAAACTAATACTCAATAGAAAAACTCACTGATTGATCAGTGAGTTTTTTATTAATTCATGCAAATTATATCAAAAAAATAAGCTCTCATTTCTGAGAGCTTATTCTATTATTTAGAAGGTATTATTCTTTAATAAATTTCTTCTGTACAGTACCTTTCACGTCTTCTATGTCGATAACATACAGTCCGTTGATCAGTCTGCTAACGTCAATCTTATTGTTTAAGATCAATCCGCTTGAAACCAATTGTCCTGCTGCACTGTAAATTTTATAATTAGCTTTTTTGCTGATATTTTTTACATTTAAAACAGTGCTTACCGGGTTTGGATAGATTAAAATATCCGTTTGGTTTACTGCGTTTGCAACGCTTTGTTTAGAAATTCTTACTGTATAGTCTTCTACTTCACCATTGGCAAAGCTGGTACAATTTACAGGAATTCCATCTTTCTGCATTGCCACTCTCATGACAACATATTTGTAATCTGTCATACTTACAAATGCATCAGCAGGAACACTGAATGTTGCACTTGCTGTAGGATTTGTATTTGGACCGTCAGCTAAGATTCTTTCGTTAATATCGAAATAACCGTTTCTGTTGAAGTCAATCCAAACTGCTACTCCTGCATTTGCACCGTTGGTTAACGTCTTGTCAATTATAATCTGATTACCTGCTGATCCCTGAATCATTTCAATATAATTTTTAGGGATTCCAGTAAAGTCTGAATAATTTGAAGCAGGAGAGATATTGATCATTTCCGGTTTACCCGTAGGCTTCGCAGTTACTTTCGAGATATACTCTGCTGCAGAACTTGCTGACGTCATAGGACAATAAACAACTGTAGGGGTTGTAAAATAGTAAGGAGGAGTAAAGTTACCCGGTGTACCCGAACAAACGTTTGCTACCTGCATCTCATATTTCGTTAATTCCAACAATCCTGTAATTGTGTATGTATTTGTATTGACAGTCACAGACGTCCAGCTAGGAATACCTACTTTTCTGTATCTCAAAATATAACTACCTATAGCTCCTGCACCAGTAAATGCAGTCCAAGTTACTTCAGCAGTTGTTGGCGTCAATGTAGTTATAGTTAATCCTGGAGGAGGTATTTCACAAATTCTAACAGTCGTAAATACCTGAGGATTTGACCACGGGTTCGGAGTCGTTTCACCTACGCACTGATTAGCAACCTGCACTTCATAAGTTACATACGAACTTAATCCTGTAAGTGTTACTGAGTTTGCTGGTGGAGCCGGAGCTGTCACAGAAGTCCAAGTGGTTGTTCCAACAACTCTGTATCTTATTAAATAGGTTGCGCTAGGAACAATTGGGTTCCAGGTAACAACCGCTGATGTTGGAGTAATATTGGTTATAGTTACATTCGGAGGAGTAGGATCACATCTTGTTGTGAAAAGCTTAATAGGAGTATAAGCTCCTAAGCCACCTGTTCCACATTTTGCAGCAATTCTAACTTCATACGTAGTTGCAGGAGTTAACCCTGTAAGTTGTACAGGAGGGTTACCCGCTAAAACAGAAGCATTAATAGGAATCCATGGAGAAACAGGGTTTGTAACTGCTCTATACTCTAATACAAACGCATTGTTATTTAGTGCAGATGTCCAGTTAACTGAAGCTGAATTTTGAGTAATCAGATTAACAGTCACGTTAGTTGGAGCAACATTACTACAAGGTCTCAATTTAACGGCATAATCTTCTACTTCACCATTCGCAGGGTTCACACACATTACAGATCCACTACTTCTCTTAAGAATAACTCTCATTGTTGTAGTAAGTGGTCCTGCATAAATAGCTGGTCCTGCTGCCGGAACATCGAATGTCGCCGTTACAGGAGTCGTTGTACTAGATGCAGAGGTCATGATTTTTTCATTAGCTGCAAAAATCCCGTCTCTGTTATAATCAATATAAGCATCTACAGCATCAGAAAATGTTGTACCAACCCAAGCCTTAGATACTGATAATTGATTTCCAAAAGATCCAACTTCTAAGTTAATCAATGTTGGTGGTGTATTGTAGCTGATGTAATTTGTCTGTAAAGAAGTATTATCCATTACAGGGAAATTCACAGGCGTAACTTTAACATTCGAAATATAATCATTAGTACCTGTACCGACCATAGGGCAATATGTCAGTGGTGGCGTTGTGAAATTCACAGAAGCACTAAACGCTCCGGTAACACCTCCACATATTGTAGCAACCTGAACCTGATAAGTTGTCTGCTCAGTAAGTCCTGTTATAGTGTAAAAACTTTGTCCAGTTGGTGTTCCGGCCGGTAAGGTCAGACCTGCAGCACTTGGAAGCCAAGGACCTGAAGGACTTAATCTATATCTGATAACATATGTTGCGTTTGCTGTTGGCATCCATGATACATATGCTGTCGTCGCAGTCATGTTGGTAACTGTAATATTGGTCGGCGGAGCAGTAGTACATGGCTGTAAGTCTATAAATTTCACACCATAATCTTCTACCTCACCCCATGAGAAATTACCACAAGGGCTTGGATCAGTATTTTCTCTGATTATCACTCTCATTCTGGTATTCAAGTTTCCACCATATACAGAACCTGGTGTTGTAGGAAATCCGAATGATGCTGTAACTACTGACGTGGTATTGCTCGCACCGGTTAAAATTCTTTCAGAAACTTCAAAAATACCATTTCTGTTAAAATCTATCCAAGCTGCTGCTGCTGCTGCAAACTGAGTACCCGGCCAAACTTTAGTAAGGGATATGTTGTTCCCCACTGTTCCTCTGATTAGGGTTACCAATCTTGTAGGATCTGCTGTATAATCTGAATAATATGGAGCAGCCGTTGCCATCACTGAGTTGCTTACCATAGCAGGTAATCCAAGAGGAGTGACCGTTACATTAGCAATATATTCATCAGCACTTGTAGCAGCAGCCGAACAATACGTAATAGCTGGAGTTGTGAAATTTGTACTCGGTGAGAATGCACCCGTTACTCCTCCACATATTGTAGCTACCTGTACTTCATAAGTCGTAGATTCTGCTAAACCTGGTATATTATAAATATTAACAGGTGGTGTACTAAGTGTTACTGTAGTCCATAAACCTGTACCTGTTCTGTATCTGATAACATAAGTAGCACCTGCAGAAGCCAACCATGAAACGGTAGCTGAAGTTGGTGTAATGTTTCCGATCGAAATATTGGTAGGCGGCGCAGTAGTACAAGGTTGTAAATCAACAAATCTCACTGCATAATCTTCTACTTCACCCCATGTGAATGAACCACATGCTGTTGGTGAAGCAGATTCTCTTATTACAACACGCATACGGGTAGTAAGCGTACCATTGTAAACTCCTGGAGGGATTGTAAATCCGGGACTTACAACCGGTGAAGTTGTATTACTTGGAGAAGTTAGAACCTGCTCGCTTGTTTCAAAAACTCCATTTCTATTGTAATCAATCCAAACTCCTGTACCAAAACTCCACTGAGTTCCCGGCCAGGTTTTAGTCACTGAAACTGTATTACCTGTAGAATTTTTAACAAAAGTAATCAGTCTAGCAGGGTCTGTACTATAATCGGTATAGAAAGATGATCCTGAATTACTGCTCATTGTATAAGAATTGGTAGCATTTACAGTAACATTCGTTATATAACCGTCAGCAACACTTGTAGAAGTGGCTGTACAATATGATAAAACGGGAGTTGTAAAAGATACCGGGGTAGACCAGGCTCCTTGAGTACCTCCACAAATTGTGGCTACCTCTACCTCATAATTGCCAAGTTCAGTTAAACCCGGAATGGTATATGTATTGGTAAGAGCTGGAATATTAACAGTAGTATATGTTCCTCCAGGCAGCGATCTGTATCTTACCTGATATGTTGCATTTGCATTAGCATTCCATGATACTGTAGCAGTAGTAGATGTAAGGTTGCTTACAGTTATTCCCGTAGGAGGAGCCACCGTACAAGGTGCAGGATTAAATGCTACCAATTGTATTCTTGGAATTGTATTATGCCTTGAAGTTGCTGTTGGAGGAGTGGCAGGGTTCGGATTTGTTGAATCATTTCGATATAACATTCCTCTATTTGTTCCTGCAGTATAACTTCCCCAACTCTGTGTACAACTCCAGTTTGCAGAGTTTTCATCTACCGCTACTACAAGATTGCTTGTTCCGTCCCAGGTAAATGGTGTTGTAAGAGGTAACTCTACCCAAGTACCATCAGTCATTGCAGGCAGCGTACCTGAATAAACCTGAGATAAGCTTGTCAACGGTACCCAACTTGTTGTAGTTGCGAAATCGTTTTGAGCAGTGTTACCGATGTATACTACCCATTGGTTATAGTTTGCCTGCGTTCCTGTAGGAATTGCGGAAACATGAAATCTGATTTTTGTAATCAGGGTGCTGGTTCCGATAGCCCCGGTAACTTCTGCTGCAGTATAAATTTGCTGAGAATAATTGTAACCCCAGCAGGAATTGATTGGAAGTTCCGTCATGGTAGCCGTACCGGTTCCAATCTGTCCAGTCTGACCCGATACGTTGGAAATAAAAGCCAACATAAAGGTTAGAATTAGTAAAATTTTCTTCATCTTATTAATTGTTTTAAGATTAGAATACAAGAATTATACATAAGTTAATCAATTAGTGTATTAATTATTTTGTGAGATAATCCTATCTCATTAAGAATTTCATGTTCTGTTACCAGAAATGGGATTAAAAGAGTAAACGATTTCGTCATAGGCGTCAATTATTTTTTAGATTAACTACAAATCTAAACATTTTTTATTATTTGCTGATATATTTACCCGTTTTTTTTATTGTAAAATCATCAAAAAGCTATATATGATTACATAATAAAAAATCCTCAGGGAAAAACCTGAGGATTCATTACCTTTTAAAGTAATTTATTATTTCTTAATAAATTTAATACTTTCAGAGATATTTTTATCTTTAATTGTAATAATATAAGTTCCTTTTATCAATTCGGCAACTCTTACCTGATTATTATTTATCTCACCTGCCTTTACAATTTGTCCAACAGCATTATGAATTTCATATTTAGCTTTGTTAGATACTTTTGTGATGTTTAAAACATCTGTTGCAGGGTTCGGATAAACTGCAAAAGTTTCTTTAATTATTTCATTAGTTCCTAATGCTCCTAAATACATTGATCTAGTTTGTTTTTTAGAATAGGTAGAACCTACAATAACATCAGCTCCTCCTGCTGTTTTAATATTATAAAACCCTCCGTTATCATATATCCCATCACCATATGTATCGTTAATGGTAAATGTGTAGCAGTCATTAGTATTAAGTACCCAGTTTTCCGTAATTAAAGCAGGAAGAGGAGTAGAAGAATTAGGGTTAGGCACATCTGTATAAGCACTACCGCTGTAAACAATTGTACCAGCACCATTTTTCAAATTCCAGTTTACCTCACTTCCCCAATAATCCAATTGCAAGTTAAATACAAAATTAGTTCCAGTGTTTGCAGGTATAAGAGGATTGCTGAAAGTTCCAGTCAATGCATTATTAGACGTTCTCTGATCAGCTACACCATTCACAGATGTAAGATTAACTGTCAAAGCCCCGTTTGTTGCTGTTGTTGGAACAGGCAGTGATACAATAGCATACTTGTTTTGCGCCAAGTTACCAGACCAGTTATAAGAATAAGAAGTTCCGTTTATTGTATAAGGTATAACTGCAGAAGTAAGAGCAGATGTTCCTCTATTCGTAAGAATAATTTTTATGATATATCCTGTACAAAGATTATCTAATGAACATGCATTTTCAAATTTTATTTCTGCATCGTTCGAGAATAAAGGAATTGGTAAATCTTTAGTAGAAGTTTTCAATTCAACTCTTCTAGGAGAGTTATTCATTACCGTTGTAATTCTATCTTTCTGATTCTGTGTAAAAATATTCATACAGGTATCATTCGTATAATCCATATAGTTTTCTACCATTTCAAAAACCGACGGACTATCACAACTTGCAATATTAGTATTACATACATAATTTGCAGTATGTGCAGTAGGCGTATCTGCACAATAATCGGTGGCACAACTACCATCACCCCAAATATGTCTTAATCCCAAAAAGTGTCCGACTTCATGGGTCATTGTTCTCCCCTTATCGTATGGTGCATTCATAGGAAAATTCCCAAAATCTGTGCTTCCGAAAGTTGTGTAATTTGCTACTACACCATCTGTATTTGCAGCACCTCCTGCCGGCATTGGTATTGTAGAACCAGATGGAAATTGCGCATATCCTAATAATGAATTATCAGAAAACTTTACACTCCACATATTCATATATTGAGTAGGAGCCCAAATAGTTAATGGCTTTACATAACCATTGATATTACCTGTAGACCAATCAGGATAACATAAGTTAACTCTGTCTATACCGTTAGTAGGATTACCATTAACATCAACTTTTGCCAATGCAAATTGTATCATTGTATCTGCACCTACTGCGTTTGTATTGTAACCTGGCGTTCCGACCATTCTACGAAAATCCTGATTCATTACTGTAATTTGAGACTGAACCTGCTCATCCGTAATGTTTGCACCAGTACCATAAGCTTCACCAGAGTGAATAACATGTACCACTACCGGAATTGTAACAATACCTCCGCTTGTAGATTTATTTGCCATTCTTTCCTCTTTGGCTTTTTCGACCAGTGGAGCAAGCCAAGCTTCGAATTGGGCAGTGTTCATTCTGTCAGGATCATTTCTTTGCAAATATTGTTCATATTCTACAAAAGAACAGCGATCAAAACCATGGCTTTTTGCTAATTCCTGTGGTGATTTCTTCTGAAAATCATCATTTAAACTCGTCTTTTGTTTTTGTTGCGCATGAGCATAAATTACTCCCATTGCAACAAATGAGAACGATAAAACAGATGTATAAAAATTTTTCATTTTTTTATTAATATGTCACAAAGATATTTAATATCGGTGTAAATTCAAAAATTTTTTCGTATTTTAATCGGCAATTATTAAACAATCATATGAAAAATATAATATTCTTACTTTCAATTCTATCAATAACATCATGTACAATGCAGAATCATAATCAAATCAATAATACTGAACAAAACAAATTAACTGGGAAACTTGAAAAAATAGAACTTAAAGAACAAACAAGAGGTACTAATAGAATTATTACTTTTAATTCAAAAACTCTAACAACCTCTTTGAATGGAAATCTAACCCAATCAAAAATGACTTTACCAGAATGGAAAAATGTGGAAGAACAGGTACACCTTGTTGAACTTTCTAAAATTTCATCATTTTCAGCCCCTTCTACAGGATATTATTCAGATCAGGCATTAGCATCTACTATAATTATTACATCAAATGGTAAAACCTATCAGTCATCAACTTTTGATTCAGGAAATCCACCTAAAGAACTTAGTAGTCTTTATACTGAAATTCAGCGAATTAATGAATCAAAAAAGAGCAAATAAATCCGCTTTCTTTTGTTTTTAAAACTTATACGCAATATTCCAAGAGAAGCCCATTAAAAATTTAGAAGAACTTCTTCCAAAGCCGGGAACGATCATTGGAACAACTTCATCCTGCTTTGAGGTCACCATCAAATATTTAGGCTGCATATTAACATCAATGAAAAAATTGGATTCAAAAAGCTGCACTCTTCCACCAATTGTTCCTTCAAGCCAAAATGAGGATTGAGATGATGCAGGCAATGAAATAGATGAAGTACTTCCGCCAAAACCACGAATAGGAATCGCAAAATATTCCTGATTATAAAAAGACCCGCCTATTTTTGCTCCTCCATAAAAACCATTAAATTCATTTTCGCGGTCTTTTGCCAACATATAAAATGCACCAATTTTGAAGAAAGGTCCATTAGCTGTAGCATCATAACCATTTTTTTCATATACATTTTTCTCGAAACCCGCCTCTACAATTCCGTGGATGTTGTCTTTAATTTTCGATGAAATAAAACCCTGAAACAACTGTCTGTCAGAAAAAAAAGAAACACCGGTATTCAAAACATCAACTCCAACCATAAAGTTAGGTTCATATTTCCATTTTTCTTTTGCGGCTTCTTTCTTTTCCTGCGCAGAAACCAGCAGTCCCAAAAGACTAAAAAACGAGGTAAAGATTAGTTTTTTCTTCATTTTGAATAAAGTTTTGTCCAGATTCTATTTTTACGACAGGATTTGTTTTTAATAATTGTCCGCTTACATTTTCATAATTCAACTTTGCTCCACAACCTGGTGAAACGTAAATTGATTTTGTAGTATAGTTCACACGAACTTTTGAAGAATCTCCTTTTTTGGTTGTTTTAACGAATAAATCAGTGTAAGGAGAATCATCAACACGCAAAGGAATTAAGATCGAGTCTGCATTTCTGCTCCATCCAAGATCAACAGTTCTCACTCCGTAATCAACGTATACTTTCAAGGAATCTAATGTTGTGATCTTGTCTGCATTTTTAAACATGATTTTCATTCTCGGTGTACCTTCTCCACTTTCACAGATGTCGTCATCTCCACCGCAGGAAATCATTATAAGTGATAATATAAAGAATGACAGTAATCTTTTCATTTTTAAATTATTTTGGATCTAAAGCCTTTTCAATACGAAAAACCAAATCTTCATAATGATATTTATTCACCAAATCTGAAGCCGGTTTCGCTGAAAGTTGTTTTTTGATTGTATTTAAATTTCCTCTCACCAATGCCGAAATATCAGAGGTGTCTGAGGATCTATTATCAACGAGTTTTATTAAAGAATCGATATAATTTCTCTGAAGATTTCTTCCGTAAATATCTGCATTTTCATTTTTAAGAATGGAAATATTTAAATCTGAAAGCAATTCGATTACAGAATAAGTATTCGGTTCAACAGCTTCCATCTGATACATATTCTGCAAAACCATCGGACTTAAAACTCTTCCCAAAACGCCATTCTGAATTTCTTCGATTGTTTTCACAGGAGTTTTCCCGGTTTTCTCAAAAATATCTTTTTTAATCAACCACTGAGGTGTAGTGAAAATATTTTCATTTAAAAATTTCATCGCTGCTTTCTGATCTTTTTTAGCTACAACTTCGTAAACTGCTCCAGATTGTTCTGCTGTTTTTGGAGTTTCCATTTGTCCGCCAATGTATTTTGAAACGTGTCCCAAATATCTTCTGAACTGGGTCGTCACCTGATCGTACATCATATCAAGATTTGCGTAATCTTCGTTCGGAGTTTTTGTCCATTTCTCTAAATTATCAACAATTCTTTGCAGATTTTTGATACCATATGTACTTGCAATCATTGCATTATCACCTACTTGTTCACTTTGCGATCTTGGATCCAAAGGATTGGATTCTGTACCAAACCAAAGTCTTTCATTCTTAAGATTTTTGATCACCCATTGATTCAGGTATTCTTTTTCTGCATCCGGAGTTTTAAATTGATTAAATCTTTTGTAGCCCCACTCGATTGCCCAATCATCGTAATCTCCAATTCTTGGGAAAATTCCGGCATCACCAATATTGTCTTCCGGTTGTGCAACATAATTGAATCTTGCGTAATCCATAATTGAAGGAGTATGACCATTCTTTTCCAGCCATTTTTTATCTCTCAGTCTTTCAACAGGAACGGTCGAACTTGAACCATAATTATGTCTTAAACCTAAAGTATGCCCTACTTCATGAGAAGACACAAAACGGATCAACTCACCCATTAATTTATCTTCAAACTCAATTTTTCTGGCTCTAGGATCATTTGGAGAAGCCTGTACAAAATACCAGTTTCTCAACAACATCATTACATTGTGATACCAGTTGATATGACTCTCGAGGATTTCTCCAGTTCGTGGATCTGCAATTGAAGGACCTGAAGCATTCGGAACATCCGAAGGTTTATATACAATCGCCGAAAATCTCGCATCTTCAAGACTCCATTCTGTGTCAACTTTCGGATCCGGAACTTTTGCTACGATTGCATTTTTGAAGCCGGCTTTTTCAAAAGCTTTCTGCCAATCATTCACTCCCTGTATCAAATAAGGAACCCATTTTTTCGGAGTTGCAGGATCAATATAAAATACAATTGGTTTTGCAGGTTCTACCAATTCTCCTCTGTTATATTTTTCCAAATCCTGAGGTTTTGGCTCAAGACGCCATCTTTTAACCAAAGAAATCTTTTTTACACCTTGAGGATCAAGATCAAAATCTGTGTATCCAACGGTAAAATATCCAACTCTCGGATCAAAATATCTCGACTGCATTTTGTTTTCCGGAAGAAGAACAAATGAAGAATTGATTTCTACTGTATAGTTTCCGCTGATTTTCGGAGTTGGTCTTCCGGGAATAGCCGGAGTCGCAGGTGCTCCTAAAGTTCTTGCGAAAGTTTTGGTGGTATTAATTTCAATATTTGTCGGGAAAGATTTCACAAAATTTACAAATGACATATCTTTCTGAAAAACTCCGACTCTGTAAGAATCTTTAGACCAGACAGAAAAAGAAGTCAGTTCGTTATCGGAATTTAAGACATCGGTTACTTCAATGACTGACGAATTTTTCTTGATTCCGTATGCTTTTACATCAAAAGACTTGATAATAGACTGTACATTGTTTCTCGTTACCGAATTGTACATATCTGAAGTAGAATCTTTTGCATAATCAACGTGTGAAATTGCTCTTAAAAGGATCTTATCTTTCTGACCTTTTTCAAAAGCGATCACTTGCTGACCAATCTGATCTCCTGCATAACCTGAAGTTCCGGAACGCATTCCTGCAGCGGCTTTTGTTAATCTTGTCACGAGAAGAAATTCCTTTTTCAGCATAGAATCCGGAATTTCAAAGTAATATTTGTCGTCTACTTTATGAACTGTAAAAACCCCTTGATCAGAAACCGCTTTATCAGTAATGATTTCTTTAAAAGGTTTGATCAGGCTTTTCTTTTTATCGTCTTTTTTTACTTTTGCGGTATCAGTTTTTGCAGCAGCAGAATCTTTAGATTTTTCTTGCGAAAATAAGTTTTGCTGGCAGAAAACTAAAGCCGCTAATAAGAAGAATGCTTTACAGTTCTTTATCATATTCAATATTATTTTGATTTATGTTCAAATTTAGATAATTATTTTTTCACCAATAAGGCAATATTTTCCACATGATGCGTTTGCGGGAACATATCAACAGGTAAAATTTTCACTAAAGTATAATGATCTTTCATTAAGGCTAAATCTCTTGCCTGAGTTGCAGAATTACAGCTTACATACACCACTTTTTCAGGAGCCAGTTTCAGGATTTGCTCTACTACTTTCTGGTGCATTCCGTCTCTTGGCGGATCGGTGATCAACACATCTGCTTTCGGATGATTTTCCATAAATTCATCATTGAAAACATTTTTCATATCTCCACAATAGAATGTCGTATTGGTCAAACCGTTTAATTCAGCATGTTCAATTGCAGCATCGATGGCTTCCTGTACAGATTCAATTCCGATGACGTGTTTTGCATTTCTTGCAACATATTGTGCAATTGTTCCGGTTCCTGTGTATAAATCGTAAACTATCTCATCACCTTTTAAATCAGCAAATTCAAGAGTTTTTCTGTATAATTCTAAAGCCTGTTTGTAATTGGTCTGAAAGAATGATTTCGGACCAATTTTAAATTTCAGACCGTCCATTTCTTCCATTAAAAATCCTTCACCAAAATAAGTTTCTACATTCAGATCGTATATAGAATCATTCTGTTTTGGATTGATGGCGTAAACCAAAGTTTTGATCTGAGGGAATTGTTCTAATAAATAATCAAAAAGTTTTGTTCTGTTCGCTTTTTCCTCTCTGTAAAGCTGAAACAAAACCATCCATTCACCTGCAGAATTCTGTCTCATCATTAAAGTTCTTAGAAAACCTTTCTGCTCTCTGACATCGAAAAAGTCTAAGCCATTTTCAATTCCGAAATTTCTTACTGCCAAACGAATCGCATTCGAAGGATCTTCCTGCAACCAACATTCTTTAAGATCTAAAATCTTGCTCCACATTCCCGGAATGTGAAAACCAAGCGCATCTCTGCTTCCGTAGTTTTCTTCGGAACTGATCTCGTACTGAGTCAGCCATCTTGCATTGGAGAAAGAAAATTCCATTTTATTTCTGTAGAAATACTGCTCTTCTGCACCCAAAATCGGAACAGTTTCAAAATCATCAATCCCACCGATTCTCTTAATATTATTGTAAACTTCTTCCTGTTTAAAATCAAGTTGTTTTTCGTAGCTCATATTCTGCCACTTACAACCTCCACAAGTCCCGAAATGAATACATTTTGGCTCTACTCTGAACGGAGATTTCTCTACAATCTCTTTTACATCAGCCTCAAAATATTTTGATTTTGACTTTTTCACTCTTGCATTCACTACATCTCCCGGAATTGCCCCGGAAACCAAAACGGTTTTTCCTTCTTCAGTTTTTCCGATGGCAACACCTTTTGCACCTGCGGCAAACAATTTTATATTCTCAAGAATGACGTCTTTCTTCTTTCTCATATCAATTTCTATCAATACGGAGATAACTTTCTATTTCCAGCTCCGTAAATTTTCTATTTTTTTATAAACTGATTCACCTTTCGGTTTCACTTTGCAAAAATACAATAAAAAAAACCTTATCCGAAGACAAGGTTTTTTTCTATTGTATAAGTTTTATTATTTTGTCTGAGCCGATTGTTGAGGAGCTGGCTGAGCCGATGGATCCATGTTCATTTGTGGCATCATCTGCTGTTGAGGAGCAACCTTTGGAGCAGAAAGACCAGTCTGTTTGTCTAAAACAGTAATCAAATCAGCATCGCCTAAATTAACAAATGATCTGCTTGCAACTTTACCGTTTTTGTCTACCACGATGAAGTTTGGCAATTTAAATCCGTAAACTCCGTATTTTTTGGCAATATCAGAATTAAGACCACCTTCTGCGTAAACATTGGTTCCTTGAATTCCTTTCAACATTGCATTGCTGGTTTTAGTAAACTGATCTTTGGTATCATCTAAATTTACGAATACGAAATTCATTTTAGACTTATAGAAATTCACCACTTCTTTCAGTACAGGAACTGTACCTTCAGCAATGTAAGGATTCCATGATGCATAGAAAACCAACACATAAGGCTTTCCTTTGTTATCGCTTAATTTATAAGCCGAACCGTCTGCTTTTACTAATGAAGCTTCTGGAGCGTCATCACCGATTTTGAATCCATTAATAGTAAACTGCATCTTTTTGATATCAGCTTTAATTCCTGAATCTTTAATATCTTCTTCGATAATCTTTTTAATCTTATCAGTTGTTTTAGCCGGAGTCTGTGGATGAATATCAGACTGAGCCATTACAAACGCCAATAGATAATCTTTTGTAACCTGAGAAACTTCTTTCTGAGACTTCAAGAAATCATTAAATAATTCTGAAGTTGTAATATCAGTTTTTCCTTTGCTTTTTGCTTCAGCAAATTTTTGGAAATCAGGACTCATTTTTGTTAAAAGATACTGTCTGTAGAAAGGGCTTGTTTTCACCATTTCGTCATTGTTTTCTTTTAATTTGTTCTCATAATCTGTAAATACCTTTCCTGGTTTGAAAGAAGGGTTTCCAGACATTTGCTTTTTCGTCATTTCATAATTAACCATAAGATTAAGAATTGCCGTTTTAGCATCTGTTCTTTTCCACTCTACTACTTCTTTACCCGGATTATATTTTTTTACATTCTCATCGATATTTTTGTTGATATCAGCTTCAATCTTTTGCATTCCTTTTACATACTTCGCTTCATCACCTGCCATCAATTCCTGAATATTCAATCCCTGACCATAAGTAGAGAGAAATTTCTGACTAGCCTGGAAGAAATCATTATCATTTTTAGCGTCCCCTGTTACAACATATTCGTTCGGGAACGTAGCTGCGCTTCCTGAGATGTTTACAGACTGACCGCCTTTAAGGAAGATTAAATTTTGCTTTCCTGCATAGTTGATGACATACATTCCGTTTTTAGGAGCTTCAAAAGTTCCTGCGAAATTCCCGTCTTTATCAAGACCCATGTTAATCAATGGTAAAGTAGCCACACCTGAAGCTTCTACAAATTCTACTCTTTCCAACGGAGCACTTCCTGCAATTTTTCCTTTTACTTCAACTTTCTTTGAACAAGACATCACAAATATTGCAATGACAAACAATAAAAGATATTTTTTAATCATTAGTATAATATTATTTTTTTTGAATGATTGAATCATTCGATTTTCATTTTTGATTTTCTGATTAGGCAAAAATAAGTTTTTCAATAAACTTACAGCTATTTAATAATTGATTTTATGAAAGATTTAACTAAAAATTTCGCCTTCACTAAAGAAGACGAAATTTCATAAATATTTTTTAAACAGATTATCCTCTGTCTGCCATTGCAGCCATATACTCTCTATTCATCCTAGCGATGTTCTCAAGAGAAATTCCTTTAGGACATTCTACTTCACAAGCTCCTGTGTTTGAACAGTTACCGAAACCTTCCTCATCCATTGCTTTCACCATATTCAGAACCCTTCTTTTTGCTTCTACTTTACCCTGAGGTAAAAGTGCGTACTGAGAAACTTTAGCACCAACGAATAACATTGCAGAGCCGTTTTTACAAGTTGCTACACAAGCACCGCATCCGATACAAGCTGCAGCATCCATTGCTTTATCTGCATCTTCTTTAGGAACCGGAATAGCATTGGCGTCAAGCGTATTTCCAGAAGTATTTACCGAGATAAATCCACCTGCAGCCATTACTCTGTCAAATGCACTTCTGTCTACAATTAAATCTTTAATAACCGGGAACGCAGCACTTCTCCAAGGCTCAATAACGATCGTTTCACCGTCTTTGAACATTCTCATGTGAAGCTGACACGTTGTAATTCCTGTATCAGGACCGTGAGCTCTACCATTGATGTAAAGAGAACACATTCCGCAGATTCCTTCACGACAGTCGTGATCAAAAGCGATTGGTTCTTTTCCTTCGTTGATTAAGTTCTCATTCAGAATGTCTAACATTTCTAAAAATGAAGAATCTGTAGACACATCTGATATTTTGTAGGTCTCGAACTGACCTTTAGTTTTGCTGTTTTTTTGTCTCCAAATTTTTAGGGTAAGATGAAGGCCTCTTTTTGCACTCATAATTATTTATTTATAGGTTGGAGATTATTTGTAACTTCTTGCTTTAACTTCAATGTTTTCGTAGATCAGATCTTCTTTATGCAGAACTTCTGTTGTGATATCATCTGTTTGATATTCCCAAGCGCCTACATATTTAAAGTTAACGTCATCTCTTTCAGCTTCACCTTCAGGAGTAGCATGATCTTCTCTGAAGTGACCTCCACAAGATTCGTTTCTGTGTAATGCATCAATCGCCATTAATTGTCCTAGCTCGATAAAATCTGCAACTCTGAAAGCTTTTTCAAGTTCAGTATTCATTCCATCTGCATCTCCAGGAACTTTTACGTCTGCCCAGAATTCTTTTTTCACCTGTGCAATTTCAGCGATAGCTTCCCTTAAACCTTCAGGAGTTCTTCCCATTCCTACTTTATTCCACATAATGTGTCCTAATTTTTTGTGGAAATGATCTACAGAATGTGTTCCTTTATTATTTAAGAAGAAATCTACTTTATCTTTAATTTCTTTTTCAGCTTTATCAAAATCTGCAGAATTTGTAGGAATCGCTCCAGTTCTGATATCCGCAGAAAGATAATCTGCAATCGTGTAAGGAAGTACGAAATATCCGTCTGCCAAACCTTGCATCAAAGCAGAAGCTCCCAATCTGTTAGCTCCGTGATCTGAGAAATTAGCTTCACCGATTACGAAACATCCAGGGATTGTAGACTGTAAGTTATAATCAACCCAAACACCACCCATTGTATAGTGTACTGCAGGATAGATCTTCATTGGAGTTTTATAAGGATCATCAGCTGTAATCTTTTCGTACATTACGAATAAGTTACCATACTTCTCCTCAATCCAAGCTTTCCCTAAATCATAGATCTGCTGATCTGTAGGATTGTGAATATGTTTTTCGATAGCAGCTTCCTTACCTTTTTTAATGATCTCTGTAGAGAAATCTAAGTAAACACCTTCTTTAGTATCATTATTTTCGATTCCGTAACCAGCATCACATCTTTCTTTACCTGCTCTTGACGCAACGTCTCTAGGTACTAAGTTTCCGAATGCAGGATATCTTCTTTCTAAATAATAATCTCTATCTTCTTCTTTAATATTTTCAGGTCTTAATTTACCTTCTCTGATGGCTACAGAATCTTCAATTTTCTTAGGAACCCAGATTCTTCCTGAGTTTCTTAATGATTCAGACATCAAAGTCAGTTTAGACTGCTGTGTTCCGTGAACCGGAATACAAGTCGGGTGAATCTGTACATAACAAGGATTTGCGAAATACGCTCCTTTTTTGTGGATTTTCCAAGCTGCAGAAACGTTTGAACCCATTGCGTTTGTAGAAAGGAAATATACGTTTCCGTAACCTCCTGAAGCAATTACAACAGCATGAGCAGAATGTCTTTCGATCTCACCTGTTACAAGGTTTCTTGCGATGATTCCTCTTGCTTTTCCGTCTACAATTACTAATTCCATCATTTCGTGACGGTTGTACATTTTGATTCTGCCTTTACCGATCTGACGGCTCATTGCAGAATATGCACCTAATAACAACTGTTGACCAGTTTGCCCTTTTGCGTAGAAAGTTCTTTTTACCTGAACCCCACCAAATGAACGGTTATCTAACTGACCGCCGTAATCTCTTCCGAAAGGAACACCTTGAGAAACACACTGATCGATAATATTTGCAGAAACTTCAGCTAATCTGTAAACGTTTGCCTCTCTTGCTCTATAATCACCACCTTTAATAGTGTCATAGAATAATCTGTAAGTAGAGTCACCGTCTCCCTGATAATTTTTAGCAGCGTTGATACCTCCCTGAGCTGCAATAGAGTGCGCTCTTCTTGGAGAATCCTGATAGCAGAATGCCTTTACATTATATCCTTGCTCAGCTAAAGTAGCCGCAGCAGAACCACCTGCCAAACCTGTACCTACAACAATAATATCAATTTTATCACGGTTGTTAGGCGCAACAAGGTTCATATGGTCTTTATGATTTTTCCATTTATCCTTAAGAGGACCTGCTGGAATTCTAGAATCTAATTTACTCATATTAGTATATTGATATTATTGAGTTACGTAATGAAAAATTGCAATAAAAATAAAACCAAGCGGAATAAGGATTGAATACCAATTTCCGAAAGCCTTGATAACCGGAGTATATTTTGGATGTCTTGCTCCAATTGACTGGAATGAAGACTGGAAACCATGAGATAAGTGCAAACCAAGCAACCCGAAAGCAACTACATACAATACCACTCTCCAAAGATCATGAAATTTGTGATGAAGCTCAGCCCAATATCTCGTTTCGTCCGGCGTGTTTGCTTCGATGTACTTGAAGTTCATTTCAGGAAACCAAAAGTCATAGAAATGTAAAGCAAGGAAAGCTAAAATAACAGCACCGGAAATAATCATATTTCTAGACATCCAGGTAGAATTAGCAGAACCCTTATTATCAGCGTATTTTATAGGACGCGCCTTGTTGTTTCTTATTTCAAGAATGAATCCCATCACAAAATGGAATATCACAGCAAACATTAAAATAGGTTGCATCAGGAACTGAACCGCCGGATTGTAGCCCATAAAATGAGAAGCCGAATTGAAAACATCTTCACTAAAAACAGATGTCATATTGGTAGATAAATGCATCAACAAAAAGATCAGCAAAAACATCGCTGAAAGTGCCATAGCATATTTTCTACCTATCGAAGAACTTGTTAAACCTGCCATATTGAGTTTAAATTTGATTTTCCACAAAATTAAGGAATGTTAAGAAAACTAAAAAGTGAGAAATCTCACTATTAGACAGTTTGTAATCTTTCTAAATAACAATGAAAACATAGATAAATTGGGGAAAATTTAAAAATTCAAATATTATTTCAGATCGTAAATTTTATTATTGAACACAACCTTTTCAGATGAAGCCGGAAGTTTTTTAATGATAACATTCTTTATTCTACGGGATGAACTGTAAGGGTTAATAATATATCGCTGAATTTTATTCCGATCATCAAAATTTTTAATCCAGAAGCAGACAACGTTTCCTTTTTTTATCGAAAACACCGTATCTTTTTTATATTGATGAATCAAAACCTCTTCACGACTGCTTTCGAAAATTGAAAAGGAAACTCTCAAGATGAAAAATATTAAAACCGCTAAAGAAAATCGAGAGATATTTTTAAAATTATATTTAATAAAAACAAATCTCAAAAGATAAATCACAACAAATAACATCCATACTTCCCACCAATTCATTGGAATATTCTCAAAAAACAGAGAATCGAAATCAGCAAACCAATGAATAACTTTCAATAAAGCTTCAATAATGAAGTCATAAATTATATTAACAACACCAAAATCTAAACCTAAAGCAATCAAGCCTGTCATTAAAAATGAAAAAATAATGATCACCTCCGAAAAAGGAACAATAAAAAAATTGGCAATAACTGAAATAAAAGAAAACTGATGAAAATAACATAAAACTAAAGGAAGCGTCGTTACCTGAGCTGAAACTGAAATAGAAACCGTATTGTAAATTATCTTTTTAATATAATTATCCTGTTTTGGCAAATGTTTCAGAATAGGTTGATTCAGCCAGTAAATTCCCAAAACCGCCAAAAAGCTCAACTGAAATCCTACATCAAAAAACTGTTGCGTATCAATAATCAGAATTATAAACGCAGAAAGTGCCAAAGAATGCAGAAGATCAGGTTTCCGTTGCAGCAAAACGTAGATAAAATATACGGTAAGCATTAAACAAGAGCGAACTACAGAACTCCCAAACCCTATAAATAATGCAAAAAACCAGATAAAAATCAGACTCAAAACAATAACGAATTTCCTAAGCCTTAATGGTAAAACTTTCATTAAAATAAAATAAAGCATTCCGAAAACAACAACAATGTGCGTTCCCGAAATTGCAAGAAAATGCACCAATCCTGACCTGTTGAAATCTTGTAAAGTTTCAGAATCAATTTCTGTACGGTCTGCCAATATAATTCCTTTTAAAAACTCCTGACTCTTCGGTGACATCTCAGACTGATTGATTTTCTGTAAAATCTCCAATCTTTTCTGACGGATTTTCTCGCCAAAAGAAAGATCATTCCTTACTGCAGAACTTATTTCATCATTAATATAACATTGATAAAAAATATTTTTCCGATGAAGATATTGAGAATAATCAAATTGAAAGTCATACCTCGGAGACTCTGGTTTGCTTACGAAAGCTTTAGCTTTGTAATAATGCTCAAAATCAAGCTCTTCACTGTCTTTTGGAACTAATATTATAGAATTAAAATTGTCTTTTCCAACCTCAACAATTGCCTCATATTTTTTATTTTTCTCGGTCGAATTTAGTTTCTTTGAAATTTTGAAAATTACAGTTTCATTTGGTTTGATAGAGACTGATGATCCCTGTGGAAGATTGAAATAGTGCAGACAAACCCCAATTCCAAAAAATAGAACTGCAAGTAATATCGAATAGATTTTTGTTATGAAAAATGATTTGAAAAAAGTCGATATCGTAATCAGAATACAACCAATTGCAACAGCAAAAATAAAATTCTGCTTAAAAGAAAAATAATCCTGAAATAAAATTCCAAGGATAAAGCAGCAAACTAAAATCAGAAGTGGCTGTCGACTCAATTTTTCATCATTTTGTGCTACTAAAATAACAAAAAAATGAAAATAATTCTTAAATTTTTTATTTAATTTTCAAAATAATATCTGCAGCGTTATCACTTGCTCCTTTTCCACCAAGTTTACTTCTCAAAATTTCATATTCTTCAAGCATCAGATTTCTTTTTTCACCTTCAAGAATAAATTTCAATTGTTCGATAAGATTATTTGTATTTAATTCACTTTGAATCAACTCTTTAACTACTTCCTTATCCATAATCAAATTAACAAGCGAAATATATTTAATATGCTTCACCAATCTTTTAGCAATGGCATAAGAAACTTTGCTTCCACGGTAACAGACTACTTCCGGAACATTTAACAGAGCTGTTTCAAGAGTTGCCGTTCCTGAAGTCACCAAAGCAGCTTTCGAACATCTTAATAAATCGTAAGTTTTATTAGAAACAAAATGTACATTATCATCTACATATTTCTGATAGAAATCTTTATCCAGACTTGGAGCTCCTGCGATAACGAATTGATAATCTTTAAAATAAGGTCTTACCGAAAGCATAATTTTCAGCATCTTTTCAACTTCCTGTTTTCTGGAGCCTGGAAGAAGTGCTATAATCTCTTTTCCGTTTAGGTTATTTTCATTCTTAAAAACCTCAATGTCAACATCTTGAAGAGCAGAAATCGCATCAAGCAATGGATGACCAACGAAGTGAGATTTTACATGATGTTTTTGATAGAAATCTTCTTCAAAGGGAAGAATCACCATCATTTCATCCACATATTTTTTAATAATTTCAACTCTCCCTTCTTTCCATGCCCAAAGTTGCGGCGAAATATAATACACAACTTTAATTCCGAGCTCTTTAGCAAATTTTGCAATTCTTAAGTTAAAGCCCGGATAATCTACCAAAATCAAAACATCTGGTCTGTTGTTTCTGATATCAGCTTTACAGAATTTAATGTTATTTAAAATCGTCTTTAAATTCATTGCGACCTCAAGAAAACCCATGAAAGCAAGATCACGGTAATGCTTCACCAAAGTTCCGCCTTGTTTTTCCATCAGATCACCACCCCAAAATCTGAATTCTGCGTTGGGATCTTTCTGCTTCAAAGATTTCATCAAATTACTACCGTGTAAATCTCCGGAAGCTTCACCTGCAATGATATAATATTTCATAAATGATAATTGATATACGATGAATGATTTTATCTATTAAAATGACAGTTTCAAACATCAAAATTCAAATTATAATTAAGTAAATTTGCTTCAAAGATAACGATAAAAAATGTCAGACGAATTTGAAATAAAAAATAAAGTTGCATCCAGCGGATTGGTCAATTTTGACCTTACCGATTTGGTCCCGAAAGGCATCAGAAAAGGAATCGATCTGAAAGATTTTCTTTTCATGGAAATGATTCTTAAAGAAAAAGATTTTCGTGAAAAAGTAGCAGCAATCAATCCTGAGGATTACAAAGACAGTTATGTGTACATCTACAATTCTGCGGATGCAATCGTTCCGCTGTGGGCATATTTCTTAATCACAGCTAGGATAACCGATGTTACAAAAAAAGTTATTTTTGGAAGCAGAGAAGATCTTGAAATCATTTTAATGCACAACGCAATTCAGACACATGATTTTGATGAATTGAAAGATAAAAGAGTCTTGGTAAAAGGCTGTTCTGATAAAGAAATCCCTGAGAACGCCTATATAGAATTGGTAGAACAATTGAAGCCAATCGTAAAATCACTGATGTTTGGTGAAGCCTGTTCTAACGTTCCTATTTTTAAAAATTAGCATTAAAAATCAAATAGTTGTATAATAATTTTAGAAATAAGTAAAAAATATATCATAATAATTTGTGGTATATTTTTTTTTGATAACTTTGATATCTTAACAAATAAAATAAACACAAACAATGAGTTTAATTGACCTTTTGACAGGAAACACAGGAAACCAGGTAGCTGAACAGGCAGAAAACAAGTTCGGAATCAGCAAAAATCAAATTATTGCACTTTTGGCAGTGGCTACTCCGCTTATCATTTCTTATCTTCGAAACAAATCTCAGGATGCAAAAGAAGCCGAAGCTTTGAATAACGCATTGGATAAAGATCACGACGGAAGTATTTTGGATGACACATCTCAGCTTGACAACAGACAAGACGAAGGTGGCTCAATCCTTTCTCATGTTTTCGGAAATCAAAAAAACACGGTAGAAAATCAATTGTCACAAAATACAGGAATTTCTATTGATAAAATCGGTCCTATCTTAGCCATGCTTGCTCCGGTAATCATGGGGTATATTGGTAAAGAAAAGCAGCAAAACAACGTTGGAGCAGGAGGTCTTGGCGATCTTTTAGGCGGAATTTTGGGCGGTGCTCAAAACCAGGCTCAACAGCAGCAGTCAAGTCCTTTGAATGATATTTTGGGAAGCGTTTTAGGAGGCGGACAATCACAGTCTTCCGGAAATCCTTTGAATGACATTTTAGGAAGTGTACTTGGTGGCGGACAACAGCAAAAGCAACAACAAGGTGGATTAGGAGATCTGCTCGGAGGACTTTTCGGAGGAAAATAATTTAAATTTAAATCATAAAAAGACCGGAGAACTCATCTCCGGTCTTTTTTATTTTAGCTCTTGGCTTTTTCAGCAGACTGGGTTGATTTTGAAGATTTTCTCGGTCTTCTTTTACCGTAACTTCCTGAATTGATCTTCCCTCTTTTTGATTTTTTGTCTCCTTTTCCCATAGCGAATACATTTTTGATTATGTACGAAATTAAAAATAACTATATTAAAATCAAATATTTAAGTTGTTAAAATTTTATAATATTATACTTTTATCCGCTTCCATTTTCCTTTTCTGAATAAAATGAATGCTACTATGGTAATAAACATTTCTGCAACCGGAATTGAAATAAAAACACCTTCCGGTCCCAACTCCAAATATTTTGAAAGAACATAAGCCAAAGGAATCTGAAACATCCAGAATCCGAAAAAATTAAGCCAGGTGGGTGTCCATGTATCTCCAGCTCCGTTGAAAGCATTAATGGTCACCATTCCTATTCCGTAAAAAACAAAACCGACACTCATAATATGCAGTGCATTTTTAGCATAATTTTTTATTTCAATTTGTTCCGTAAAAAATCCAACAAGGAAATCTCCCAGAAGAAAAAATATAAGACTTACAGAAAGCATAAAAATTACGTTGTACTTTACAGTTTTCATCACAGATTGTTCTGCGCGCAACATTTCACCGGCGCCCATATTTTGCCCGACCAAAGTAGATGCCGCATTACTCAGCCCCCAAGCCGGAAGCATAAAAAACATCATAAGACGAAGTGCTGTCTGGTAACCTGCCGAAGCATCTTCACCACCAGTTGTTGCAACCAATTGCGCAAGGAAAATCCAACTACAGGAAGCAATAACAAACTGAAATATCCCGGGTATGGCAATTTTTACGATAGACGTGATTAATTTAAAATCAGGTTTAAAGTAAATTGTTTTAATTCTTACCAAAGAATCAGCAATAAAAATATGATACAACTGATAAAGAACTCCTGTACTTCTTCCGATGGTTGTTGCAACTGCAGCTCCCGTTAAGCCCATCGCAGGAATCGGTCCGAGACCTCTTATCAAAACCGGACAAAGAATAATGTTGGCTATATTCGCAATCCATAAACTCTTCATGGCGATTGCAGCATTTCCTGCACCTCTGAAAATTCCGTTGATTAAAAACAGGAGCATAATGATCACACTGCTTCCCATCATAATTCTTGTAAAATCTTTACCATATGCTGCAGCATCCGGTTTTGAACCCATCAGAATCAAAATATCTTCTGCATAGATTACTCCTAATAAACTTAAAATAGAAGTAATAACAAAAGAAACTGAAATTACCTGTGCTGCACTTCTGGAAGCCTGTTCAGGATTTTTCTCCCCGATCCTTCTTGCCACGACTGCGGTTGCAGCCATACTCATCCCTATTGCTATCGAATAAATAATCGTGAGTACAGATTCAGTAAGACCAACAGTTTGAATGGCGAAACCACTTTCTTTGAGATGACCGACAAAATAAAGATCAACCAAAGCAAAGACTGATTCCATAGCCATTTCCAACATCATCGGAATTGCCAAAAGAAGAACAGCACTTCGGATACTGATTTTTGTATAATCAGTTTCTTCCTCACTGAATGCCTTTTTTAGAAAATTTAGATATTTTTTCATTTTAAAATTAATCGGTGTTAAAAATACGATTTAGCAAAATTTAATTTCAAATAAAATAATTTTAATATTTAATTATCGTAAAACAATAAATATTTATATATTTGCAATAATAAAATACTAAAACAAATGAAACTAGTAGGAAAAAACTCTTTACTCTATTGGCTAAAATACCCTTTTGGAATATATGCTGTAGGATTTACTCTGATCTCTATTTGGATATTAATTTTAATGGGGGCTTATATGGTAACCGATACAACAAATCAATTTGTGTCAATTGATCATTGGGAAAGTGAAAATAGTAATGATCAGAAAAGTTCAGAAATAGTTCAGTTTCATTACCCATTTTCAAAAATGGTCTTGGCAACAGAGAATTCTACAGAAGGTATTTTGTTGGCTTTTTTGGGATTATTCTCATTATCTTTTATATTAATAATTGTTTTAAAAATTATTATTGAACTTTCACAAGACAATTTTTTCACTCACAAAGCTGTTCAAAATTTCAAAATTTTAGGTTTTGGATTATTATTTTTCGGAATTATTCATTTAATAATTGATTTATTAACATCCTCGTCCAGCTTCGATTTAACTCCTCCATTTCTATTTATTATTACCGGACTTATATTTATTTTTTTAAAAGAAATTTTTGCAAAGAGGACAAAAATGCAGGAAGAAAATGATTTAACAATATAAATTATGCCGATAATAATCAACGTAGACGTCATGTTGGCGAAAAGAAAAATGCGGTCTCAGGAACTTGCAGAGAAAATCGGAATTACACAGGCAAATCTATCCATTTTAAAAACCGGAAAAGCGAAAGCCGTAAAACTTTCTACCCTTGAGGCAATCTGCAAAGCATTAGATTGTCAACCAGGAGATATTTTAGAATTTAAACCTTAATTAAAACAATATAAAATGAAAAAATTATTTTTGACAGCTTCCATTTTTGCATTCAGTTTGTTCACTGCTCAAGAATTGACCAGCCAACACAAACAAATGCTGACTTATGATGATGCAGACAGCTTTTCGACATTGGTAAACAAAGAAAACATAGATGAGTGCTTTCAGATTGAGAAAAATTCTTATTCATTATTAGCACTATCAATTAAATTGAATAGCAAAAAGATTTTCCAAAAGCTTATTGATGAAAAAGCCAATTTAGAAAAGGTGTGCGACGGAAAAACACCGTTAATGTTTGCCGCCAAATATGGAAACACAGAATTTGCAAAAAAACTTCTGGAAAATGGCGCTAAAAAAGAAACCAAAACCGACAAAGGCTATAATGCTTTAGACTATGCTAAAAAATATGAAAAACCGGATATCATTAAACTTTTAGAATAAAGTGGTGAGTTTCAAAAAAACCAGGTGAGATAATCCTTTTATATTTGTTTTGTGCAATTATTTGAAAGAATTAGTACTTAGGTTAAAATATCAAAAAAAATATTTAGATTTGTATATTAATTTGAAAAAATAAATTTTATGAAAAATATTATATCGGCTACTTTATTTCTTGCAGTATCTATTTTTGCAAACGGATTGTCCGCACAGGTCTCTAAAGAGCAAATGAAAATATTCCAGACAGATAATCTTCAGGATTTTAAAAAAGTTTTTAAGAAAGATGATTTTAATAAATGTTTTGCCATTAAGGAAAACTCTTATGATCTTCTTGCATTAAGTGTGAAGTACGAAAAAAAGAATATTTTCAATTTCTTGCTGAATAATACAACCGATGTTAATAGAATATGTAATAACCAATCACCGTTAATGGTAGCGGCAAGATACGGAAAAGCAGATATGGCTCAATCTTTACTAAAAAAAGGCGCAGATAAGAATTTGAAAAATGCAAACGGAGAAACAGCTAAAGACTTTGCCGTAAAATATGAAAAAGCAGATCTTACAAACATTCTAAAATAAAATTTACAAAGTTTTAAAATAATAAAAACTTCTTTGGCAATTGCTAAGGAAGTTTTTTATTTATAAACCCTGCAAAAATCTTATCTTTGCCAACGAAAATTAGGCGCTTGTACGTCTAGTATCTAAAGTCTAATATCTAACATCTAAAAAAAATGTTTCGATCGCACACAAACGGAGAATTATCTCTCAAAAATCTTAATGAAGAAGTTACACTTTCAGGATGGGTACAAACCATTCGTGATAAAGGATTTATGATTTGGATAGATCTTCGGGATCGTTACGGAATTACTCAGTTGGTTTTTGATCAGGACCGTTCTACAGCGGAATTGATGGAAAATGCAAAAAAACTGGGACGTGAATTTGTAATTCAGGCTACCGGAAAAGTAATCGAAAGAGTAAGCAAAAACCCCAATATTCCAACTGGAGAAATTGAAATTTTAGTTGAAAAATTAGAAGTTCTTAATGAATCTCAACTTCCGCCTTTCACCATTGAAGACGAAACGGACGGTGGTGAAGAACTCAGAATGAAATACCGTTATCTGGATATCAGAAGAGCTCCGGTAAGAGATAAACTGATCTTCCGTCACAAAATGGCGCAGAAAGTGAGAAATTATCTTTCAGACGAAGGATTTATCGAGGTTGAAACTCCGGTTTTAATCAAATCTACTCCGGAAGGAGCGAGAGATTTTGTTGTACCAAGCAGAATGAATCCGGGACAGTTTTATGCATTGCCACAGTCTCCACAAACTTTCAAACAATTGTTAATGGTCGGTGGAATGGATAAATATTTCCAGATTGTGAAATGTTTCCGTGATGAAGATCTGAGAGCCGACAGACAGCCGGAATTTACACAAATCGACTGCGAAATGGCTTTCGTAGAACAGGAAGATGTGATGAATGTTTTTGAAGGAATGACCAAAACGTTAATTAAAGACATCACTGGTCAGGAATTCGGAGCTTTTCCAAGAATGACTTTCGCAGATGCCATGCAAAAATACGGAAACGACAAACCGGATATCCGTTTCGGAATGGAATTCGTGGAGTTGAATGAATTAGTAAAAGGAAAAGATTTCAAAATATTTGATGATGCAGAATTGGTTGTCGGAATCAATGTTGAAGGTTGTGCAGATTACACAAGAAAACAAATCGACGAGCTTGTGGATTGGGTAAAAAGACCTCAAATCGGAGCTTCAGGAATGGTTTGGGCTAAATTTCAGAATGACGGTGTAAAAACTTCTTCTGTGAATAAATTCTACAACGAAGAAGATTTAGCGAAAATCATCGAAAAATTCGGAGCGAAAGAAGGAGATTTAATGTTAATTCTTTCAGGAAACGAGCACAAAGTAAGAACTCAACTTTCAGCTTTGAGAATGGAGCTTGGAAATCGTTTAGGATTAAGAAAAGGCGACGTTTTCGCACCACTTTGGGTTGTTGACTTCCCGTTATTGGAGTTTGACGAAGAAAGCGGACGTTACCACGCGATGCACCACCCTTTCACTTCTCCGAAACCAGAAGATATCCATTTATTGGACACCGATCCGGGAAAAGCAAGAGCCAACGCTTACGATATGGTGCTGAACGGAAACGAAATCGGCGGTGGTTCCATAAGAATTTTCGACAGAGATCTTCAATCAAGAATGTTTGATCTTTTAGGATTTACAAAAGAAGAAGCAGAAGCTCAGTTCGGGTTCTTAATGAATGCCTTTAAATATGGAGCACCGCCACACGGTGGTTTGGCTTTCGGATTTGACCGTTTGGTAGCGATTCTTGACGGAAATGAGGTGATCAGAGATTACATCGCTTTCCCTAAGAATAACTCAGGACGAGATGTGATGATCGATGCACCGGCTGCAATCGCTGACGAACAGCTTGATGAACTGGAATTGAAATTAAATTTAAAAGCATAAATTAGAAGCGGAGATTTTTTCTCCGCTTTTTTGTTATGAATACACTTATCCCTATACTTTCAGCCTTTGGATTTATTTTCGCAATAATTGGAGTTGTATATTTATTAATAGCTTTTGCAAAGAAAATGCTTTATTATCCTCCCAATATACAGCAAGAAGCTTCAGAGAAAATCTCAAAGAATTTTTATATTGCAGGAACTCTGATTACAGTAAGTACTATTTGTTTTTTAGGTGGAAAACAAATCATAAAATTTGACTTCCATAACACTTTAAAACATAATAAAATTATCAATGCTGAAATAAATGGAATATTCTTTAGTCAAGATGATTTAAATGGTGTTTTCAATAATTTTGAAGGAACAGAGGGACGTTACAGGTGTGATCATTTTAAAGGTTTTATAAATTTGGAAAACAATAAAACTATTCCTATTGAGATCATCAGGCACTGTTATGAAAGAAACAGATATATCATTATTTCTAAAAAGTATTACATGGATGCTGATATTGGGGATATAAGGACTTCTAAATTCGACTATATTCAAAAAGACACTATTGATTCGCAATAATTATGAATAAATCAGAATTCATTCTATTTATAGAAAATCTCAGAATAGATTTTACTGAGAATAAAGAAAATTGGGAAAACAAAACCATCGAAGATTTTCTGGAAGGAATGTCTCGTTATGTTGAAGACATTGATGGATATTACAAAAACACAAATCAGGATATTGACGTAGAAAAAATTGACTGGAAAGTTTTTGCAGATATATTGAAAGGCAGTTCCATTTATGAATAAATTTCAATTATTTTAAATTAAAACTTAAACATACCATTAAATAAATAAATTTCCAACGGCACAATCATTGCAAGTTTTACTAAAAATAAGACAATGAAAGCAATTTGGAACGGTGCCATTGGTTTTGGCTTAGTCAATATTCCTGTGAAGATTTATTCTGCTACAGAAACCAGCAAACTGGATCTGGATATGCTTGATAAATCTGATTTTTCGAATATCAAATTCAAAAGAGTCAACGAAAAAACAGGCAAAGAGGTCAAGTGGGCAAACATTGTAAAAGGCTATCTTATGGACGATAAATATATCGTTTTGGATGAAGAAGACTATGAAGCTGCAAGTCCTGAGAAATCAAAAATTCTTTCCATAGAACATTTTGTAAAAGAAGCTGAAGTTGACAGTGTTTATTTTGAAAATCCTTATTTTCTTGAGCCTCAAAAAAATGGAGAAAACGCTTACAGACTGCTGATAAAAGCTTTATCTGAAACAAAAATGGTCGGTATAGGAACTTTTGTTCTTCGTGACAGTGAAGCGATCGGAATGATCCGTCCTTACAACGATGAAATTTTGGTTTTAAACAGATTGCGGTTTGCTCAGGAAATCAGAGATTACAAAGATTTAAAAATTCCTGCTAAGAAAGCTCCGAAACCTGCCGAACTTAAAATGGCGAAAAATCTTATTCAACAATTATCCGAAAAATTTGATCCAACTTTTTATAAAAATACATATTCCGAAGAATTATTGAAAATTATTAAGAAAAAAGCAAAAGGTAAATCTGTAAAGCTTAAAAAGTCTGAACCTGCCAAACAAGGGAAAGTGATTGATTTGATGGCTCAATTAAAAGCCAGTTTACAAAGTCCAAAATCTAAAAATGCTTCATAATGGCTCTCAAAGATTATAACGAAAAACGTAAGTTCGACGAAACAAGCGAACCCAAAGGCAAAACAAAAAAGAGTAAAGACAATCTTATTTTTGTGATCCAAAGGCATGCTGCGTCGCGTCTTCACTATGATTTCAGGTTAGAAATGGAAGGCGTTTTGAAAAGTTGGGCAGTTCCGAAAGGTCCGTCACTGGATCCGAAAGACAAACGTCTGGCGATGATGGTGGAAGATCACCCTTACGATTATAAAGATTTTGAAGGAAATATTCCCGAAGGAAATTACGGAGCCGGACAAGTAGAAGTCTGGGACAACGGAACGTATGATCCTTTGGATCAAACCAGCAAACTTTCGAATGAAAAAGAATTGTTGAAAGAATTAAAAGCTGGCTCATTAAAATTCATTTTACACGGTAAAAAACTGAAAGGTGAATTTGCTTTGGTTAAAATGAAAAATGCCGAAAACAACGCTTGGTTATTGATCAAACATAAAGATGATTTTGCCCAAGAAAATTATGATGCTGAAGAAAATACCGCAAAAAATTCTCAGGTTACCCAATTTTTAGAGGAAAAAAAAAGCCTAAAAAGCAGCAAAAAGAAGCTATAACTTCTGAAACAAAGCCTAAATTTCAACGATTTAATTCTTTAGTTGATGAAAAAAAATTAGAGAATTTCGCTAAACCGATGCTTGCCAAATCTTTTGAAAAAGCATTCGACGATGAAAACTGGATTTTTGAAATAAAATGGGACGGTTATCGGGCAATTGCAGATTTGAGCAAAGACCAACCACTCTTCTACTCCCGAAACGGAATTTCTTTTTTATCAAAATTCGACAAAGTCTCCAATGATTTTGATCAACAGAAACATAAAATGATTATCGATGGCGAAATCGTAGCCTACGACGAAAACGGAAGACCTAATTTTCAATTATTACAACAAATTGGAGACAATCCCAATTTAGCCTTAGTGTATCAAGTTTTTGACTTGCTTTGGCTCAATGGTCATTCTACGGAAGAAATCCCTTTAATTCAGCGGAAAGAGCTTTTAAAAGAAGCTTTGATTGAAACGGATGTTATCAAATATTGTGATCATATTCTCGAAAAAGGTATTGACTTTTTCAATCAAATGAAAAAAATGCAGCTGGAAGGAATGATCGCCAAAAAAGCAGACAGCCTTTACATTGAAAACAGCAGAAGTAGCGATTGGCTTAAAATAAAATTCACCAATACGGAAGAAGTTATTATTTGTGGATTTACTGAACCAAGAGGGTCAAGACAAGGCTTCGGAGCATTGATTTTAGGAAAATATATTGACGGAAAATTGATTTATGCCGGACATACGGGAACAGGTTTTAATAAAGAATCACTGAATTTGCTTCATGAAAGACTGAAAAAATTCGTCAGCAAAACTTCGCCGTTTGAAACTATTCCTAAAACAAATATGCCTGTAACATGGACAAAACCTGAATTGGTCTGCGAAATCAAATATTCTGAGATTACCAAAGACGGAATTTTCCGGCATCCTGTTTTTGTTGCGATCCGTGAAGATAAAAACCCCGAAGATACGAACGAAAAACCTAAAGAAATGAAAGCCAAAACACCAGCAAAAAAGACTTCAACTTCCGAAAAAGAAAAGGAAATCACTTTAGACAAGCATAAAGTAAAACTGACCAATCAGAATAAAATTTATTTTTCGAAAGATGGGATTGCAAAAGGTGATGTGATTGAATATTATCAGTCTGTTGCCACTTATATTTTACCTCATTTGAAAAACCGTCCGTTATCATTAAACCGTTTTCCGAACGGAATTGATGAACAAAGTTTCTATCAAAAAGATGCGAGTGATAATATTCCCGATTGGATAAAAACGACGCAGGTTTACTCCGAGTCTAATGATAAATACATTGATTATATTTACTGTAATGACAAGGCGACGTTGGCTTATCTGAATAATTTAGGTTGTATTGATCTAAATCCGTGGAACTCTTCGCTTCCTGATTTGGAGCATCCTGATTTTTTGGTTTTAGATCTTGACCCTTCGAAGAAAAATAGTTTTGATGATGTGATTGAGACTGCTTTACAGGTGAATGAGGTTTTAAATTCAATTAAAGTCAAAGGCTATTGCAAAACTTCGGGAAGTACGGGAATTCACATCTACATTCCGATGGGCGGGAAATATGATTTTGACCAAGTGAAAGATTTTGCTCATATTTTAATGAAACAGGTCAATGAAAAATTACCGAAAATCACAACATTAGAAAGAAGTCTGCAAAAAAGAGATGACAAGAAAATCTATCTTGATTATTTGCAAAACAGAACCGGACAAACATTAGCAAGTGTTTACAGTTTAAGACCAAAAGAAGGCGCTTCTGTCTCCATGCCTTTGGAATGGGAAGAATTAAAGCCAGGTTTGAAACCGACTGATTTTAACATTCATAATGCATTGGAAAGAATTAAAACAAACGGTGATTTGTTTAAGCCTGTTTTGGGTAAGGGAATTGATATGATGAAGGCGTTGGAATTGTTGGAGGAATAAATTGATATTCTTAAATAAAAGCAATTTGTTTTTTACGGTATGCCTGTCATTCTGAAAGAATCTAAGCACGAATTGTTACATATTGATTCTCTAATGCTATGTTTAGATCCCTACGGGATGACAAAACTGACTGCCACTTAACTAAAAATATATAATTAAGGAAGTTTCGCAACCAGGCTCTCCGGCAATATTTTCAAAATCAAATAAATCAATTTCCATTTAAAATTCGGAACAATAGTGAAAGAATTTCCGGCATTGACAATAAACTTTGCTACATAATCCGGCTCCATAATTAAAGATTCATTCAATTGTAATCCTTCATTGATTTTTGTTCTGATATAACCGATCACTAAAGCATTGACTTTAATATTGCTTGAAGCTAATTCCTGTCTCAAACCAGCTAAATATGTTGTAAAAGCAGCTTTTGTACTTCCGTAAACGAAATTACTTTTTCGTCCTCTCACTCCGGAAAGTGAAGATAATCCGATGATTCTTTCTAAATTCTTATTGCTTTCATCCATAGCAATAATATTCAGAATGGAAACGGCTCCCATATAATTCGTAATCATCATTTGTTGAGTTCCTTTGAAATCTTTCAAAGCCTTTTCATTATCTACTAAAAAACCTGCTGCGTAAACCGCGATATGAGGTTTTATGGGAAGTTCGTTATAAAATTTCTGATGTGAATCAAAATCTGCCGCATCAAAAGATAAAACCATGATTTTTGATTGGTCTACATTATTAGAAGTAATAAAATCCTCCAATGATTTTGTATTTCGGGAAGCTGCAATAATGGAAAACCCCTTTAATAAATATTGTAAAATAGATTGTTTCGCAACATCGGAATTGGCACCTAAAATGAGAACGGTTTTGTTTGTGTTTTGATTCATCGGGTAAAGATATTTTTTAAACACAAATTTCACAAATGTTTTCACGAATAACTACATGATGATTTGGAAAGGCTGCGCAGAGTCGAATCGTTCATTTTAAAATATACAGGCTTTTCAGAATGACAATTATACTGTATAATCTAAAAAAGTTTCGGCGGGGTGAGCTTTGCTCACCCCGCCGAAACTAAATATTTTAAAAACCGGAATAATTACTTCTTCTCAATTTCTATTTCTTTTTTCTCTGCCGTTTTCTCAGCAGCTTTTGCTTTATCTCCGAAACGGGCTTCTGTAAACTCTCTTGATACAGCCGCTTTTTCGAATTTTAATTTCCCTGATAATGTTTCAATTACAAAACCATCATCCTGAACCTGGGCTATTCTTCCATGAAGTCCGGAAGTAAGAACTACTCTGGTTCCAACTTTCAACGTTTCCTGAAAGTTTTTCTCCTGCTTCTGTTTTCTCATCTGAGGTCTGATCATCAGGAAATAAAACCCGACAAACATCACCCCCATCATGATAAGCATCATCGGAGAAAATCCTCCACCTGGTGCGGCTTGTAAAAATACTGTTAGCATATTATTTAGGTTGAATGTTCGCATTGAACGTTAACTTAATAGGAGATTTTTCAACGTTTACAAAAACATCTGCATACTTTTGTACGGCACCATCAAAGCTTGATGAATCGAAGCTTAGTGTAATTTTTCCTTTTTCACCGGGTAAGATAGGATCTTTAGTAAATTCAGGAGCAGTACATCCACATCCTGGCTTCACTTCAGAAATAACTAAAGGATTTTTTCCTGTATTGGTAATTTCGTATACGTGATTTACTTTATCACCCTTTTTGATGTTTCCAAAATTAAAATTGCTTTCTGACAATGCAACTGTCGTTAATGGCTGATTAGAAGCTGCAGGTGTAGCTGTTTCTCCTGCTACAGAAGTGTGTGCCTTATGAGACAAAGAATCACCCGACAATGTATTCGTAGAATCTGGTGCAATCGTTTCTGAATTTTGAAGTTCTTTGTTTTCTTCTTTTTTACAAGAAACCAAACCAAAGCCTATGATAGACAAAGCGATAATTGATAACGACTTTTTCATTTTTATTTTGTTTATATTCTGTTTAAATCTTTACAATATTTATCTAAAATTCCGTTGATGAATATATTTGAGCGGTCAGTTGCAAATATTTTAGCAATTTCAATATATTCATTGATAATAACTCTTGAAGGTGTAAAAGGAAAATTATCAAGTTCAGAAATAGCTGTTGTAAGGATTACTTTATCCATTAGTGCTACTCTTTCCAAATCCCAGTTTTCTAATCTTTCCGAAAGCTTTTTCTCATTTACCTCCCAATTATTCAAGGTATCTCTCAGCAATTTTGCTGCAAAACTTTTATCTTCTTCATCTTTAATCATTTTAATTAAAGTTTTGCTTTCCTCATTTTCTTTAATGTAACCAATTGTTTTTTGGACCATCGAGTTTGCAATGTGAATATCATCCGCCCAGGTCAATTCTCTGTCGCTTACATAATCATGAAAATCTTCATTCTCTGCAACGTATCTTAAAAATAATTTACCTATGAATTTCTGATCCTCATCAAAAGAATATCCATCTTCTTTCATAAAATCCTGATACCGTTTTCCCGAGGTCATTCTTTGGAATGTTCTCACCAGAAAATCGTCATGAAGATCCCATTTCAAATCTGCATGCTGCCCGGAAAAGAAAAGTCTTTCAGGGTTCTCTTCCAATTTTATTAATACCTGATTATTAATAAACTTCTGATTGGGATTGATCTCAGAATCAGTTTTAAGGTATTTATTCTTACCAATTTCCATCTGGTTTTCTGCTAAATTTTTCAGCGATACCAAAAAGTTGATCTCAAGAATATAGAGATTATAGATTTTCTCTATTCCATAGAACATGTTTTTCTCTAAAACATCAAATTTTATTGGATTTTGGTAGTAAGAATATACACTTTCTACTACTTTTTCACGGATTTGTCTTCTTCCTAACATTCAAAGAGCTTTTTATGGGTGCAAAGATACAAAATTTAAAATTTATGAATTCGTACTCTGACTCTATTTTTGTAAATTTGCAAAAGTTTATGAAAGCTTTAAAAACTCTGAACCCTTACTTTTGGAAACACAAAATATTATTGTTTTGGGGGTTATTCTTCATCATTGCCAGCAATTTTTTTAACATATATAAAGTACAGTTTGTAGGAAAATCTGTAGATGAGCTTACAAAAAACGGAAGCCTCGGTTTTAACAAACAAGTGCTTATTTATGTTGCAATTATTGTGGGCTGCTCGCTTCTTACAGGATTTTTCACCTTTATGATGAGACAAACCATTATCGTAGCATCAAGAAGGATAGAATACGAACTTAAAAATAAAATTTACAGACATTATCAGGATTTATCATTAACAGATTATAAAACAACCACTACCGGCGATTTGATGAACCGTTTAAGTGAAGACGTTGTTGCAGTAAGAATGTATCTTGGTCCCGGTGTAATGTATGTGGTGAACTTATTAATTTTGTTGACGATCACCTGTATTTATATGCTGAAAACTGATGTATCGATGACTGTATGGACTTTATTCCCATTACCCATTCTTTCTTACATCATTTTCAAAGTAAGCTCAATCATCAATAAGAAGTCGAAAATTATGCAGAAAAGCCAATCTGCGATTTCCACTTTTGTACAGGACAGCTTTTCAGGAATTCGTGTCGTTAAGTTTTTCGCTAAAGAAAATTACATTAAAAAAAATTACGGCGCAAAGGTTACCGATTACCAGGATAAAGCTTTAGATTTAGCAAAAACTGAAGCCTACTTCTTCACAATCATTTTATTTGTAATCGGATTGCTCAACGTCGCTATCATTTTAATTGGTGGGCAAAAATATATTGCAGGAGAATTAACGGTAGGGAAAATCGCAGACTTCTTCATGTACATCAATATCCTGATCTGGCCGTTTTCTATGGTAGGATGGGTAACTTCTGTTAATCAGAGAGCAGAAGCTTCTATGCAGAGAATCAATGAGTTTTTAGATAAAAAATCTGAAGTTTTAAATAAAAATTTCGAGAAGTACCCAATAAAAGGGGATATTGAATTCAGAAATGTATCATACGTTTATCCGAATACGGGAATTAAAGCTTTAGAAAATTTAAGTTTTACAATAAGCGCAGGACAATCTTTAGCCATTATGGGTAAAACCGGGAGCGGAAAATCGACTATCGCTCTGCTTTTATGCAGACTAATTGATCCGACAGAAGGTGAAATTTTAGTTGACGGAAAAAATCTTAAGGATCACAACCTTGATAATTACAGAGATTTTATTGGTTATATTCCACAGGAAAGTTATCTTTTTTCAGATTCTATTGAAAATAATATTGGTTTTTCAATCGACAATCCTTCCCACGAAAAGGTGGTAGAATACTCTAAGATAGCAGATGTGCACAAAAATATTATAGAATTTAAAGAAGGTTACAAAACAATGGTCGGAGAACGCGGAGTAATGCTTTCCGGAGGTCAGAAACAGCGAATTTGTATTGCAAGAGCGTTAATAAAAGATCCGAATATTATCATTTTCGATGACTCGTTGTCAGCTTTAGATACAGAAACCGAGCAGAATATTCTGGAGAATATAGACACGAAAATTCATAATGCAACCTCTATAATTATCACTCACAGAGAATCAAGCGCTCAAAGAGCAGATAAAATTATCAATCTTACTGAAATTACCAATTCTGTAACCGCTTAGCCATTTCTTTTTGAATTGTTAAATAAATCATAAAAAAAATTTTGTGATTAAAAGAAATATTTTATATTTGTTCTTAACAAGATTAAAAAATATCTAATAATGAGTGAATACAAGGAACGCCATGAGAATGAAATTTTCACGAAGGTGTTAAAAGCAGGAAGAAGAACGTATTTCTTTGATGTGCGCGAGACGAAAGCAGGAGATTATTATCTTACAATTACCGAAAGCAAAAAGAATTTCGGGGAGAATGGAGAGGCTACATTCGAAAAGCATAAAATTTACCTTTATAAAGAGGATTTTAAAAGCTTTCAGGAGATGTTTAATGAATCAACAGATTTTATCATTAACGAAAAAGGTGAAGATGTAATATCTGAAAAACATGATAAAGATTTCAAAAGCAGAACATACACGATCGATTCTGATGATGAAGTTTAATCCTAAACTAATTATATAAAAAACACAAGCATCTTCTCAGATGCTTTTTTTGGCATAAAAAAACACATTTTCTTTTGAAAATGTGTTTGCATGGGGTGAATGAGGGGTCTCGAACCCCCGACCTCCGGAACCACAATCCGGCGCTCTAACCAACTGAGCTACAATCACCGTTTTTGGTGGTGCAAATATAGGATATATTTTTTAATTACAAAACAATTCCGTCAAAATTTTTCATCGCAATCAGCTTCTCTGTCGTAAATCCCTCAGCATAAGTAACTCCTGATAACCTTCCTAAATCCTGAGCACGATAAGTCAGGCTTTCATAAAAGTCTTTTGAGGTGATTGGAGTTTCCGGTTCTGTAGATTTCGGATCGTAAAATTGTGTTTTAAAAGCCATACAGGCTTCCAATTTCTTATTAAGATGTTCTGATATATCAATTACAAATTCCGGTTTAATATCTTTCCACTGAATATAATGGAAAATTTGTTTTGGTCTCCAAACTTCCTGGTTTTCTCCATCAACCATTGTTTCTATCTTTCTTAATCCAGCTAAAAAGCATGCATCCGATACTAATTTCGCCGCTTTTGCATGATCCGGATGCCTGTCATCAATTGCATTCGCTAACACGATTTCCGGACGGTATTTGCGGATCATTTTTACAATTTCCAATTGATACGCTTCAGAATTAACAAGAAAGCCGTCTTTCATTCCTAAATTTTCTCTTGCAGAAACTCCTAAAATCTTTGCAGATTCGGTTGCCTCTTCATGTCTTATCTCATCAGTTCCGCGAGTTCCAAGTTCACCTTTAGTAAGATCAATAATTACACAGGTTTTACCCTCCGAAATTAATTTGGCAATTGTTCCGCCACAACCCAATTCAACATCGTCCGGATGTGCACCAAAAGCAAGTATGTCTGTTTTCATAGTTTCAAATATAAGATTTAAAATAAAAACTTCCCAAACATTGAGAATGGGAAGTTTTAATATATAATTTAAAAATTAAATTATTTGTTGATCTCTGTATTTAATTTTACAGCATCCTGATAAGTAGGATCTAACTGTAAAGATTTAGCAACATAGTCTTTTGCTTTTGCTACATCAGAATCTTTAGATAAATATGCAACCGCAAAGTAAGCATAAGCCAAAGTCTGCTTGTTAGCTTCTACTTCTGCAAGTTTTACGGTAGCAATATATTTTTCATAAGCAATCTTTGCAGCATCGTTATTTGTAGCCTGTTGGTATGCATATCCTAAACTGTAATACGCAGGAGCCCAGTCCGGTAAAAGCGTACTCATTTTCTGCCATGTTACAATAGCACCATTCCAGTTTTTAGCATCCTGATAAGCGGTTGCCAATTTATATAGAGCATCAGAATCCTGAGCATTTGCAGCAACCTGCTTTTTCAATGCTTCAATTTGAGGATTAGTTGGTCCTGCATCTACAGCTGATTGAGAAGCTCCACCACCAGCAATTTTTACAAGTTCCATATCCCACTTCATCGTTTCATCTTTTGCCGCTTTAGCAATTGCTACTTTTTGCTGAGCTTCAGTCATTAAAGCTGTTTTTTTCGCAGCATCAGTTTCTGTTTTTGCCAAACCTGCAGCAATAAGACCTTGCAAACCTTGGTCTGCAGGCTGCACTCTCGATTTCTCGGCTTGAGAAACGAATGTATCCATATTTTGTTTCGCTTCTGCATACTGCCCGTCTGCATAGTTTACATATGCTCTCAATTTGAATTTAATAGGATCATTAATTTTATCAAAAATCTTATCTAAAATCAGTTTTGAGTTGGCATAATCTTCATTGGTAAAATACAATTTAGCAATCTCCAACTGAGTATAAGGATCTTCATCAGCATATTTTGTATAATTAATCAAATCCTGAGTTGCTTTTGCATTTTCCTGGTATTTGATGTTATAAGCCGCTAAAGCTTTGTACGCAGGCGCATAAGTCGGGTCTGTAGAAATTGCTTTCTCAATACTTGTTTTAGCTTGTTGCCATTGTTGAGCTGCCATCCAAAGTGTTCCGATTCTTGTATAAACCGAAGCTTTGTTTTTAGCTAAAGGTAAAGCTTTGTCATACGCAGACATTGCATCACCAGGAATTCTCTTCAATCTGTAAGCATCTCCTAAAGTATAGTAATAGTTTGCAGGAACTTCTTTTTTAGCCGCTCTTTCAATTGCTTTATTCAAAAATTGAATTGCTAAATCAGGAGAGTTATTTTTTTCAAATAAGGTTAATGCTTCAGCAGCTCTGAAAAGAACTTCAGCATCTTTTTCTCTGGAGTCAGTTACTATTTTCTGAATTTCAGCAATAGCACTTTTATCACCTTTGCCTAATTTAACTGTAGCTAAACCAAGTTTATTTAAATAACTTTTGCTGTCTGCAGCAAGACCTTTATTAAAATTTTCAGTTGCCTGAGCAAAGTCCGGCTCTGATTGTCTTAAGTAAGTATTTCCTAAATAGAAATAATTTTCTGCTTTTGGCTCTTTAGCAATCATCTGAGTGAAATTGTTTTTTGCCAGAGCAAATTTATCACTGTCAATGCTGTTAATACCATCTTGTAACGTTTGTGCAATTGTAAAATTGCTAAAAAATACAACCGCTGCTCCAAAAGCAATCTTCTTTACATTCATAATCATTATATCTTTCATTATATATTTTCTAAATTGAACTTTTATCAACCCACAATTTTCAGACCAAAATAAATGAAATATTCTGATAATGAGGTTAATTTAATATTATTTAACGCATCTGAACTTCTCGTCTGTAAATATTATATGGCTGTAAGCCTTCTTTTTGCACGATTATTTGTCCTAGCTGTGTGCATGAGTATCTTATAAATCCGCTTGCAATGTTAAAATTTCCTTCATTTGTTAAGAAATACAATACTCTTGTAAAAGGATATTTCATTTCGCGTAAACCTTCAAAATCTGGCGAATACAATTTCCCTTCAGTCTCAACTGGCAAGATTTTGATGAGCTCTCTCAATTTTTCAGCATTTTTATCATAAGGCCTGCTAATTGTATTTAAGCCTACCACCCCTATTTTGTCCGGATATTTATTTAATTCCTCAATAACATTCGTACTTCCGGGAATGATAGAATATTTTAAATCCTTTGGAAGTTTCTTAAGTTTTTGTGCCACAAAATTTAAATTACTTGAGTTTGCTCCGTCATAAATAAACTTTTTATCATCAGACTGCATTCCCTGAGCAATTTCCTCCATCGTAATACTTGTTTTCGAAGAATTTTTAGGAACAACAAAAACTACAGCGTCCGCTGCAAATTTTGCGGGTAAGAATTTAAGGTCAGCCTGCTCTTCGTAAGCTTTTACTTCCTCGGCAGAAAGTTCTTTTGACATTACAACAATTCTAGCCTTGTCATTTAAAAGATCTAAGAAACCTAAATCTTCTTTTTTAGTAACTACCTTAATTTTAGTTTCAGGATAATTGATCATATATCCATCAGCTAAGGCTTCAGTAACGCTTTTAAAAGATTCATCTGTAAATATGGTCATTTCACCTTTATGGTAAGACGGAGATTTATCTTCCTTTTTTGAGCAACTTACAGTGAAAGCAAGCAGAAGAATGATAAATAATTTCAGATTATTCATGATCATCTGTATTTTTAATTTTTGAAACAGCTCTCCATATTCTGAAAACACCGTACAATATTACCAATCCACCAAGCGGATAAGCTACAGCAGGTTCTAAAAGAGTAAAGAAAAATTTATAAACAATAATTACTACTCCAAGAACTATATAAAACAATCCTGTGACTAAGGATAACCAATTGAACATCATATAACAAAAGTATTAAAAAAAATAAAAAGAGAAGCGATTGCTTCTCTTTTTTAATAGTATTTAAGATAAATCTTATCCTTCAAAATTCATTGATACCGGGAATCTGAATCTGTAACGAACAGATTGACCGTTGATTTTTGCAGGGGTCCATTTATTTTTAATTGACTTAATAGTTCTAACCGCTTCAGAATTAAAGTCAGAATTTTTACCATTAGCTTTTACATCGGTAATAGTTCCGTCTCTTTCAACTACGAAAGTAATTTCAGTTTTAACAGCTCCTTCATCACCGTTCATCGCTGAACCGTCAAAGCTATTTTGAAATTTATTTCTGAAAGCATTGATTCCTCCAGGGAATTCTGCTGTCTGCTCTACCTCGCTATACACCTGAGTATCACTCACCTGAGGTTTAACTTCAGCCGTTGAAGCTTTGGTTCCTGTAGATGGCGGTGGCGGTGGTGGCGTATATGCAGGAGCTTTTACTCCTTCCTGATTCTGAAGCCCAGTAGTAGTTTCTAATTGCTTAGAAATTGGCGGTGGTGGCGTCTCAATTTTGGGAGCTTTCACCGGTTCCGGAACTACGTTTTGGATTACCTCAATTTTTTCTTCCTCTTTTGGAGGAGGTGGTGGAGGTGGTTCTTCTTCTTTTGGCTCTTCTATAATTTTATCTTCCTGTAAAATTTCTACTAAATCTGCTTTCACCTGAACTTCGTCAGCCGCATTCATATTTTTAATAGTAAGATAGATAAAAGGAGATAAAGCAGCCACAAGGAATAATGATGTACCAATGATAAAAGACTTTGTCAGTAATCTAGGATACTGAGTTCTGATATCATATGCACCATAACTTTTATTTCTATTTTCGAATACAATCTCATCTAATGAAAGATTCTGACTGTACACATTTTCATCTGCCATTGTAATTCAAATTTAATGGTTAAATTACTTTGTTGCAGGAGCAGCACCAGCTGGGTTCCCTACCTTTCTATCGTAAATAGCTTTTTCCCAAGGCTTAAGATCAGTAACACCGTACTGCTCACTTTTGGTGATTGCCATTTCGTCAAGAATATCTACAAAGTTCTTATACACTGCATCGTCAGTCGGTTTGATAATCACTGTAAATTTAGTTTTATCAGCCGCATTAGCTTTTGCTTGCTCTATGATCTTTCTGATCCCTTCTCTGTCAAAATTAGTTTCATTAAGGTTTTGGTCAGTCAAAGACGTATTATCCTGCTGATGCCAAAAAATCTTATTGTCTTTACCTAATAATAACGAAATTGAATTTGAAAGTTTAATCTCGGTTGGAGGTGGTTTCGGAGTATTTTCTTTCGGTTTTGCCGGAAGGCCCAAATCCATAACATTCGGTTTAGAGAATGTGGTTGTGAACATAAAGAAGGTAATCAATAGAAAACCCAAGTCCACCATCGGAGTCATATCAACTCTGGTACTCTGTTTCTTGGAACGTACCTTGCCGCCTTTGGCGCCTTTTTCCTGTACTTGTACTTCTGCCATTTCTAAATGATATTATTATTCATTAGGTTTACCTTCTTGTGACGTTATCAACCAAAATTTAAGAAAATCGATATCTCTTAAACCCTCAAATAAACTTTTAACTTTAGGATACTCCGTCGTAACGTCACCTTTGATTGCTAATTTGTAATCAGGATTAACGCTTAGACTTTGCTCTACCCAGTCAACTAACTGTTTATTCGTACTATCCATAGGAATCCCTGTGGGACTCTTAAAACTTTTCTGCGCATCTTCCGGCAAATCCAAATAGCTTTTCAGCTGGTTCATAGGAACCCCAATTGCCTGAACTCTTTGAAATGCAGCTTTTTGTTTATTATCAAAAGCAACGCCGTACTTTTGGCCCATTTTATCTAAAAGCTGTACTCTTTCTGATGCATTATCCACAGGTTGGAAATAAAATTTTCCGTCCGGAGTGGCATTGATAGTCATTAAACTAGCATCAGGAAGTAATTTTTCTGAGATTGAAGATGGCGGTTTGATCTGCTCCACGTCAGGTTTCTTAAACTGAGTGGTCAATATAAAGAACGTAAGTAGTAGGAATGCAACGTCACACATTGCCGTCATATCCGTAACTACCCCATGTCTTTTTGGTTTGACTCTCGCCATTATATTATTTATTTTTAATTAAACTTCTTTTTACAATGCAAATATCTTGCTACAAAATTCTTAGTTGAATTCTGCGAAAGACTGCTGGATGCTCATTGCGATCTCGTCGATCTTGTAAGTCAATCCGTCAATTTTAGATGTAAAGAAGTTATAAAGCATAATCGCAATTGCAGAAGTACCAATACCTAAAGCTGTGTTGATCAATGCTTCAGAGATACCTGTAGAAAGTGCAGCAGCATCAGGAGTACCACCTCCAGAACCTAATGCGAAGAACGCCTTGATCATCCCGATTACTGTACCAAGTAGTGCGATCAATGTTGCAACTGTACCTAGAGTAGAAAGAATCATCATGTTTTTCTCAAGCATTGGCATTTCAAGAGTAGTAGCCTCTTCGATCGCTTTGTTCAAAGCAACCATTTTTTGCTCTTTGTTTAATGTAGTGTCATTAGAAAGAGCCTTGTAAGTTGTAAGACCTTCTTTTACTACGTTACCTACAGAACCTTCCTGTCTGTCACACTCTTCTAAAGCTTCGTCAACTCTGTTTTGGTTTAGTAAGCTTCTTACTTTTACTACGAAATTATCTAAGTTACCTTTTCCAGCAGCTTTGCTAAGAATAAAATATCTTTCGAAAGAGAAAACGATTACAGTGATCATGAAAGTAATCAAGATCGGTACGATAACTCCTCCTTTGTAGATAATTCCCAAAAACGACTCTGGGTGAATGTCTTTCCCTTCAACACTTGAAAAAGCAACAGAACCACTTCCTAGTTTGTCTGCATCTTTAAAGTTTCCTGGGCTACCAAGAACGAATAAATAAATACAAATCCCTATAACTAATAGAATAGGAATAATTACAGCCGGATTAAGACCCCCTGCTTTTTTAGCAACTACTTGCTCATCATTTTTTGAAACATTCATTTCCATATTTAACTAAATTATATTGTTTAAAAATTTTAAAGTTGTAAAATAAAGGCAAAATTACTTAAAATGCAATAGTCTTAAATAAACATTTTGTCTTTTTTTGATAACGAAAATTTAATACGATTCCGATACTGTAATTATATTTAAAAATTTTACTGATTTTTATCATTAATTGAAATTACATTAAAAAATCAAAAATATTAAGGGCTTAATTTTTTGAAATTACCAATGTTAAATTTGTTTTAAATTACAATATTTACAATCTTTTTAGGCACCACAATAATCTTTTTTGGTGTTTGCCCTTGTAAAATCTCTTTCATTTTTTCATTTTGAAGCACTAAAACTTCAACTTCTTGTACCGAAAGTTGAGCTGAAAGAGAAATTTTAAATTTCATCTTACCATTTACACTCACCGGATAATTAATTTCGTCTTCAATTAAATATTCTTCGTTCAGTTCCGGGAACTTTTCAAATTCAATCGACCCGCTGTGACCAAGCAAATTCCATACCTCTTCACAGATATGCGGAGCATACGGGGAGATAATAACGGCTAAAGGTTCCAAAATATTGCGTTTGTTGCATTTTATTTTCTGTAACTCGTTAACAGCGATCATAAATGAAGAAACTGACGTATTGAAAGAAAAATTTTCAATATCATACACCACCTTTTTTATTAAGGTGTGCAAAATTTTATATTCAGCTTTTGTAGGTTCTTCTTCAGAGACTTCAAAAGTATCTTCATTAAAATATAAATTCCAGAATTTTTTCAAGAAACCATAAACTCCGCTTAGACCCTGTGTGTTCCAAGGCTTGGATTGCTCTAATGGACCCAAAAACATTTCATACAATCTTAAACCGTCAGCTCCGTATTCGTTACAAATATCATCCGGATTGACTACGTTGTATTTTGATTTGGACATTTTTTCTACTTCACGACCTGTAATGTATTTTCCGTCTTCTAAAATAAACTCTGCGTCTGCATAATCCGGTCTCCAAGATTTAAAAGCTTCAATATCTAATTCGTCAGATGTTCCTTTTAATAAAGATACATCAACATGTAACACTTGAGTTATATAATCATTTATAAGATTCTTAGAAACATATTGATTTGTACCAACAACTCTATAAACAAAAGCACTCATCCCCAAAATCATCCCTTGATTGATCAACTTCTGGAAAGGCTCGTCCTGACTGATATATCCTCTGTCTTTTAAGAACATATTCCAGAAACGGGAATACAATAAGTGACCGGTTGCGTGCTCGCTACCTCCAATATATAAATCTACCTGCCCCCAATAATCTGATAATTCTTTATTCGCAAAAACCTCATCATTATTAGGATCCATATATCTAAGGAAATACCAAGAACTTCCTGCCCAACCCGGCATTGTAGATAATTCTAACGGGAAAATAGTTTTATCATCAATAAGATCTGTCGCAACTACTTTTTGATTCGCTTCATCCCAGGCAAAAGTTTTTGAATTTCCCAATGGCGGATCTCCATCTTCAGTCGGTAAATATTTTTCAACTTCAGGAAGTTCCAAAGGCAAAGCAGAAGTTGGTAACGTGTAAGGCATTCCATCTTTATAATAAATAGGAACCGGCTCTCCCCAATAACGCTGTCTTGAGAAAATCGCATCACGCTGTCTATAGTTCGTCGTTCCGTGACCGATTCCTTTTTTCTCAATCGCATCTATTATTAATGCTTTTGCATCATTATAATTTAAACCATTTAAGAAATCAGAATTTACACAGGCAGAATCTTTAGAATCAAAAGATTTTTCCTGAATGTCTTCATCCGTTTCTACAACCTTTTTAATTTCTAAATTAAATTTCTTTGCAAATCTGTGATCACGCTCGTCATGTGCAGGAACCGCCATTACAGCTCCCGTTCCGTAACCCATCAATACGTAATCTGAAATATAGATTGGCATCTTTTCATTGCTGAAAGGATTGATCGCATAACTTCCCGTGAAAGCACCCGAAACGTTTTTCACATCTGCCATTCTATCACGCTCGGTTTTCTTTGAAGTTTCTTCAATATAAAAATCAACCTCAGCTTTTTGTTCTGCCGTTGTGATATTTTCTACCAAAGGATTTTCCGGAGCCAAAACCATAAAGGTTGCTCCGAAAATTGTATCTGGTCTTGTCGTGAATACTTCAACGATCTCATCATGACCTTCAACATTGAATCTCACCTGTGCTCCCTGAGATTTTCCGATCCAGTATTCCTGAGAATCCTTCAGAGGTTGTGGCCAGTCCAAAGTTTTTAAACCTTGCAATAATCTTTCAGAATATGCAGAAATTCTCATGCTCCACTGCATCATTTTCTTTTGAAAAACAGGGAAACCTCCTCTTTCAGATTTTCCGTCTTTCACCTCATCGTTTGCCAAAACCGTTCCCAAAGCAGGGCACCAGTTTACAGTCGTTTCAGCTCTGTAAGCCAATCGATAATTTAATAAAATATCTTCTTTATCAATTTCAGAAGCAGATTTCCATTCTTCTGCTGTGAAATGTAATTCATCGTTTTGATTGGCATTTAAATCTGCTGTTCCTTTTTCTTCAAAATGCTTGATCAAAGTTGTGATCGATTCTGCCTTGTCTGTATCTTTATTATACCAGGAATGGAATAATTCAATGAAAATCCACTGTGTCCATTTATAATAGGAAGCATCGGAAGTTCTCACTTCTCTACTCCAGTCAAATGAAAATCCGATTTTTCTTAATTGCTCTTCGTATCTCGTAATGTTTTGCTCAGTAGTAATTGCAGGATGTTGCCCGGTCTGAATTGCATACTGCTCAGCAGGAAGTCCGAAACTATCGTAACCAACAGGATGAAGAACATTGAAACCTTGATGTCTTTTGTATCTCGCATAAATATCTGACGCAATGTATCCGAGAGGATGACCAACATGAAGTCCTGCTCCGGAAGGATAAGGAAACATATCGAGAACATAAAATTTCGGTTTGTCTGTTTTATCGGAAGTTTTGTAAGTTTGATTGTCTTCCCAGTATTTCTGCCACTTTTTTTCTATCTGCTGATGATCGTAAAACATTCTGTTAATTGTATATTATATTGATTTCACAAATTTAGTGTTTTTTATAAAAAAGATCTGGACTAAAATATCAGTCCAGAGGTAAATTTAACTTAAAGATATTAATTTAAACATTAGATAAAAATTTTAGACCTATTAATATTTTTTAATTTTGAATTATTTTGAAACAATAACTTTCGCAGATGATATTTGTCCGTCGTGATTTATATTTAAAATGTAATTTCCGTCTGTAAGGTTTCCTACAAAGATGTTTGTTTTCCCATTTAAAAATGATTTAAATTCTGAATGAACTTTCCTTCCGGAAACATCGAATAAAATAATCTCAGCATTTTTATTAAAATCTGGGATTTCAATATTAATATAATCTTTTGCAGGATTAGGATAAATTTTAACATTCTGTACAGATTTAGTCTCAGAAGTGCCCAAAGTGCTACAGACCGTAGATGCAACGCTGGCTGTTTTCACTAAATTAACCTTTGTTCCTGGAGCAACAAAACTTTGAAGTTCGGCAGAAGCAATCAACCCGGAATCCGCACCAAGCCAGTCTTGCATTAAAGATGCGAAAATCTGTCTGTAATCGTATCTTCTCTGGTTTTGATTGTAGTAGTAACTTGTAGCATTGGTAAATACAGGATGATCTCCCATAATACCACCGGAAATATTAGTTCCGACAATAAAGAAAGGAGCCAAATCTCCGTGATCTGTTCCTAAACTGGCATTTTCTCTAACTTGTCTTCCAAATTCACTAAAAGAAACCGTCAAGATTTTATTTCCGATTCCCAAAGCTTCGATATCCGTCTGGAAAGCCGCTATCGAATTGGAAATATCACCCAATAAATTAGAATGATTTCCCAACTGTGTACTTCCTGACTGAATTTGATTGACATGCGTATCAAAACCTCCCAAATTTACCTGAAAAATTTTAGTTTTACTGCCACCTTTTATCAATCTGGCAACAACTTTCAGCTGTTTTCCTAAACTTGAATTCGGGTAAGTGACTGTAGAATTATTTCCTGCATTGAAAACCTGCATCACACGATTATAATAACTGTCCATACTTGTAGCAACACCTTTTATATAATCTAAAAGATCATTGTATTCGGAATTTACAGGTATCGTAAGCGTATTGAAAAGCGTAGTTTGAAAACCAGTAAGGTTGTATTCAATATTTTTTTCTACCGTATGTTCATAGAAAAGACAAGGATTCAGATTTCCCAGCTGAATTGCGAGAGGATCCGGACTTTGAGTTGTTGGATTACCTGCAAGTCCGGGATAAAGCCCACCCAAATATCTTCCAAAAATACCATCCAGAAGATCCTGATTATTCGAACCGTCTTTCCCTGCAAACATCAGATTTTCGGATCTGAAATGCGAATAATTTGGATTCGGATATCCTACTCCATTCATTAAAGTCAACTTTCCTGAATCATAAAGCGATTTGAAACCCGTCATCGAAGGATGAAGCCCCACTTGCTTGGCAGAAGCAACAGTATTATCCAAATTAATATACGATCCGGTTCCCGTATTTGCTATTTTGATATTCGGACGAAGATTCGCATAAGTATCATACTGACTTACTGGAATTACAGTATTGAGTCCGTCATTGGCTCCGGCCATCCGTAAAATCACCAAAACCCTGTCATTTACCGCATCACAATTTACATTGAAATCCAGAAACTGATTTAAAAATCTTGTCGGCATCCCATTGAGCAGAAAAGGCGTTCCCACTCCCGCCATAGAAGCCATCTGTAAAAATTTTCTTCTGTTCATGATTACATTACTTGAAATTCTGGAGATTTAATAAGCGCTTTCACCAATCGATCAATTGGAATTTTCACATTGGTAGCTGTACCTGTATTAATGAAATTATTCCATTCATTAAGCCAGTTTGTAAGACTCAGTCCGTTTAAGAATACTGTTTTAAAATAATTCAACCTATCAGTCGGAGGAATATCTACAAATAAGAGTTCACAAAAATTTGAAACTAAAATATCTGCATTACCAGGATTTTGAAAGTACCCGCTGTCTTTTACAAAAGCAGGAAGATTTAATTTAAATAAAAAACCGTTTTGGGTATTTCCATTAATTAAAATATCAATAGAATTATTGTATCTGATTCTAAGAGACGATGTGGTGATCCAGTTTTTATCATAATTCGGACTGCTGGAATACGCAGCATAACCATTCACCGTTTGAGGTCTGAAAACCGGCATTCCCGTATTTTGCGAATAGCTGGAAAAGAGAGATAGATAACCGTGCAGCGCTTTTGGATTCGCTAAATATGTAGGCATTGAAAGATTTAACAATGAAAACATATGAAAGTACAGTTCCAAAGGATTTCTAACCAGTGCGCCTATTGTTTGATCTGCATAAATTGAATCTTCTTCATCATAAAAGTGTTTACTTGATAGTAAAGTTTTTATGACTGGTAAAATCTGATAATTATTATTCTTCAATTGAGTTGCCAAAGGAGCTATAATATTATCCTCAATATCTGTTGTGATTGTTCTCCCAACAAAATATCTGTACATTCTTCTGCAATATGCTTTAGCGGTTTCATTTTGATTAAAAATCATGTTGATGAAATTCTGAAACTCTGTCTGAATCGTATCTACAGTCGTCCCGCCATTAATTGTTGTATTAAAAGCAGAGCTGAATGTTTTATTGGTTAAATCGTGCGTATTTACATTAATAAAACCTTGGGGAATCTTTGTAATAGGATCTACAGTATTTATTCTTGCCGTTTTATTGAGCTGAACAGAAGAGGTGAGTGTAAATCCCGTAAGAACTTTCGCCGCCATCTGCACGTCGGTTTCTGTATAATTTGTATAGTTTCCTGTTGCGATTTGCGGACCTTTGAGAATGGTAAACAATTCTAGAAATTCACGCGCATAGTTTTGATTCGGGCTGTTCTTTTGATTTACATTATTATTTAGGTAAGTAAGCATTCTTGGATTGAGCGTCATTCTGATGGCTAAATCTTTTAAACTTCCATTGGCGTGAAACCTTAAAAGCTCTTTATAATCAAAATTTGTAAAAAAACTGGCATCATTATCTGTAACAAAAAGCAAATGCAGCCAATAAACGATTTTATATTGTGCGGAAGGGCTTTTCAAAGCCTGATACATCCACCAATAATTATCATACAACACAGAATTAGCGGTATTCAAAGTATCGGTAATCGTAGGAACTGCAAATGTAGGAACGATGGTTTCGCCATTATCATTAAGCGGACTAGGCGGAGTCGGAGTATCAAAAATAAACAATTCCGTAAGTGCCTGATCCGGAGTTTTTAAAGCATATTCATTAATTCTTGCCTTCGTAATGTTATACGTCGTTCTACGCAGAAGATGATAGGCGTTGAAAGCGCCTAAAACTGTGGTTTTTTGTATTAAACTAGACATATGAATTATATTATTCTTTAGTAAAATTAATGAATAATCAACAACATATACACTTTAACTCTTACAAAATATCAATTTATTTTAAAAATCATTTAAAATAACGAATACTACTCAGTTTCTGATGAGTCTATATTCAACCAAATAAAAAATAAGTTCTTACAGATCTAAAAAACAAAAATCTCATCCGAAGATGAGATTCATATGATTACAATAAAGTTCTAAAATATTATTGAGCTATCCTTTTAAAAGTACGTGTCGTAGTTTTATAAACAGTAGGATCTGTATCATCCACAAATTTGATATTCATCGTTTCGGCATTAAGATCCACAACCTGACCTTTTTCAGGAACTACAGTTCCCTGATATTTTATTTCGAAATTCTTATCAGATTTGGTATAAACATAAGTGAAGTTACGTTGATTAACTGTTGTACAAGCCAAAGGTGACCCTACCTCATCTTTATCTGTTCTTTTACCTGTAGCATTTTCACTAAAAACCCATGTAGATTCTTTCTGACAGGTAGTATAAGTAATTTCATCAGAAACCCCGACACCGTCAAGATCAACCTCAGTTCTCACTTCTGCTACCGGTTTCCAGGTTCCCACGATTGGAAACTCCTGCACAGTTTCGTCGTCATCGTTACATGCGGTAGTAGCTACCATTAATGATAAACCTGCAAACAATAATGCTAATTTCTTCATAGATCAAATTTTTCAAGGCATAAAATTATGATTTTTTATTAAAACTCCATCATTTTTTTTGAATTTTGGAATCATAATTTACATTTTTTCAAAAACAGCTCTTTTAAAGACCATTTTCAAAACTCTATATTTGCAAAAAATACTGAATGCCTGAAGTTTCGATCATAACGCCCTGCTACAATTCTTCAAAATTTTTAGAAGAAACGATCGGCTCTGTGCAGAATCAGACTTTTACCGACTGGGAATGGCTGATTACGGATGACAGATCGACTGACAATTCTGTAGAAATTATTCAGAAAATCAATGATCCCAGGATAAAACTCACCATTGCAGAAAAAAATGGCGGAGCAGGACACGCAAGGAATATTTCGCTAAAAAATGCAACAGGAAGATTTATCACATTTCTGGATGCCGATGATTTTTGGGAACCTGAATTTCTTGAGGAAATGGTCGCTTTTATGAAAAAAGAAAACGCCGAGATTGCCTACTCCACATATGCAAGATGTGATGAGAATTTAGATCCTAAAATTGAGGATTTCAAAGCAGATAAAGTGGTGACTTTTAAAAATTTATTGAAAACCTGCCGTCTTTCTCTCCTTTCATCTATGTATGATTCTAAAAGAGTTGGCATAGAATTTTTCCCGGAAGGAAGTAAACGCGAAGATCATGTGATGTGGTTGAATTTGCTTAAAAAAATTCCTGAAGGAAAACCTCTCCGGAAAACTATGGCAAAATACAGGATGCATCCTACAAGCGTTTCAAGAAAAAAACAGAATATTATAAAGGATCAATATTTGGTATATAAAGATTTCATGAAATTTTCTACTGTGAAATCTTTGTATTACACCGCAAATTGGGCATTTAACGGATTTTTGAAATACTCGAAAATATTTAATTAATGGAATATTCTAAAGAATTTAAAGCTGCGCTGAGCAATTTTTCAGCTATTGAAAAAGACCGTTTGATTTTCCGTTTGCTGAAAAAGGATAAACTTTTATCAAAAAAACTTTATTTTGAACTGATTGATACCGAAACAACAGATCAGAAAAGATCTCAGATGGAAGAGCAGATTGAAGAAAGAATTCTTCTGGCGTCAAAATACATTGGAAATCCTAAATATTTTTTGGTTCTGATCAGAAAAATAAGCGCAGAAATTACGGAACACGTCAAAATAACAACTGATAAATTCGGGGACATCTATCTGCAACTATTTCTTGTCAATCAAATTTTACAAAGTAATGACAAACTCAATCATCAAAGGTTTGACAATATTTATAAGCTTTATATTTACATGATTAATAAACTTTTGAAAGCCCTTATTTCGATTAAAAAACTTGACGAAGATTATTGGATGGAGCTTAACGAAATATTAGAAAGCATAGAATCAAAAATTCATGAAAACAGATACTTGGAAAAACTCTGTATCAATAATAGTTTTGATTTTAATTGGTTAACCATCGATAAAATTCCTGACCATCTGGATTTGATCGTAAAAGATATTAAAAGTCAGGGATTTCTAAAATGAAAGAATTTTCTTTATAATCAGCTCTGACGAATTGGGTTGTTCAGCCACAAATTTTCCGGCATTATCTGACATACTGTCTAACTCTTCATTATTATTTAAGAGATAAAGCACAAATTCTGCAGCTTCATTTTCATGTTCAAAAGATTTTCCGCCATCAGCTTTGATTAAATCATCCGCCTCCGGATTTTTCATGTAATGATTCCCGAAAATTACAGGAACCCCAAAAGTTGCCGCCTCAAGAATATTATGCAGTCCGGAATCATGAAATCCTCCCCCCACAACGGCAATATCTGCATAAGAATACAATTTTGACAACAATCCTATACTGTCGATTATTAAAGTTGAAGAGTTGGAGAGTTGGAGGTTTTGAGAGTTCTTTACTTCGCTGTAGAGAATTGCATCTGAAAACATTGCTTTCAGATTGTCAACTCTTCTTAAATCGTGTGGAGCAATGATCAACTTTACCTTCTGATTTTTCTCAAAAACCATTTTCAAAATTTTCTCTTCTGCCTGCCACGAACTTCCAAAGACAATTGCTTTTTCATCACCTACAAATTCTTTAATAAAATCAACATGATTATCCCGGCTTTTCAGATGTTTCACCCTGTCAAATCTTGTATCACCAGTAACCGAAGCCTTTGTTAAACCAATACTTTTAGCCAGAAAATAAGAATGCTGTGTCTGATGAAAAAACCAGTCTATATTTTTTTGTAGCTGCTTTACAAACCATTTTCCATAAGAAGTAAAAAATGATTGACTTTCATAGAACAATGCTGAGATTACAAATGTTTTTACATTCTTATTTTTCAGTTCTTCAAGCAGATTATACCAATAATCATACTTCACCGTAAAAAATAGTTCAGCATTGATTTGAGACAAAAACTCTCTCACATTTTTCTTTGTATCAAAAGGTAAATAGCAGATTACATCTGCAATATTTTTCTTTTTAACAACATTTTCATAACCGGAAGGTGAGAAGAAAGTCACCAAAATTTTATAAGAAGGAAACTGATCTTTCAGCTTTTCCAGAACGGGCAATCCTTGTTCGTATTCACCTAAACTTGCAGCATGCATCCAGATAATTTTATCTGAAGCCGAAAAAGCAGATCTCACAAGACTCACAGATTCCTCCCTTCCTTCAACGCCTTTTTTAGTTTTATCGTTAAACAACGAAAAAACCTTCATACCGAAGATGAGAAGATGAATGAATATGTGGTAAACTTTACTCATCATTTATTTAAAAACTGATGCTAAAATTATTGTAGTTATAAGACTCAGGAAAATCAAAACTAATGGTATCCAAAATGGAATTCGCGTTTTAGCATTTTCGTTAAAACTATATCTTATCATATAGTCCTGATTATTTAAAAAAATTATTAAAACGAGTGTTAGCAGCCATTTCATAAAGAACATCATAATTGATATCTGATTATCTTTATTTTGATCCGTAATTTTTACAGGAAAATTGACGGCTTCAGGGTAATTTAATACAATTAAAAATCCGACATAGGCAACTACACCGAATACGGGCATTAGATAGATAAACTTTTTGTTTCCGAAACGATCTGCCTTTCCTTCAAAATCGAAATGAGTTGGAATAACTGCTGGTAAAATTTTATAATTTTTAACAGTAATCCACCACAACAATATGATCAAAGCAAAGTTGACAAAATCAAATGCTAAAAATATATTATTTTCCATATCTATAAAACATTCTTTATTACTCTCAGTTTATGAGTATGCTTATTCATTTCTTTATTAAAAATCCCTGTAGAATCCAACGTATCGATTCTCACTTTTCCGGATGCGTGAATGATCTTTTGATTTTCAAGCATAATTCCGACATGAATAATTTTACCTTCGGAATTTTCGAAAAATGCAAGATCTCCAGGCTGACTTTCTTCCACAAAACTCAGAACTTCGCCAACTTCAGCCTGCTGATAAGTATCTCTCGGAAGTTTTACATTGTGAATTTTAAAAACCAACTGTACAAAACCAGAACAGTCGACAGCAAAAAAGCTTTTCCCACCCCATAAGTAGGGAACATTCAGAAATTCTTTGGCAGTTAAGGCAATACTTTCTCTTACATCATGGCTGCGTCTTGATGCAACAGCAGGATATTCAACTTCAGAGCCCATAGAAAGCAAAGTACGCCCGTCATTGGTCATTATAGAAGCAAAATCTTCTGTAATCAAAGTAATTCTACGACTCGTAAGATATTCATCGGCAACAGGTTTTATTTGCTTGGTATCCATCCAGCCTTCATAACCGTCGTAATGCATCTTTATTTTGGTCCAGTTTTTATTGACTTCCAAAATATCTGCACTTTCACCAAACAATATTTCTGTAACAATTTCTGCCTTGTCAGAATTTTCTGCACGCACAGGTGCTACTGTCACAACACAAATTCCTTTATCCATTTATTTATATTAAAAGATTGAAGGATTTAAAAATTTAAAAATTAGAGATACAAATCTTTTAATTATTTAACATTTAAATCTTTTAATTATTTCTTTCGAAGTAGATTTACTCCGTCACGCAAAGGTAAAATAAGATTTTCAAAATCATCGTCTTTCGCTGCCAAATCATTAAGTTCTTTAATGACCTGCGTAGATTTCTGTTTTGGGTTTTCTTCTAAAACTTTTCCGTACCAAAGCACATTATCAAACATCACCACTGATCCTGATTTTGTTTTAGGTTTAATCAATCTGAAATACTCAGCATAGTTTTCTTTATCAGCATCAATGAAAACAAGATCAAAAACTTCATCCGTTTCCTTTAAAAATTCTTTTGCGTCCTGAAGTTTAAAGTGAATCTGATCTGAAAATTCACTTTCTGAAAAATACTTTTTGGGCAGATAAGCCAAATCTTCATTCACATCCAAAGTAATCAGCTTACCATCTTTAGACAAACCTTCTGCTAAGCAAAGGGATGCATAGCCTGTGAAAGTTCCGATTTCTAAAATATTCTTTGGCTGAAGGATTTTTGAAATAATCGTCAGTAGTCTCCCTTGCTGATACCCTGAAATCATGTGGGGCTGAGTAGTCTTCTGAAAGGTTTCTCTTCTCAGCTTCCTGAGAATTTCCGGCTCTGCAGAAGCATGATTTTCCAAATACCTGTCCATTTCGGGGTTTTTGTCTTCGAAAAAGCTCATGATAATAATTTTTAAGCTTCAAATTTACTTAAATATAAATAATTTTTTTGAATAATATAAATCAACAATCATAATCCAAATACCGTAAAAACACGGATGTTTTATAATCTTTTTTAGCGGTAGCTTTGCCAAATAAAGAAGCCATCTGACATGATGATGAGAAAAAATTTAAAAGAAACCCAGACTGAAGATTAAGTGATGAAACAATTCGAGCCTTCAGAAAAATTCCCTCAAAAAAGAATGTCATTCGCTTTAAAAGAAATCTTCTTAAAACTTTAAAGAGAAGACGTAATTAAAAAAAATCCCGATAAAATTTATCGGGATTTTCTGTTATTCATTATCGCTATTTTTTGGGAGCAATATCCATTAATTTCATAAACTCATCAAGCTTAGGCATAATAATGATTTCTGTTCTTCTATTTTCAGCTCTCCCGGAAACACTCATATTTGTTGCTTTAGGATTGTATTCTGAACGACCACCCGCAGTAATTCTTGCCGGATCGACGCCAAACTGGCTTTGCAATACTTTGGCAATTGACGTTCCTCTCAATGCAGAAAGATCCCAGTTGTCTCTTGGTAAATTTGCTGAACTTAAAGGAGAATTATCTGTATTACCCTCGATCAATACAGAATATTTATCGTAATCGTTGATCACTTTAGCTACTTTTCCCAAAACTTCCTGAGCCGCAGGAAGCACATTGTAATCTCCTACTTTGTATAACATTTTATCTGAAAGTGAAATCATTACAACTCCTTTCAGAACTTTCACCTGAACATCATCGTCAGTGACGTTATCCAAAGATCTCTTCAGCTTGTTTGACAAAGCTAAATTTAAGCTGTCATTTTTCGCATTAGAAGAAATAAGCTGCTTGATGTACATATTAGAAGAATTAATTTCTCCCACCAATTTATCAATGTTTGCAGAGCTTTTCCCTGTATTTGAAAGACACGCATCCAAAGATGATTTCAGAGCATCATGCTGACTTTTTAATAAGTTATTTTCTGCGGTCAACGTAGAATTCTGACCTTTCAGATCCTGAATTTCTCTCTGTCTTTCGCCGATATTTTCGATACACTGTTTGTAGTTGCCGCTCAATGCGTCATACTGCTTTTTACTTACACAAGATGTTACGCCCAACACCATTGCAGAAACTGCTAAAATTTTAAAAATCTTCATAAATAATCTTTTTTAGACGAGTCAAATTTAGGAAAATTCATTTTAATTATATGGTTTATCTTTGCACAAAAGAAATTCTAAGCCTCATGCTTGAAAGATCAACCTTTAAGAAACAACTCGAAAATCTCATCTCATTCCCCGAAAATCAAACGTATCTTTTAGCAGTAAGCGGAGGTGCAGATTCTATGGTTTTGGCTTTCGTTTTTAAGGCTTTAGGTTTAAGTTTTCAGGTTGCTCATGTGAATTACAAACTTCGTGGGGAAGATTCTGATTCTGATCAAAGAATCGTTGAAGATTTTTGCCAAAAACATGATATTAAATTTCATTTATATGAAGTTTCAGAAAAAGATAAAAAACCTGAGAATTCTATTCAGCTTTGGGCGAGAGACCTTCGATATAATTTTTTTAAACACATTCAGGAAAAAGAAAATCTTGAATTTTTGGTGACTGCGCATCATCTGAACGACCAGCTTGAAACTTTTATCATTAACTTATCTAAAGCTTCCGGAATCAAAGGTTTGAGCGGAATTCCTGCGAATGACAACAATATCCTCCGTCCGCTTTTACATTTTTCTAAAAACGAAATTTACAATTTCGCTGAAAAGAATCAAATTGAATATCGGGAAGATCTTTCCAATAAAAAAAGTGATTATTTAAGAAATAAAATCAGAAACGAAGTGGTTCCGAAACTTTTGGAAACGAATGATCATTTTTTGGAGAATTTTAAGAAGTCTTTATCTTATTTAAATCAGACAAAAGATTTTGTTAAGCGACAGATTGAAGAAATTGAAAACAGAATTACAATTTCAAGTAAAGAAAATAAAATTTTAGATAAAGGAAAGCTTAATCTGGAAAGTGATTTTGTGAAATTTGAAATCCTGAAAAAATATGGTTTTAATAAAGAGGAGGAGATTAAAAAAATCTTCACCGCAGAGACCGGAAGTTCTTTTTTTGCTACTCATTATCAATTAATTATCAATAGATATGAATTAATTTTTAATCCATTGAATCAAAAAAAAGAAAATAGGGACGAAATTATTTTAATTGAAAAAATAAAACTTTCTGAAAACCAAATCATCATTAATCTCGAAGATACAATTGAAAGCATTGAAGGAATCAATAAAACTATAAGTTGGGATTTTGATGCTGAAAAACTTACATTTCCTCTACAACTGCGCAGAAAACAGGAAGGTGACGTTTTTTATCCCATCGGTTTTTCGGGAAAAAAGAAAGTTTCGAAGTTTTTTAGGGACGAAAAATTGTCTATTTTAGCCAAGCAAAAAATTTGGCTTCTGACAGACGGAAACAATAGTGTTTTAGGCATTCTTCCTTTCAGACAAGACAAACGCTACGCAAAAGATGAGAGAACTAAAAACATTCTCACAATTTTTAATGAAAAGTAAAATGAAATTCAAAAACTGGTTTTTACTCATTCTCCTGTTCTTATTCACAGGAATCAATGCACAAATAAAAAATCCTGTAAAATTCAAATTCACTGTCAACGAACTTGGCAATAATCAATACGAAGCTGTTTTAAATGCAACTTTGGAAAGTGGATGGCATATTTATTCGAGAGATATTCCTGAAGACACTGGAATTCCTACAGAATACATTGTTTCGGGGAAAAATATCGAACTGATTGGTAAATTCCAGGAAGTTGGAAAAAAGCACGAAGAATTTTCTGAAGCTTTCGGCGGAACCATCATTTATTATTCTAACGCTGCAGGTTTTAAACAGAAATTCAAATTAAAAGACGGAACAAAACCCGGAGAAGTTATCGCTGAAATCACTTACCAGACTTGTGATGACAGAGTTTGTCTGGCTCCGAATACTTTAGAATTCACTCAAAAAATTACGCCAAAAGGAGTTTCAGAAGATGCTGTTGCGCCAACTGAAGAGGTAAAAGATTCTGTAAAAACCACGGAAACTGTCGTTGAAAATACGGCAAAAAGTGAAATTACTGCAACGGAAACTTCAAAACTTGACCCAAAACAATTAAAAATTGCATCAATTGATTTCAAAAAACCTTTGACGGATTGCGGAACTGAAGCGGTTGTAGCATCTGAAAATTACTGGATGTATTTATTCCTAGGTTTCATTGGCGGATTGATCGCTTTATTGACTCCATGCGTATTTCCGATGATACCTTTGACGGTTTCATTTTTTACAAAAGGAAGTCAAAACAAAGCAAAAGGAAAAAGAGATGCATTGATCTACGGATTTTTCATTTTGATGATTTTTGTTTTATTAAGTGTTCCTTTCCATTTAATTGACGGAATTGCGGGAAATATTTTTAATGAAATTTCTACCAGTGTTTGGCTGAATGTAGTGTTCTTCATCATCTTTATTTTCTTTGCGGGAAGTTTCTTCGGCTATTATGATATTTCGTTACCAAGTTCAATTGCCAACAAATCTTCAAAAGCAGAAGAAGCAGGAGGAATTATCGGTATTTTCTTCATGGCGCTGACTTTGGTGATTGTATCTTTCTCTTGTACAGGTCCTATTTTGGGAAGTTTATTGGGAGGATCGTTATCCGGTTCGTCTCATATTCCGACACTTTTAACTTTGGCTTTAACAGGTTTTGGTTTAGCCTGGGCAATTATTTTCGGACTTTTAGCATTATTTCCACAGGCTTTACAAAGTCTTCCGAAATCGGGAGGGTGGATGAATACTGTGAAAGTTGTTTTAGGTTTCATCGAATTGGCTTTAGCTTTAAAATTCCTTTCAAAAGCAGATTTAGTTTCGAAAACGTTCTTAATTAAAAGAGAACTTTTCATTGCAATCTGGATTGTTGTCGGGATTGGTCTGGCTTTATATTTATTTGGATTAATCAGATTCCCGCACGATGACAAAAAACCGAAAATTTCTTTGACAAGAAAGGTTTTGGGAGTTTTGGGAATTGGTTTTGTAATTTATTTAATCCAGGGATTAGTTCCTGCAGAAAGACCAAAAATGCAATTGTTGAGTGGAATTTTGCCTCCTTTGAATGTAAGCTATTTCCATGATGAAAAAGACGGAATTTTAGGAATGAAACCCGAACACGATTTCTTTAACGCCATTGAATTAGCTAAAAAAGAAAACAAACCCATCCTGATTGACTTCACAGGTTACGGTTGTGAAAACTGTAGAAAAATGGAAGAATTTGTCTGGAGCGAGCCGGACATTTTACCGATTCTTCAGAACGATATTGTTCTTGCTTCTCTTTATGTAGATGACAAAGAAGAACTTCCTGAAGATCAGAAAACCAAAATTGATTTGGGTGAGGGGCAAGTAAAAAGAGTAAAAACAATCGGTGACCGATGGAGCTTATTTCAGCAGGTAAATTTTAATAATAATTCTCAACCACATTATGTATTAATAACTCCGGACGGAAAAGTGATCAATACCCCAGTTTCCGGATATATGCCAAAAGATGACTTTAAAAAATTCTTAGAATGCGGGGTAAATTTCTACAAAAAGAATAAATAATCTTAGATTTAAAATATCTAAAACTCACATCGAAAGGTGTGAGTTTTTTGTTGTCTGAATTTTTCCAACTCACCATTATGCGTAACATTTTATTAAAATAAATAATAGTTAACGATTCTTAATTTTAGGTATAAACTTTGCATTGATTTTTAAAATTAAGAAACAATATACCAATCTTTATTAAAAACCGTTTAACATTAAAAAATACTACTATGGCTGAAGTGATCGTACAAGAAAAAAAAGGAGGAAAACAAAAGAAAAACCCAATCAGAGTTGACATGACTCCAATGGTGGATCTAGGATTTTTATTAATTACCTTCTTTATGTTTACCACCAATTTTACAAAACCTAATGTGATGGATCTTGGTTTACCCGCAAAAGATCCGAATCCAAATCCAATTCGTGATAAATTCATCGACGACAAAAATCAAGTTACATTTATTCTCGGAAAAGACAATCGGGTTTTCTATCATCAGAGTAATGAGAAAGAACTGACTGAAAAAAATTTAAAAGAAACAGATTTCAGTGGAGTAAAAATATCAAACATCATTTCTGAAGCTTATAAGGAAGCACCGGTTCCAGAAAACTTTACCATCATTGTAAAACCAACTGATGATGCAAACTATAAAAATTTCGTTGATGTTTTAGACAATATTGCCATCTCCAAAAAAGAACGATACGGAATCACAGACATCAAACCCTGGGAAAAGAAAGTTTACGAACACGTAACAAAATAAACTGAAGAGCATTTTTATAATGCTCTTTTTTTATTTAAATTTGAGCATATAATTTATTTGAATTGATGAAAAAAACTTTAATCATAGCCATCGCAGGAATCCTCACATTCTCTTGTTCTAAAAAAGAATCTCAAAAAACAGATAATACTTCTGACAGTACAAAAACAGTGGACTCCATCAATGCAGCGAGAACGAAAATTAATGACAGCATAAAAGCATTAAACAGCAAAAACCGCTTCAGAGATTTCAGCGGAAGTCACAAATTTGTCTATCAGAATGACAGTTCACCTAAATATTCAGGATCGGTAAATTTCACCAAAATTGAAGGAGAAAGAGACAATTACAATGTATCAGGAGATATAAAATCCGGTAATAATTCTGTTGTATTAAAAGGGTTTGTACAGGTCGTTTCGGCAAAGCACATGAATTTCACAGGAGAAATCATCCAAAAAATTTCTGACAATGATAATGGAAAGCCATACAAAAGAAAAGGGACAAAAACTTTCATGTCAAAAGATGGCGGAAAAACTTACAGACTTCAGGATATGGTCAATGGTTCAGGTTTTGTAGATTATATTGATATTCATTTTTAAAATCTAAACTATGCTCAACTTCGAAAAAAAAGGAAACGGAAAAGAAACTTTGGTTTTGCTTCACGGTTTTATGGAAAACCTCAGCATCTGGAGTGATATGGAAACTCATCTTTCCGAAGATTTCACTTTATTAAAAATCGATCTTCCCGGTCACGGAAAATCTGATATTTTAGCAGAAGTTCATACAATGGAACTCATGGCTGAAGAAGTAAAAAAAGTAGTTGATCATGAAAATTTAGATAAAATTCACCTTCTCGGTCATTCTATGGGAGGTTACACGTCTTTAGCTTTTGCCGAAAAATTCCCTGAAAATCTGAAGAGTCTGACTTTATTCTTTTCAACCTATTTTGCAGATGACGAAGAGAAAAAAGAGCAACGAATAAAAAGCTATAGAATTATCAAAGATGCATTTGCTCACTATGCAAGAGCCGGAGTTCCTAATTTATTTAATCAAAACGAAAGAGATGTTTTGGAAGGTAAAATAGAAACCGCCTTAGAAGTTGCACTTTCTACCAATAATCTAGGAGCTTTAGCCTGTGTAAAAGGTATGGTTGCGAGAACAGATAAAAAGCATGTTCTTGAAAATCTGGAAGCAAAAATTTTAATTCTTGCCGGAAAGCACGACAACGCCGTGAAAACTGACAACACCATTAAAAATCTTCCGGACAGAACCAACATTAAATCTTACGTTCTCGATTGCGGACACAACGGGCATTGGGAAAAACCAAAAATTTGTGCAGAAATCATCAACACAGAATTGCTTCACCATCTTCCGAAAAAATTTCTTCTGTAAATGGGATTATTCTCTTTCAAAAAAAAGAAACCGGTAATCGGTCTCACTTTATCTGGCGGCGGAATGCGCGGAATTGCCCACATTGCCGTTCTCAAAGCTCTTGAAGAATATGATCTGAAACCTCAGATCATATCAGGAACAAGCGCTGGATCTATCATAGCTGCATTCTACTCTATCGGGACATCGCCTGATGAAATGATGGAAATCGTCAAAAAAACCACTTTTTTCTCACGTTCTTATTTAAAGCTTTCGAAAAACGGAATTTTCAGTTCAAAATTTATCATGAAATTATTAATGGATTATTTTCCTGAAGATGATTTTAAAGTGTTAAAAATTCCTGTTTATGTTGCGGCTACAGAAATGACTCACGGTATTGTTGATTTTTTCTCTGAGGGCGAATTGTTTGGTCCGCTTTTGGCGTCGTCGAGTGTTCCTTTTGTGTTACCTCCCGTAAGAATAGGTGAAAAAATTTATGTGGATGGCGGAGTTTTAGATAATTTGCCGATCGAACCCATTATTGATAAATGTGATTTCCTGATTGGCTCCCATGTCAATTCTATAAGCTATGACAGCCTTGAAAATATGAGTTTGATGAAAGAATTTGACCGTATTTTACATTTAGCCATTGCCAAATCTGTTTATTCAAAAGCTCAGTCGTGCGATATATTTTTAGATCCGCCGAAAATGACCAAGTTCAGTCTATTCAACAAAAAATTTCTTGATGATATGTTTTCTGAGGTTTATGATTATACCTGTAAAGAGCTTGAGAAAAAAGGATATCGTAAAATCTAAGTTAAATTTTCAATATTTATTGTCAAAACAGTTTGTCTCTCAACAGTTTCTTAATATTGCTTAGATGCTTCCAGCATGACAAACAGGGCAATTATATTGTCTACAAATTCTCTTCAGATACTCTCGCTTTGAAAGTCTCAATTGTATCAGCTAAAGATTCCATAGATTTTCCTCCGGCTGCATTGATGTGACCACCACCACTGAAATATTTTCTGGAGAATTGATTGACATCTACATCGTCTTTACTTCTGAAAGAAATTTTAATAAAATCTTCATACAGATCTTCCATGAAGAACGCCGACATTTTTACGCCGACAATACTCAGTCCGTAATTCACAAAACCTTCCGTATCACCTTTCTGGAAACCGTATTCCTGAAGTTCTTTTCTCGTTAAAGATAAAACTGCTACTGTACCATCATTTACGACCTCAATTCTACCTAAAACTAAAGCCAGTAAATGTAAACGTGAAACTGTATTTGTGTCCCATGTATTTGAAGTAATCACAGAAGGATCTGCTCCTTTTTCAATTAAATTTGCCACAATTCTATGGGTCGCTGCACTTGTCGAACGGAAACGAAAACCTCCTGTATCAGTCATAATTCCTGTATACAAACATTCTGCAATTTCTTTATTGACCAAATCTTCGTCATCCATCGCTTCAATGAAATGATAAATCATCTGACAAGTTGCAGGAATAATCGTATCTGAATACACAAAATCAAAATCTTCAGGTTGCTGATGATGATCGATAAGAATTTTTTTCGCCTTTGCTTTCATCAGCCAATCTCCTAAAAGCCCGATTCTTGCGGGAGAGTTAAAATCTAAACAGAAAATCACATCCGCCTCGTTGATGAGATCAAAAGCTACTTTTCTTTTGTATTCTCCAATGATGTTTTTCTTTGCTTCAGGCATCCATTTCAGGAACTTCGGAAAATCATTTGGAGTAACGATTTCGGCTTCAATTCCTTTTGCACGTAAGTAATGTTTTAGACCTAGACTTGAACCAATAGCATCACCATCCGGATTATAATGAGTAAGAATAACGATTTTATTTTCCGGAATAAGAAGCTGATTGATTTCTAAAAGTTCGGCAGGTGTAAACATTTTTTTTTAAATTTAAGTTTCCAAAGATAAAGTTTTTGATTTGGATAAAGATTAAATTTTATATGATTGTATGTAATCATCAATAATTTACTGTTTTACAACGGCTTGACACTTTGAAGAAAATCTCTTTCATCATCAATAGAGTAATCATTTATATCGCTTCATTTCATAAATCTAATGTTAGCCGGTTCTATGACAAAAATTTTATCACAAAAAGTAAAATTTTATAAATTTTCTCATACAAAATTTGCTTTTTGATTTTTATTTTATAATTTAGCCCCAAGATTTTAACGAAAAAAATATTAGCATTAGCTATTTCTTGTTAAGGAAAACTGTCAATTTTCAAAAGCAACAAGAATATGCAATGCTCACGCTACGGCGTGGGCTATTGTTTATTTGTTGCTTGGGTATGACAGTGCCTCCTTAACGGTAAACATAGTTCCACGCTTTTTCTATTTAAAACTTTAAGAAGAAAATAAACGGAACTTTTGTAAAATATTTTTAACGAGGTTCCGTTTTTACTTTGCGCAAAACTAAGAAGAGAGTATAGAAAGTTTTAAAAAACCGAATGTTAGAATAAAAAATATGATACAAAAAGGCAGGATAACCCGAAAGCTGCCTCCGAAAGGAAGATTAAAAATTTCAAGGAGAAATAGATAATTGAATAAGTAGGGATTAACACATTAATATTTTTTTAAAATGAAAAAAAATGCAATTTTATCATTATTTGTGATTTTGACAAGCTCAATTTTTGTTACTGATTTAAAAGCAGATTGGAATTGCTCAAAAGATGGCTATGTAGGACCAGACGGAACAAGTTGTTTGTATTATGATGCTTCAACCAAATGTTACATGCGAGTAACGCATCATAGAGCATTTTTTGGACTCTTTCAATGGAATACTGTAGATATTGCTGGTTGCGATAAACCTTCAACAGGACTTTCGTCTTCATTAGAGTAAAAAAAAACAGCACTTGGTATTGTAAAAACTTATTTACAATACCAAGTTTACTGCATCAAAATCTTATATCAAAAATTTAAATATTTTATGAAAAAATTATTACAGATCATTCTCTTTTTTATTTTTGGAAGTTATTTCTGTCAAAATTTTCAGGGATTTGTTTCTGATGAAAACTCAAGAGAAATCGAAAATGTAGCCCTAAGTATTAATAATAAAATTATTACACACAGTAATGAAAAAGGCTATTTCCTAATCAATCAATTCAAAGAATCAGACACCATATCATTTAGTAAAAGTGGATATCTGACAAAAGATATTCTGACAAAAGATTTTACCAAACAAGATTACAAAATTGTTTTAGAAAAAATACATGATATTGAAGCTGTAGTATTTAATGAAAAAGATTACAAAAAAGTAAATTATAACTATGCTTTGAAAAAACAAGCAAATATAAGATTCATACCTTATCCAAATTGGGAAATGGGTATGAAATTTAATAATAATTTAGGAAAAGTAGGTTTTGTTAGCCACGTAACCCTATACTTGCATAAAACTGATCCTGATGTACGAAATACAAATGTTGAAATAAATTTCTACACTATAGATTCTCTCACCGGCAAACCTAAGACTAAACTTAACAAAAATAAAATTATCTATACGCCAACCAGCAAAAGCAGAAAACATGCTGTAATAAATGTAGAGTCACACAAAATACCTTTCTATCTTAATGGTGTTTTTGTAAGTATGAAATGGCTTCCCAATGAGTTCAATGATAAAAAATTAGGCCCATCTATTAGATATACAACTTCATCAGAAGAAAAGCTTACTTATGAGAGGCTTTACGGAGATTGGGGATTGAGTGGTGGGCAGAACCCAAGTAAAGAAAGCTTTGTTAATATGATGATGGGGTTGGAAGTTTATGTAAAAAAAACAAAAAATGAGTGAGTATGAGAGCTATAATAAAATGCTTTTTGTTTTTTTTAACTGTTTTCGTCAATGGACAGAAATTTAAAAATGACACTTTAAAATATACAGATATTGAAGCAGTGACTATTAACGAGAAAAAATATAAAAAAGTAAGTCATCATTTTGCTCTTAAACAGAAAGGTAATAATAGATTAATACCTTTTCCAAATTATGAAATGGGTATGAAATTTAAAAATAACTTAGGAAAGTCAGGTTTTGTAAGTCATGTAACTTTATATCTGCATAAAACTGATCCAGAAGTAAGAAATACGAATGTAGAAATAAATTTTTATACCATAGATTCTCTCACCGGTAAACCTAAGACTAAACTTAACAAAAATAAAATTATCTATACACCAACCAGTAAAAGCAGAAAGCAAGTTGTGATAGATGTGGAAACATATAACATTCCTTTTCCTGATGATGGTGTTTTTGCCAGTATGAAATGGCTTCCAAATGAATTTAATGATAGGAAACTAGGACCATCAGCAAGATATACATTAGCATCAGAAGAAGAACTTACTTACGTGAGACTGTATGGAGATTGGGGTTTAAAAGGTGGTCAAAACCCACGTACTAAAAGCTTTGTCAATATGATGATGGGATTAGAAGTTTATGTTAAAAAAGATAAAAAATGAGTAAAAAACATCTATATATCATCATAGGAATATTAGTTCTTGTCATAATTGGCTTTGCAACTCATGAGAAAACAGTCACTTTAGTTATGAAAAAAAAGGAAGATGGAACTACTGTTGACTTTGGAACATTAAAGAAAAAAAATACTCCGTCAAAAAACTATACTTTCAAATATGTAAACAATATGCATGATATTCTAAAAGTCTATGGTGTTCTTGATGGGTGTGACTGTACCATAAGTAAAGTGAAAGAAGGAATTTATCACAGAAATGATACTATAAAAGTTGAGACTAACTACAATCCAAATAAATATAAAGACAAAGGACTCACTGTAAAACAAATATTTTTAGTGACCAATAAGACTATTTCAAAATATGATACAATCTACCCTCTAACATTAAAAGGGATTGTAGAATAAATATTCAAAAAAACATTCCAGAAGTTTGCACTTAATAAAAATATACATATATTTGCAACCTGAAAATTAATAGATAATTACGACTAAAATATATAGTAATGAGTAAAAGAACGTTCCAGCCATCAGAAAGAAAGAAAAGAAACAAACACGGTTTCAGAGAAAGAATGTCTACGCCAAACGGAAGAAGAGTATTGGCAGCGAGAAGAGCTAAAGGTAGAAAAAGCCTTACTGTTAGTTCTGCAAGAGCTAAGAGATAATTCTTAACTTTACAATATACAGATTATGCTTGAAAATAAGTTTTTTCAGGCATTTTTTGTTGTTAAATTTTCCTAAATTTTAGGTTTATAAAGCTTCTTTTTTCTATTTTTAAAATCTGAAAAAATATTTTAGAAAAAGCCTCTAAAAATTGAATTTATGCCACATACAAATATCTCCGGAGACAATATCATCAATCTGAAGCACGCAAAAATTACACAGAAAAATTTTACCGTGCTTACTGATGTTAATCTGAACATCAAGAAAGGCAGATTCTGCTATCTTATCGGGAAAACAGGTTCCGGAAAAAGCTCACTTCTGAAAACTTTATACGGACATATTCCTTTGGTTGCAGGAGTTGGCGAAGTGGTAGGATTTGATTTAGCCAAATTAAAAGCTTCTGATGTTCCCAATCTGAGAAGAAAACTGGGAATTGTATTTCAGGATTTCCAATTGCTATCTGACAGAACGGTTGAAAAAAACCTGAAATTCGTTTTGGAAGCTACCGGATGGAAAGATAAAGCAAAGATGGACGAACGCATCAACGAAGTGCTTTCAAGTGTAAATATGAAAGGTAAAAAGCACAAAATGCCGCACGAACTTTCCGGAGGTGAGCAACAACGTATTGCGATCGCAAGAGCATTATTGAATCATCCTGATTTGATCTTAGCCGATGAACCAACAGGAAATCTAGATCCTGAAACTTCTAACGAAATTATGACTCTATTAAAGCAGGTTGCTGCCGATAACGGAGCTGCTGTTGTAATGGCAACACACGACTATCATATGATTCAGAACTTCCCCGGAGAAGCGATCAGATGTGAAGACGGCAAAGTTTCTGTACTTGATACTGCAGAATTATTTGAATAAGATTATTCTTTAAAGACATGAAACTCCTTGGTGAGTTCAAGATAATGGTCTGAGTATTTTCTCGGACTTTTTTCTATGATAAAATCAGATTCATAGAGATCACTTTCATTTAAAGAAAATTCTAAAACCAATCTTTTTATTTTTGAATTTTCAATTCCGTAAATATTAATTTTTCGGTTTAGAAGCAATTGATTTTCTTTTGCTATTTCTATAAAATCCCCTCCTGCTTCATAAGGAATAATCACAGAAAAAATTCCATTTTCTGAAAGTAAATTAGCTGATTTTGAGATCAATTGTCGAAAATTTAACTCAACGGTTTGCCTTGCTATTTTATCCTTTACAGAATCTGAAGTTTCAAAATAAGGTGGATTTGAAATAATAAGATCAAATTTCTTGTCAGTTTCAAAAGTTTTAAAATCCTGAAGTATATTTTTTAATCTTACATTAAATGGAGAATTTTCAAAGTTGAGTTTTGTAAGATGTACCGCTTCTTCATTGATGTCAATTCCTAAAAAATCAGCCGATACATTCCTTTGGGAAAGCATTAAAGAAACCAAACCCGTTCCTGTTCCAATTTCTAACACATTTTCAGCAACATCAACATTTGCCAAAGCACCCAGCAAAACACCATCTGTTCCCACTCGGAAAACTTCGGCAGATTGTTGAATTTCAAATTGTTTAAATTTAAAAGATTTCACTAAAGATTTGTAGGTAGTGTAATGATAAATGTAGAGCCTTTTCCAAGCTCAGATTTTACAGTGATCTGACCTTTGTAGTCTTCCACCATTTTCCTGACCATTGATAAACCTAAGCCCATTCCGCTGTTTTTCGAAGTAAAATTGGGCTCGAAAATCCTTTCAAACATATTTTCGGCAATCCCGATTCCATTATCCTGAACGGAAATAATCACTTTTCTTTGGTGTTGCTCAATATCCACATTTACCAGGAGATTTCGGTCATCACTTTGCGCCTGTTGTGCGTTTGTAACCAGATTGGTAATGATTCTGGACAGATAAATCCTATCCATGTTAATCATAATATTGCTCTTATTAGAATGTACAAAAATCAGATCATCGTTGAAAACTCTTAGAATATCTTCAATTTCAGTATTAAGATTGATGATCTCGTTATTTTTTTCAGGCAGTTTGGCAAATTCAGAGAATGCTGAAGCTACGGTGGCAATCAAATCGATCTGATCAACCATTGTTTTGCTTAATTGCTTTACTTTTTCGTTGACATTCGGATCTTGCGGATCAAATTTTCTTTCAAAATTCTGAATGGTCAGTTTCATAGGTGTCAAAGGATTTTTTACCTCATGCGCAACCTGTTTTGCCATTTCGCGCCAAGCTTCTTCGGAAGCTTTGAACCGAAGTCTTTCTTTCTGATCCTGAATCTGAAGAATCATCCTGTTATAAGCTCTTGCCAAAGCATTCAGCTCATCATTTTTATAATATTTGATAGGACGCATTTCGTTTTCAAAAAGCGTTATCCTGGTGATCATATCAGAAAACTTGGTGATATTTTTCGCAAGATTATTAGATGTTACCCAACTCAGCCAAATGCTGAAAATAATAAGTAAAACATCTACGATCAGAATGTAGATTACATATTTGTGAAGAACATCCAGATAAGCCGATTCGTCATGATATAGAGGAATATAAATTATTCCTACCGGCTCCAGCATATTATTTTTTAAGAGTAAATACGAAGATGTAAAAACTGCATCTTTTGACTCGTCAACTTCCCTGAAATCATATCTGGCTTCGGTTGAAAGAAGTTTATTGACAATTTTTATGGGAATTTGTTTTTTATCAACTAAATTTTCATCTCTGTTGGAAAGTAAATAATTTCCCTTAAGATCGTAAATAATAATATCGTGTTGGTTGATATCGGCAATTTCAAAAATTTTATTTTTTAAAACTGCCGGAAGATCTTCTGTATGCACCGTCGACTGACTGACTGCATAATCTAAAAATCTCATCACCGCATTGGTTTTATCCTGCATATCGATTTTACTCTGCTTCAGAGAATTTTTTCTCAAAACAAAGTACGGAACCAATGAAGAAGCAGCAACACTCAAAAGACATACGAGTAGGAAACCAAAAAATACCCGGTTTCTTAAACTATATCCTTTATATTTATTAAACGACATTCTGCTTGTTAATTAATTTAGCAATGTATTTACCAACAATATCAAACTCCAGGTTGACTTTATCTCCTACCTTCATATTTTTCATATTGGTAAATTCCCAGGTATAAGGAATAATAGCAACAGAAAACTGAAAATCGCCGCTTTTGGCAACAGTAAGACTGATTCCGTTTACTGTGATCGAACCTTGCGGAACCGTTACGAAGCCTCCTTCTGAATTATACTGTACAGTAACAAAATAGCTGCCATCTTTGTTCTCAATGCCAACAATTTCACCAGTTTGGTCTACATGCCCTTGAACAATATGACCATCAAGTCTTCCGTTCATCATCATGCAACGCTCAAGATTCACCACACTTCCTACTTCCCATTTTCCTAAGTTGGTTTTTTCTAAAGTCTCATTGATCGCAGTAACAACGTATTGACTCCCGGTAATTTCAACTACCGTAAGACAACAACCGTTATGAGCCAGGCTTTGATCAATTTTTAATTCATGGGTAAACGGACAGCTTAAAGTAAAATTAATATTGCTGCCTTTTTCTTCAATTTTTTCAATAACTCCCACCGCTTCAATAATTCCTGTGAACATATTATTTTTTGCTAAATTTGTAAAATTATAATCTTCAAAGATAATCAAAATGAGCCCAAAAAACCATAAAGTACGAGTAGGAATTTCAATTGGTGACTTCAACGGCATCGGTCCGGAAATCATCATGAAATCTCTGAAAGACAAAACCATCACCGACTTTTTTACCCCAATTATTTTCGGCTCAGGAAAATTATTCACTTACCAGAAGAATATTTTCAAGCTAAATCTTAATTTTAATTATATCACAGAGACCTCGCAGGCTCAGAACGGAAAGCTGAATATGCTGAATCTGGTGAAAGATAATTCTAATGTGGAATTGGGCAAACCGTCAGAAGAATCTACCAAAATGGCCATTGACTCGTTAGAAGCTGCAACCGAAGCTTTGATGAAAGGTGAAATTGACGTTCTGGTTACCGCACCGATCAATAAAGACGAAATGGTGAAAATGGGTTTCAAACACGCAGGGCACACTGGTTATTTTGAAGAAAAATTTAACAAAAAAGGATTGATGTTTTTGGTGACGGATGGTTTGAAAGTTGCCGTTTCTACGCATCATATTCCGATTTCTCAGGTTGCTGAAAATATTTCAAAAGAAAAAATAAAGAAACAGATTAAGGCTTTAAACCAAACTTTGATTGAAGATTTTTCTATATCTAAACCTAAAATTGCAGTTTTAGGTTTAAATCCACATTCCGGAGACGGTGGCGTGATCGGAAATGAGGAAATTGAAATCATTTCACCTGCCATTAAAGAACTTTCTGACCAGGGAATTCTGGCTTTCGGACCATTTCCTGCTGACAGTTTCTTCCAGCCGAGCAAATATCAAAACTTTGATGCCGTTTTAGCAATGTATCATGACCAAGGTTTGGCTCCATTTAAAACTCTAGCTTATGAAGAAGGCGTAAATTATACTGCAGGACTTCCTTTTATCAGAACTTCACCTGATCATGGTGTTGCATATGATATTGCAGGGAAAAATATTGCCGATGAACAGAGTTTTATGGAAGCAATTTTCATGGCGATTAAGATTTTTAAAAACAGGAGTGATTATAAAGAAATGATGAGCAACAGACTTCAGCCAAGAAGAATGCCTTCAGACAACGGAATAGATGAAGATCTTCCTGTAGAAAGCGAAATGTAAATCGTTGAACTAATTAAAATTAATTTTGTTACCTATTTTATTTGTAATATTAAAATAAATGCATATTTTTGCACACTCATTTTATGGACAAGTTAAGAAACTACGATATAAGCTTTTCCGGACTGAAAATCGGTAAGCACGAGTTCAGGTTTGAGATAGATAAAGAGTTCTTTCAATTATTTGACACTGAACAGGAATTTACAAATCCTAAAATCGATGTAGAAGTATTTTTAAATAAACACACTACATTTTTAGAATTTGAAGTAAAAGTAAATGGAACAGTAGAATTGGTTTGTGACATTACAAACGATAATTTTGACTACCCTATTGAAAACCAGATCGGTATTTTAGTAAAATTCGGAGAAGAATATGACGACAGCGAGGAAGATGTAATTACAATTCCGGCGAACGATCATGCATTCAACGTAGCACATTTGATGTATGAGAATGTAGCACTTTCAATACCCATGAAAAAAATATCGCCAAATATAAGCGATGAAGATTTGGCAATTCTTGAAAAATTCAGTCCGAAAGAAATTGAGGAAAAAGAACAGGAAGTTGACCCGAGATGGGAAGCTTTGAAGAAATTAAAAGATAAAAATTAAAAATAATAATAATATGATGAGATGATGCAAAGATCTCATCGCTCATCAAATTAAAAAAGTTATTACAAAATGGCACATCCAAAGAGAAGACAGTCGTCTACAAGAAGAGATAAGAGAAGAACTCATTACAAAGCAGTAGTTCCTCAATTGGCAAAAGATGCAACTACAGGAGAAATGCATTTATACCACAGAGCTCACTGGCATGAAGGAAAATTGTACTACAGAGGAAAAGTAGTATTGGAAAAAACAGTAGAAACTACTACAGAAGAAAACTAAGAGCTTTTTACCTTAAAAAGCTCTATTTAATACAAAAACCACTCAATTTTAATAAAAATGAGTGGTTTTTTGTTGCTTTTTGTCTTTTTTTGGTATCTTTGACGACAAATCAAATATCAATTTTATGGACATTAAAGACATACAGAATCTTATTAAGTTTGTATCTAAAGCTGAGGTTTCAGAAGTAAAATACAAGACTAAAGATTTCGAAATTACTATTAAAACGCCGCTTGGAGGAAACGAAGTAAGTTATGTTGCTCAACCGGCAATGTATCAGCAAGCTCCTCAGCAAACAGCTCCGGGTCACGCTCCTGCTGCTGTTTCTCCATCTACGGAAAAAACTGAAGCGGCTTCTGATGATAGTAAATATGTAACTATTAAATCTCCAATGATCGGAACTTTCTACAGAAAGCCATCTCCTGATAAAGATGTTTTTATTAACGTAGGTGATGAGGTATCCAACGGAAAAGTAGTTTGTGTAATCGAAGCAATGAAGTTATTCAACCAAATCGAGTCTGAAGTAAGCGGTAAAATCGTTAAAATCTTAGTTGACGATGCTACACCTGTAGAATATGACCAACCATTATTCTTAGTAGATCCATCTTAAGGAATTTTAGATGAAAGATTATAAATTTTAGATGAAAATTGTTTCATTTAAAATAATTTAAAATTCAAAATTTAAAATTTAAAATTTCAGAGGAGATGTTCAAAAAAATATTAATTGCCAATCGTGGCGAAATTGCAATGCGTATTTTACGTACTTGTAAAGAAATGGGAATCAAAACTGTTGCAGTATACTCTACTGCGGATAAAGACAGTCTTCATGTAAGATTTGCTGACGAAGCCGTTTGTATCGGTCCGCCAATGAGCAAAGATTCTTACCTGAGAATTCCGAACATTATTGCAGCAGCAGAAATCACAAATGCAGACGCAATTCACCCAGGTTACGGTTTCTTATCTGAAAACGCTAACTTCTCAAGAATCTGCCAGAAAAACGGCATCAAATTTATTGGGGCAAGTCCTGAGCAAATCGAGAAAATGGGAGACAAAGCCAATGCAAAAGCAACCATGAAAGCAGCAGGCGTGCCTTGCGTACCCGGCTCTGACGGATTGATTGAATCTTATGAACATGCTGTAAAAACTGCAGAAGAAACAGGATATCCTGTTATGATCAAGGCTACCGCAGGAGGTGGCGGTAAAGGAATGAGAGCTGTATGGAAAGCTGAAGACCTTAAAGATCACTGGGAATCTGCAATTCAGGAAGCTGTGGCAGCCTTCGGAAACGGAGGGATGTACATGGAAAAACTGATTGAAGAGCCAAGACATATCGAGATTCAGGTTGCTGGTGACCAATTTGGGAAAGCTTGTCACCTTTCTGAAAGAGATTGTTCTGTACAGAGAAGAAACCAGAAATTAACTGAAGAAACGCCTTCCCCATTCATGACTGACGAGCTTCGTGAGAAAATGGGTGAAGCAGCGGTGAAAGCGGCAGAATTTATCGGTTATGAAGGGGTTGGAACAATCGAATTCCTTGTGGACAAGCACAGAAATTTCTATTTCATGGAAATGAACACCAGAATTCAGGTTGAGCACCCGATTACTGAGCAGGTTATTGATTATGACTTGATCAGAGAGCAAATTCTTTTGGCAGCAGGAACTCCTATTTCAGGAATTAACCACTATCCGAAATTACATTCTATCGAATGCAGAATCAATGCGGAAGATCCTTATGCCGATTTCAGACCGTCTCCAGGAAAAATCACAGGATTAAATATTCCTGGCGGACACGGAATAAGAGTTGATACTCACGTTTATTCTGGATACACTATTCCTTCTAACTACGACTCTATGATTGCAAAGCTAATTACAACGGCACAAACCCGCGAAGAAGCAATTGCAAAAATGAAACGTGCTTTGGAAGAATTCTATATTGAAGGTGTGAAAACAACTATTCCTTTCCACAGACAGTTAATGGAAGATGAAGCTTATCTTTCCGGAAACTACACGACAAAATTCATGGAGAGCTTTGTAATGGATAAGAAATATGATAATCATTAAGATTATTTTATATAAATTTAAAACCGTCTCAATTTTGAGGCGGTTTTTTTATTATATAACAGGAGTTTCAGAAATTTCTTCTCCTGAAGGCGTATTGTAAATGATATAGTCATTATATTTTGCTACATCATCGGTTTCCCAAATATCTTGACCTGTCTGCGTATACTTTATCAAAAGTGAATATATAGCATTACCATCTTCTACTCTATCTTCTTGTTTAATATCTCTTTCCCCTATTTTTAATTTTTGGTTGATAAGCAAAATACCAAAATCATCAGTAAGTGTAGTTATTTTATCTAAATGTGTGTTTTGCAATCCTTCACTAGCAAGATCGTTTAGATTTGCTGTTCCTACTCTCACTACACGTTTTGCAGTAATGATGAGATCAGAATCGCTTTGCTTACTCAATATATCTGTTCCGTAATTTGCATATCTTGCACTTGGATTTCCGTACTTTTGGGCTGCACGCGTCATGACGCTTCGTATAGCAACCCGCAATTCTTCGGCTTTTGCATCTTTTTGCTCGGTAATCTGTACCTGCTCATTTGAAGTTTCTATATCGGTTACCAGATTAGAAAAATCGTTGATTTTAGTTTCCAGTTCGGAAAATTTTGTTTCATCAAGCCCGAAAGATGCAAAAGCATCTATATCTCTTCTCATAAAAGCTATTTTTTCATTCCCTACCTCTACTAATTTTGCATCAGAAAAATTATACAATCTTACAACTTCGTGTTTTTTCATATTTTAAAATTTTAATTTTATTAAAACAAAAATAAAAAAATTTCATTAAAATGTTAAAATATAAGTTATTAATTCTTAGTTTACCTTTATAAAGATAAGGATAACTATTATCCGGTATTAATTAATGATTAAAAGCTGACTGGTGATTTTCTGAAACTGAGGTTTTACAGTCCTAAATCTTAGAGTAGTATTCCGAAGCATTTGGGAAGGCATCTTTATAGCTTCTGAGTGCTGCTTTCACATTGTGCGTGATTGGGGCATGCTAATAACGATAATTCTTAATATTTTTTTTCGTGATTTGTTTGTTAGCTTCTTCCAATCTTTGTTATTCCTGAGGAATCTCAACAGTGAATGATAATGAAAAAGAATCGGAATGACAAACAGAGTGTTAAACTGAATGTTGAAATAAAAAAAGATCCTTAGATGCTTTTTTTATTATGATTTATTTCTGAGATTTTAGAATCTGATTTTCTTCTCTCAACCTTTGATTTTCTTCTTTCAGTAAAACGATATGGTCCTGAAGACTTTCTAATAATTTATCTGAAGTATGATAATTATTTGTCTGGTTCTGAATCATATTATTACTAGAATTTTCATTTGAAGTGTTTTCTCTGTTTATTTGAGTATATCCTTCTTCCGGTTTTAAAATATCATCAAGTTTCACATCAAGCGAAGTACAAATATTTTCAATATGATTAATCCATGAATTGGTCTCACCGTTTTCTATTCTTTGATAAGTTGAGCGCGAGATATGCAGTTTTTCTGCCAGCTCTTCCTGTGAAAAACCTTTTTCTTCTCGGTAGGTTCTTATTCTCTTTCCTATGGTTGCGTTCATGAGGTCTGTTTAGCTGAGACAAATATAATTTTTTTTCAGACAAAATCATGCATCAAAAATAGGGCATTGCCGTATCAGTAATTTTTACATCTTTGTAATGTGAATTTTTTTATATATTTAACCACTTAAAAAACATCAAATGTTTATGAAAAGAAATTTATTTCTCAGGCTTTGCCTGATGATGGCTGTTGTGCTGTCACTTTACTCCTGCCGCAACGAAGATCTTGCCAGTCAGGAAGCTGGTTCCCAAAGAAATGCTGCCGATTTCTTTAATCATTCTAAAACCGGTGGTCTTAATGCTAAATCTGGTGTAGATTACATTGCGATTCTTGAAGCATACAACCGGGAAAAAGATTTTCTCTCTACGATGCCCGATCAGGAAGGAATGCCTATTTGGGAGAAGATGCAGGTTTTGGATGTTGCCGAAAAAACGGTCTTGTATGTGCCTCTTTCTTCAGATGATGCTTCTCTCAGCTCTTTATTATTGATTAATTTGGATGAAAATAATGAAGTGTATATACTCAGAAACTTTACCAATGATTATTTGGAAAAATTTGTCTACAATCCGGAATATCCTGCCGATAAAAGAAAGTTTCTGATGGATATTTTTCTACAGATGGACTTCCTGTGTTTTGGGCGGCAGCTTTATACCAATCTTCCAACCGATCTGTACGATGGCTACGGCGAATATAACCGATTGGATATTATGGAGGTGACCAAGGAAAGCGCCAACAATGGTAAATTCTTCTACAATTTTACTTGCGCAACGCTTCACGTTTGTGCCAATAGCTGCCCATTATCAACCTGTGATTATAATAATTGCCAGCACGGAGGGAAGTGTAAGGTGTGGAAATCATGTGCTAATACTGTAGGCTGGGTAGATGATCCTGTATCCTCTTACCCATCAAACCCAAGTTGTGGACCTGACTGCGGTGGCGGTGGATCTTCACCTAATCCCAATACTCCCCCAAAACCTACAGACCCTTGTGCAGCAGAAGGTACTTTTTACAGGATTATAAAAAATTGTTTAGGTGCAGGAAACGGGAATGATCTTGTGGATGACCCCTGCGAGAAAACAAAAACATCAATCACCGCTGCTAATACAGTTTTGAAAAACCCTACTGTGCAATCTCAAATGGATGCGGTATTAAAAGGGAAAAGAATCTTAATAAACGAATGGTCAACGGCTTTAGGAATAAAAAGTGATGGTACGTATGACGTAACTCCTGCTATAGAACAGCAACAAAATAGCGGAAACACTCCTGATGATTTGTTGAATAATCCCGCGTCTTTTTTTGCTGACGGTCATACACATTCCGGAGATCCTGGAAAACCTTCTGCAGGAGATTTATATGGAATGCTGACAGAAGTATTTTATAATGCTAATTTTAAGTATCGATATGTATATGGAGATTCTGATCTAGGAACACCAGAAGTATATGCTTTGGTATTAAATGACAGAGTCGCCGCCACACAGTTCAGAGATACTTATCTTGAAAGTGCAAATTATGATCCTATTAAACATGGATTTTTAAAAGATAGTGATCTTTGGAATGCAGCTGAAAAAGTAAGAGTTATCTATAATAAAATGTCAACAATAAATACATCAGGAGAAGATTATCATCCTAAAGCTATAGCAATGGCTTATATTTTAGAGAATCTCAATGCAGGTATAAGTCTTGCAAAAGTAGATAATAATGGCAATTTGAAAAAAATTAATGTAATATTGGAAGAAATAACCAATCCGGATGGAACCAAAGGACTACGAGCAAAAGTTTCTAAATGTCCATAATTAAATTTAATTTTAAAAATAAAAATATGAAATCAATACTGATCAAAACTTTACTTATAATCAATTTATTTTGTATGTACAATTGTAAAGCGCAAACAATAACTGATTATATAAATTTTTACAACGATGTGGTTCCTAAACTTAATCTATTAGTTCCAAACAAAACACAATATTATGGGCAAAATTTCTCCAATTTTTATAATGAATTGCAAAATAAAAATATAAATGTTGTTATGCTTAGTTATGATAGTAAGACAGATACTAGTGAAAAATATTATACATTAAGATTATTTTTTTCTGATGTCAATATGTGGGACGTTGCATCAGATAATTTTTATAGATTTCCAGTTTTAGATATTACTTTTGAGAATCAGATTCCCTCGCAAATAAGTAGTATGGTAAAACAAGCTGATTCAAAATGGAATTCTAATTTCGTACAATATTTTTCTAATATGAAAATTGAAAAAATTGAATTTATTGGTATGAATGGATATAATAGTCAGGATAGAAGTCTTAAATAAAGTAATTAACCGCCAAAATAAGTTGGCGGTTAATCTTTTTAAATACAGATTATGGAATCAATATTATTAAAGATATTTTTATTCTTACTTGTTTTTTCTACAATATTTTATAAATCACAAAAAGTGACTGTTCGAGGTATTGTAAAAGATTCTTCAAAAGCAAATAGTTACGTAATGGTTGCCGTAAATGATACAGTAAGAAAGCAAAGTGATGTCTCGTTTAAAACTAAAGATTGGGATAGTTATCATAAGCTAATTGATAGTAAAAAATATCATAGACTTACAAATGAATTTGGGTATTATGAAATAAAAGCAAAACTTACGGACACTTTGTATTTTTATAAAGAAAAATATTACGAGCAAAAATATAAAGTAGCCGATATTGTAAAAAATAAAATAAAAGTCCAACTAAAACCAGAGCCTTGTGTACCTTATGTTGCATGTGAACAAAAACAACCTTCCAATTTTTACATTTTTGTTGCGGAAAAAATATCAGGAGAATATGAAGCAGATCCTTATTATTGTAAAGTAAAGATGTTAGATGGAGGCGGAATGAAATATACCTATAAAATTAAAGAAGAAATTTATGGTGATTATCCTAAAGATACGATTGTGTTTAAGTCTTATAGTCATCTTGGTAGACCTATGATTGAATATTACGATACAGTATTGCTTTTTGTTGGTGAGTATTGTGGCAAGTTGTATCAGGAAAAATATCAATTCTTTGATTTGTACAAAACTAAAGATGGAAGATGGGCAAGTCCTGGTGATCCTTATAAATTTGATAAATATCAGGAAAACAAAACTATAAAAGCCCAGTCTATTGATTTTGATCCATTCATAAGAATAAATACAATTCCACCCGATGATGATAGAAGAATTCAAAAATATGAAGCACCATACTACAGATTGATAGGAGATAAGGCTGTTCCTTTAATGGGAGTATATATTAAAGATTTAATAAAAGTAAAAATGGGAAGTGCTCTAAAAAACAAAAATATAAATTTAGATAAGATAAAATAATATTCCTGCTCAGTTTTTTGTGCGAATATAAAAGATTTCTAAAGATAAATACAGATGGAGCAAGTTGAAGGTATCGAAACAAGTGTTTTTATAAAAAGGAAGGAATAGACAAATTTTAAGATTCTTGGTAAATATAAACCGTCTCAAAATGAGGCGGTTTTTATGTTTCTCCTTTTTAGCATTAAATTATTAACTTTGTAACAAATCAAAACTATATGTCAACAGCAGAACAAACAAAAAATTCACAATACTTCATCGAGCTCGAAGAAAAACATGGCGCACATAACTACCATCCGCTTCCTGTAGTTTTAGATAAAGGTGAAGGTGTTTTTGTTTGGGATGTTGAAGGTAAAAAATATTACGATTTCCTTTCAGCTTATTCTGCTGTTAATCAAGGACATTCTCACCCGAAAATTGTGGAAGCTTTGGTTAATCAGGCTAAGAAATTGGCTTTAACATCAAGAGCATTCTACAATTCAAGTTTGGGAGAATACGAGAAAAAAATCACTACTCTTTTTGGTTTTGATAAGGTTTTACCAATGAATTCCGGTGCTGAAGCTGTGGAAACTGCGGTGAAATTAGCCAGAAAATGGAGTTATGAGGTAAAAGGAATTTCAGAAAATGCAGCAAAGATTGTTGTCTGTGAAAACAACTTCCACGGAAGAACGACTACTATTGTTTCTTTCTCAAACGATCCTGATGCCAATAAAAATTATGGTCCTTTCACTCCTGGATTTGTAAAAATTCCATATAATGATCTTGTAGCTTTAGAAGAAGTTCTGAAAAATGATGCTCAAAATATTGCAGCATTTTTAGTCGAGCCGATTCAGGGTGAAGCCGGAGTTTACGTTCCGGACGAAAACTTCCTTAAAACGGCTTTCGAATTATGCAAAAAGCACAACGTTCTTTTTATTGCAGACGAAGTTCAGACCGGAATTGCAAGAACAGGAAGATTGATCGCTTGTCATCACGAAAACGTGCAACCTGATATTTTAATTTTAGGAAAAGCAATCTCCGGCGGAATGTATCCTGTATCGGCAGTTTTGGCAAATGATGAAATCATGAGTGTAATCAAGCCAGGGCAGCACGGTTCTACTTTCGGTGGAAATCCGATTGCCTGTGCAGTTGCAATTGCCGCTTTGGATGTGGTGGAAGATGAAAAATTATCTGAAAGAGCAGAAGAATTGGGTCAGCTTTTCAGATCCGAAATTGGGAAATTAATCGAGAAATCAGATTTGATTACCAAAGTGAGAGGAAAAGGATTGTTAAACGCCATTCTGATCAACGATACTCCGGAAAGTTCAACTGCATGGAATCTTTGTTTACAATTAAAAGAAAACGGACTTCTTGCAAAACCAACCCACGGAAATATCATCAGATTGGCACCACCTTTGGTTATCACAGAAGAACAGTTACGGGACTGTGTAAAAATAATCGAAAAAACGGTTTTGGAGTTTGGCGGATAATATGAAGATTTTAATCATTCAGAAAAAATTCATGGGCGATGTGCTCGTGACAAGCACAATTCTGCCATTACTGAAAAAAAAATATCCAAAGTCTGAAATCAGCTTTCTTTTGGAAGAAAAGCACGCTCAGATCTTAATCGGAAATCCTTATATTGATCATTTTTTGTACTTTAGTAATGATGGTCCGAGCAAAACTTTGTCTGAACTGAATCAGTATAAATTTGATTTGGTGATTGATTTGTACTCGAAAATAGAGACGGCGATCATTACTTTTTTTTCCGGAGCGAAAACAAGAATCGGTTTTTTCAAAAAATACACCCAGTTTTTCTATAATAATGCTGTAAAAAGATCTACGAAAGTAAAATCAAAAAATACGACTTTAGGAATTGAACACCGTTTGCAGATGTTGGAGCCATTAGGAATTCCATTTCAGGAAGCTTTTCCAAAAGTTTACATACAAAAAGATGAGCTTGAAAATGCACATAAAATCTTAGAAGAAAGCGGATTATCAGCAAATGATGATGTGATCATGATAAGCACTTTTGGAAGTTCAGACGAGAAAACTTATCCTGTTGAATATATGGCAGAATTGCTTGAATATATTGTAAATTATAAGCCAAACGCAAAAATTTTGTGTAACTATATTCCGCCTCAGAAAGAACTTTTTGAAGCTTTATATTCCAAACTTTCTGAAGAGGCAAAAACTTCAATCGTAAAAAATTTTGATACTAAAAATCTCCGTGAATTTGCTGCGGTCACAAGTTTGTGCAAATGCCTGATCGGCAATGAAGGCGGAGCAACAAATGTGAGTAAAGCTCTTGGTATTCCTACTTTTACTATTTTTTCACCGCATATTCGTAAATCAGACTGGGCATGGACCAGCAAACCGGAATTGGATAAATTTTTGCATATAACAGACTTTGTACCAGATTCTAAAAACTATACAGACTTTAAACCTAGTTTTTTAAAAAACGATTTGGAAGACTTTTTGGATCATACTATTGGGGAACAACTGAAATAAAGAATGCAAAGAGACAAAAAAATCATACTGCTGATTACATACGATAATTGGGGATTTAATCAATACATTGCCGATGCTCTGGAGAAAAAAAATTATGAAGTAAAACATATTAATTTCCACAGTTTCAGGTACAAATACCCAAGTTTCTATCATAAAGCTCTTAATTTTTTTACAAAAAACTTAGGAATAGCCAATCTGAAACATATTCATTACAACCAAGTTATTTTAGATCAGATTAAAAATATAAAATCAATTGATACGAGTATTTATATAAAGGCTGATTTTTTATCTGAAAAAACGATAGAAACCGTTAACAAAAAATCCCGTAAGTCTGTATTGATTATCAGTGATTCTATCAACAGATATCCGAAAACCAAAAATATTCTCTCCCTTTTTGATAAAGTTTTTTCTTTCGAAAAAAAGGACTGCCAAAAATACAATCTCAGATTTAAGACCAATTTCATTTACAAAGCTATTGACAGTGTACCAGAAAATTATAAGTATAAAGTTTTCAATATCAGTTCATTTGATAATAGATTTCCGGTTATCAAAAAAATAGCCAAAGCATTATATGATATGAAAGTAAAAAGTAAAATTATTATTTTCACATCAAAAGAAAACAAAGAACCATACATCGAATTTTCAAAAAAGCCTCTGTCAATCGAGGAAAACAATCAGCTTTTGGAAGAATCAGAAATAATGCTCGATGTAAGCAGAAACGGTCAGGAAGGATTAAGCTTCAGAGTTTTTGAAAGTTTAGGTTTAAAGAAAAAACTGATTACCACAAATAAAGATATCGTCAACTATGATTTTTACAATTCTGAAAATATATTTGTGATTGAAAATGTAGATGATATAACAATTCCGGCAGCTTTTTTTGAAACCTCCTATATTGATATAACTCACAATATTTTGAATAAATATCTGATTGAAAACTGGGTGAATGAATTGATTGAATAAAAAATTGTAAATTTGAAGATTACTAAATACTGAGCCTTTTGGCTAATGATAGAATATTTGATGTATGTATGAATTCAAAGGTAAATCAATAATTATTGCAGCTCCTAATCATTACGGGTTATTGTATAGATTCAAAGAAAACCTCGAAGCAATAGGATTTGAAACTATTGCTATTCCAGATGACATAAATGTTAGTATAGGAATTCAGAATCAAGTAATTCATATAATTAAAAAAATCTTCACTAAAACAAAATCTTTTAAAAGAAAGAAGAAAATAGAATTTAGAACTCAAAAACAAATTGATTTAATTAATAAAGAATCAAGCACAAAATTTGACTACGTGTTGGTTATACGTCCAGATTTATTCAGTAACCATTTACTTTTAAGTTTAAAAAGTAAGTCAAACGTAATGTGTGCTTACCAATGGGATGGTTTAGATAGATTTCCTTCTGCCTATGAAAAAATTGATTTTTTCGACAGATTTTTTGTTTTTGATGAAGACGATATCAATAAAAGTGAAAATGTTTTACCTATTACCAATTTTTATTTTGACGATATTAAATCCGAAAAAAATTTTATAGACGCATATTTCGTTGGCTCTTTTATGAAAAACAGAATCACCCTTCTACTCAATTTGTCAAAAAAACTGCATGAATTGGGACAGAAATTATCTATTAATTTAAGCGTAAATTCTTCAGACAAATTTAAAAATCCTAACCCAGATTTAATAACAATAATTGATAAGCCGATATCGTTTAAAACAAATTTAATTATCTCTTCTCAATCTAAAGTTATAATCGATTTTACTAATGAAGTACATAACGGACTTTCAATGAGAGTATTTGAAAGTATCGGGTTTAGAAAAAAACTGATTACTAATAACTCGTTGGTGAAAAAGTTTGATTTTTATAATCCCAATAATGTTTTTTTGATCGAAAATGACAAATTTGAAGGAATTGAGAACTTCATAAATGCACCTTACGAAAATTTATCTTCTGATATATATGAAAAATATAGTTTTACTAACTGGATAAAAACAGTACTCTCAAAATGAAAAAAAAAATACTTTTTATTGCTCCAGATTATTATGGGTTTGATGAGGTAATTCTATCCGGTCTGAATGAATATTCTGGCTACGAAACTACAATGGCAGTAAGTATCTCAACAAAAAGATATATTTATAGAAACTTTGGAGAAAGATTTAAAAATTTCCTTTCTAAAACTTTTCTAAATAAAAATTTAAAAAAAATACACAAGCGTAGGAAATTTATTTCTGATATTAATACCCATAATTTTTATGATGTAATACTTGTAAATAGACCTGATATTTTAGATGCCGAAATTTACAATTTAATACAGACCAAAACTTCGAAAAAAGTTGTTCTGCTTTGGGATAGCTTAGAAAAAATACCTGGACAAAAAGAGACATTAAAATACTATGATGTAAAGTATAGTTTCGACGCTGAAAATTGCAGAGAATTTGGTTTAAAAAAAATTAACAATTTCTATTTCAACGAACAGCTCTATAATAACAATCCTATATTTGACATTGTCTTTTTAGGTACATTTGATAATCGTTTTAATGATTTAACAATTATTACAAATACTCTAAAAAAACAGAATATTAATATTCATTCATTCATATATCATCATAGGGATTTTATTGTTGAAGATGAAATTAAAGACAACATCACTAAACTCTCAAAAATCATTCCTTTCAAAGAGTCATATAAAATTAATGAAAAAGGGAAAATCTTCTTAGATTTAGCACATGAAAATCAATCTGGCTTATCTTTTAGACCTTTTGAAGCTTTGGGCTGTAAGAGAAAACTTATTACCACAAATAAAAACATAATAAATTATGATTTTTATGATTCCAACAACATTTTTGTAATAGAAGATATTAATCATATAAATATACCTATGTCTTTTTTTACATCACCCTACAAAGAATTATCAATGGATATACAGCAGAAATATTGTTTCAAGAGTTGGATAAATAACATTTTAGATTTATGACATCAAGAAAAATTTACTTTGTATGCCCCACTAATTCTAATCCGATTGGAGGCGTAAAACAAATTTATAGAATGGTTGATATTTTAAATAACAATGGATACAATGCATTTGTTTTACACAAAAAACAGCAAAGAGAAACATGGTTTCATAACAGTACAAAAGTCACTCATAATCCATATATATTTAAACTGATAAAATATTTAGATAAAAAAATAAGTTTTAGCAAAAAAATAAAATTAGCTTATTTAAAAAAAATTAGTTTTATTTTAGAGAGTGATTCAATTTTAGTATTTCCTGAAGTTTATGGCAATATTAGTGCAATTGAGCCTCAAATCAAAAAAGTCATTTTTAATCAGAATTGTTATTACACATTTAATGAATTTTTACCAGACAGTAATTTAAATAATTTACCTTACATTAATGAAAAAACTATAGGAACAATTACAGTTTCTGATGACTCCCTGAAATATCTTCTTAATACTTTTCCTAATTCTAACATTAAAAGAATAAGATTAGGAATTAATTGTGAAATCTTTTATTATTCTGATAAAAAGGAAAAAAAGATTGCTTTTATGCCTAGAAAACTCACTGATGATATTAATCAAGTAATTAATATCTTCCGATTACGAAATCCAAATTCAGATTGGGAATTTACTCCCATTGATAATATGTCAGAAAATGAAGTTGCTCAAATACTGAGAAAAAGTAGTATTTTCTTAAGCTTCAACCATAGAGAAGGATTTGGTTTACCACCGGTAGAAGCAATGTCTTGTGGGTGTTATGTTATAGGATATAAAGGTCAGGCAGGAAAAGAATACTTCAATCCAGAATTCAGTACATCTGTAAACGAAGGCGATATAATTGATTATGTGAAAAAAATTGAAGATGCAATAAAAACTTTTGATAACAATTTTTATGAAATGATCCATAAGGGAAAACTTGCATCAGATTTTGTTCAATTGAATTATAATTCAGAAAATGAAGAAAAAGACATACTCAATATCTGGAATGATTTTATTTAATTATGTTTTTTATTAAGAAGTAAGCTTTAGATAAAAACTAAATACACTAAGAGGATATTAATATTTCCAGAAATCATAATTTTCAACTACCAATGAATTAAAAAACAATTGAAAACATAGTAAATAAAAACACAACTCAATTATCACATACAAGAGAATTTTTCATAAATTTACCAAATTAATCAATGAAAAAATCTATCTTAATATTGACTTGTACGTTGTCAATAGTTTCATGTAGACATGATGAAACTGAAAAAAATTCTCTATAATAGAAGTTAAAAGATTTTATAGTGAAGAAAAAAAGAAACATTTTTTTGGAGTAAAGCCAGCCAATAGGTTCGCAATCCAATACTACAGAAACGCCTTTATATTGAGCAAATTCCCTATTCTCGGATCTTATGATCAAGTTGTAAGTCTTTTAAATTCTAATTTAGATAATCTACTTACAACAAACTCACAAGAAATATAAATTGTAAAAAACAATTGTTGTGTTCAAGTAGAAGTTTTAGGCTACTTCTACTTCAGACGTTAATGGAAGTGTACCAGTTTATAGATATTTTAGATCTTCAAAAGGTGGGGCACTTATTCACGACAAATTGGAACGAATTTGGTGTAAGAAGCAACCGATACATATATGAAGGCATTCCATTTTATGCGCAACCAAGCTTTTAAGCTATAGTATTAAAAAATTGAATCCTTCTCAAAACTCGTGAAAACGGACTTTTATGATTTTCTTGACCTCTTGTCGGAGAATGGTTTTCATACAGTAGATTTTCTTAAACCATATCATTTAGTTATGAGACGGATTCAATTTATCTTCTCTCATATTCATCCCCCAACCTCACAATATCATCCTCACCAAAATAAGTTCCGGTTTGTGCTTCTATAAATATAACAGGTTTTTCAGTTAGATTCATTATGCGGTGTTTTGCTCCTAACGGAATGAAAATACATTCTCCGTATGACAATCTGATTTCTTTGTCATCAAGTATAATTGTAGCATTACCTTCAATGATTGTCAATTGTTCCAGCCTTTTGTGATGATACTGATAGGATAATTTTGTTCCGGATTTACTTATTTCTTCACGGCCTTTCACCAATTGCTAACATTATTTGTAATCTTTAAATACAAAAGTAAAAACTTAAATTATAAATCCCGTATTATTTAAAAAAAAATAAGAATTTTGCATAAAATTAATAAAATGAAAATTAGCGGCTACGGATATGTACGAAACGGCTTCCAGTATGGTGTTCCTTTTTTAGAATCCATTCAATCGGTTTTACCTGTTTGTGACGAATTCATCGCTGTTGTAGGTGATTCCACAGACGGAACCCGTGAAGCTATTGAAAATTTAAACAGCCCTAAAATTAAAATCGTTGATACCATTTGGGATGACAATCTGAAACAGCACGGTAAAATTTTTGCACAACAATCCAATATTGGTTTAGATCATGTTACTGGTGACTGGGTTTTTCATATTCAGGCAGACGAAGTTATTCACGAAAATGATTTGCCCAAAATTCTTGAAAATATTAAAAAATACAATAACAATCCTATTGTCGAAGGTTTCTTACAGCCATTTCTTCACTTTTGGGGAGATTATAATCACATCAGAAACAGTAGAGCTGTACATAAAAACGAGATCAGAATTTTTAAAAATAATCCTGAGATCAGATCTTACATCGATTCACAAGGTTTTAGAAAGTTTAAATCTAATGAAGGCTATTTAAATGGCAGTGAAAGGGGAGAAAAGTTAAAAGTTTTACGTCTTGATGCTCCGATTTACCATTATAATTCTGTGAGATCAAGAAAAAAAATGATGCTCAAAGCCAATAATTTTGAATATTACTACGGTCATAAAGATGAAAAATTGGTTGAGACACCGAAAGAAGAATACAATTATCATACTGTTGACAGAGTTGGAAAATTCTTAGGAACTCACCCAAAAGTAATGACGCAGGCAATTGCCGATCACGATTTTGTTTTTGAGCACGATAAATCTCAGGCAGTTTGGGACAAGAAAGATAAACTGGTACAGCCTTTAGAAGATTTGCTTAAAATAAGAATCGGCGAATACAAAAATTATATTTTACTAAAAAACATCAAATAGTTTTTTCTAAAAAAGACTTTCTTTTACTCATAAACTTTTTTGAAATGCTTAAATTTGCACCTTAATTTCAAAGAAATGAATAAAGTAAGAGTCCGTTTTGCACCAAGTCCTACAGGACCGTTGCATTTGGGAGGGGTAAGAACTGCATTGTATGATTATCTTTTCGCTAAAAATCAGGGTGGTGAATTTGTATTGAGAATTGAAGATACCGACACTGCAAGATACGTTGAAGGAGCCGAAGATTATATTGAAGAAGCTCTTGAATGGTGCGGAATCATCCCCGATGAAAGCCCTAAAAAAGGCGGAAAATTTGCTCCTTACAGACAATCTGAAAGAAGAGATATTTACGACAGATACACCGAGCAGATCTTAAAAACAGATTACGCTTACATTGCTTTTGATACTGCTGAAGAACTGGACGCCATTCGTGCCGAATACGAAGCCAAAGGTGATGTTTTCTCTTACGATAACAAGACCAGAAATCGTCTTAAAAACAGCATTGCACTTTCTGAAGATGAAGTTCAAAAACTTTTGGATGCAAAAACTCCTTATGTTGTACGATTCAAAATGCCTGTTGACAGAACTTTAGGTTTAGTTGACATTATACGCGGAAATTCTGCAGTGAACACCAATACTTTAGACGATAAAGTTTTAGTGAAAAATGACGGAATGCCAACTTATCACTTCGCCAACATCATCGATGACCACGAAATGGAAATTTCCCACGTCATCCGCGGTGAAGAATGGTTGCCATCATTAGGCTTACACATTTTATTATATGAAGCAATGGGTTGGGAAGCTCCTGAGTTTGCCCACCTTTCTTTGATTTTGAAACCAGAAGGAAAAGGAAAATTAAGCAAAAGAGACGGCGACAAATTTGGATTTCCTGTATTCCCTTTAAATTTTACAGATCCTGCGACTGGAAACGTTTCTCAAGGATACAGAGAAAGTGGTTATTTGCCTGAAGCATTCATCAATATGGTTGCACTTTTGGGATGGTCTCCTGCTGATGATAAAGAAATTTTGACCTTAGACGAAATGGCAAAAGAATTTGATTTAAATAAAGTTCACAAAGCCGGAGCAAGATTTAGTAAAGAGAAAGCAGAATGGTTTAATCATCAGTATATTCAATTAAAATCGGATGAAGAATTGCTTGAAATTTTAAAAAATTCAGATTTAAATTTAAATATTGAAGACGAAAAATTGTTGAAGATCATTCATCTTATGAAAGAAAGAGCCACTTTCCCGAAAGATATTTACGAAAACGGAAAATTCTTTTTTGAAGCTCCAATATCTTACGATGAAAAAGCGTCTAAGAAAGCATGGAACGATGAAACCGCAAATCTTTTGACTGAATTTGCTGAAAGTTTTAATTCAATTAATGATTTTACTTCAGAAAATATTAAACAAAACTTACACGATTTTGCCGAAAACAAAGGTATAGGAATGGGAAAAGTGATGATGCCGTTGCGTTTAGCTTTAGTTGGAGAATTGAAAGGTCCGGACGTTCCTGACATTCTGGAACTCGTTGGTAAAGAAGAAAGTACAGCCAGAATAAACAATGCTGTAAATAATTTTAAATAGAGTTGCATAATTTTTCATAAATTTGAAAGATTTAATTTACTTCAAGAATGGAATATTTAAGTTTCGAACTTCCTATAAAAGAACTGATGGATCAGTATCAAACCTGTTCATTGGTAGGAGAAGAAAGTGGTGTTGATGTAAAATTAGCATGCAGTCAGATCGAGGATAAGATTATAGATAAGAAAAAAGAAATCTATGGAAATCTTACACCTTGGCAAAGAGTACAGTTATCGCGCCATCCGGATCGCCCTTATACTATCGACTATATCAAAGGAATGGTAGACAAAGGAAGCTTCCTGGAACTTCACGGTGACAGAAACTTTGCAGATGATCCTGCGATGATCGGCGGTTTGGCGACTTTAGACGGTCAAAAAGTAATGATTATCGGGACTCAGAAAGGGAGAACGACCAAAGAAAGACAGCACAGAAGATTCGGGATGCCGAATCCTGAAGGATACAGAAAAGCTTTAAGACTAATGAAATTAGCCGAAAAGTTCAAAATTCCTGTGATCACTTTAGTCGATACACCGGGAGCTTACCCAGGACTGGAAGCTGAAGAAAGAGGACAAGGTGAAGCCATTGCAAGAAATATTTTTGAAATGACGATGCTTAAAACTCCTATTTTCACGTACATTATTGGTGAAGGAGCGAGTGGCGGAGCCTTAGGAATTGGTGTAGGTAACAAAGTATATATGCTTGAAAACACCTGGTACACCGTAATCGCACCGGAAAGCTGCTCATCAATTTTATGGAGAAACTGGGATCACAAAGAAGATGCGGCAAACGCATTGAATCTGACTCCGAAAGATGCTTTAAGAGAAAAGTTTATTGACGGAATCATTGAAGAACCACTTGGTGGAGCACATTACGATCCGGAAACTACGTATCTGAATCTGAAAACTTCGATTTTGCAAAACATCAAAGCATTCTCAAAATTCACAGGCAAAGAACTGGAAACCCAGAGACAAGACAAATTTATTGCGATGGGGCAATTTAAAGGATAAAATAATTTTTCATTAATTAATTTTTTAAAGTTAATAAGGAAAGCCTTGCAAATTTGCAAGGCTTTTTTGTTTTAAAATCTATATTTTGTGTTCGTTTTTTACCGCTTAGTTTGTCACTCTGTAGGAATCTTACCGATGTAAATCCAAATTATTTAGATTCCTGCGGAATGACAAACTTTACGCATGAAAAAATAAATAATTAAAGATTCAAGTTTATCTTTTACTCTGCTACATCCAGCTGGATCTCAATATCTCTGTGTATTTTTTTCAGCGAAGAATATTTGGCGTCACATACCATTGTGGTCAAAACATACTCTCCCTTTTCTATGAGAATAAAATTCTGCCCTTTGGCAGGAACATCAATGTTATAATATTTTTTTCCGCTTATTTTTACAATCAACCGGCAGTTCGATTTATTCTTGATATTGATGTAGGCTTCTTTATCACTGGGATCATGATTGAAAATATGAGTAAGCATATTAGCTGTTTTCTTTGCTTTATCACTTGGTTCAGCTTTCTTGCTGGTGCTTCCCAAGCTTGCATAGCTCACATTTCTTTCGGGTTTGGCAGCACTTCCTGTACTGGCTGCAATCTCTTTTCCTTTATTAAGCTCACTGTTGCTTACAATCTTTTCTATTTTATTTTTGCTTAAAGGTTTGATTGTCGGCTTCGCTTCAGGAGAATTGTCTGCCATAATAATAGTGATCAGTCTTTTCTTAAAAAAATCTGTGCGTGCATGACCCGGATTCTGCTTCAGAAATCCTGCGATGATTCTTGGCTCATTAGAAGTTTCAGCTTCAGTTTCTGTATAGATAATGACCGTTTCTTTCTCGGCAACCACTTTGGTTTTGGCTTTTTTCTTTTTTTGAGAGAAGCCCAGACAGAATATAGAGAGGAATAAGATTAGAAATAATTTCTTCATGTAGTAAAAACCTTTAAAAATTTATTAAATAATACTATAACGTGAAAAGTCATTTTTTAGTTTATCATTAAAATCATTATCTTTGCACATCTTTAAAATAAACTATTAAAGTTAATCATAATTTTAAATAAAAAAATAATAAATATTATGTCTTATTCACCAGCTGCTGCAGACGTAGCAAAATTGAGAAACCAAACAGGTGCAGGTATGATGGACTGCAAGAAAGCTTTAGTTGAAGCAGAAGGAGACTTCGAAAAAGCAGTAGATATCCTTAGAAAAAAAGGACAAAAAGTAGCTGCTAACAGAGCTGACAGAGATTCTTCTGAAGGGGCTGTAATCGCAAGAGTAAATGAAGATAACACTTTAGGTACTATCATCTCTTTAAACTGTGAGACTGACTTTGTTGCTAAAAACGAAGCGTTCATCGAGTTAGCTTACGAAATTGCTGAAATGGCTATTTTCGCTGCTACTAAAGAAGAATTATTGGCTACAGATTTCCACGGAATGACTGTTGCTGAAAAATTGATCGAGCAGACTGGAGTTATCGGTGAGAAAATCGAGATCGGTGCATTCGAAAGAATCACAGGACCTTTCTTGGGAGCTTACATTCATGCCGGAAACAAAATCGCTGCAATCACTTCGCTTTCTGCAAAAGTAGACGGTGCTGACGAAGCTGCTAAAGCTGTTTCTATGCAGGTTGCTGCAATGAACCCGATTGCTCTTGACGAGACTAAAGTTTCTCAGGAAACTATCGACAAAGAATTGGAAATCGAAAGACACAAACTTACTGAAGAGGGTAAGCCTGCAAACATTATCGACAATATCCTGAAAGGTAAAATGCAGAGATTCTACAAAGACAACACTTTGGTACACCAGGATTTCATCAAAGACAGCTCTGTATCTGTAGCTGATTATGTAAAATCTGTAAACGGAGACCTGCAGGTGACAGGATTTGTAAGAGTAAGCTTAGCTTAATCATTCTTTCAGATAAATATACAATCCCGGTGAAGTTTTTTCATCGGGATTTTTGCTTTATGCAAATTGCAAACATTAATAAATTATGAAGTTTACTTTAAAAAATTCACATTTTGAAAAAATATTAAAATATGTTAAAAAATTAATATAATATTTTGATTATTAATACTTAAATTTGTCGCCCTTTTAAATCCGGCATGAAAAAATTTTTACTAAGTATTTGTACATTTCTTTGTTTATTAGTGAATGCTCAATTGGATACTGATCATTGGTTTGCCCCAATATCGGCAAGAGCAGGAACGTCTGGTCTGCAGAGTTTTCTTTATCTATCGACCAACGAAACTACTCCATTTGCGGTACAGATCTACAACAACAATATACTTTACAATACAGTAACGGTAAGCAAAGGAAATCCTGTACAGGTAAGTATTCCGCAATTTTTTTTATTAGCAACCAATCCGGGAGATCTTTTCACTCCTGTTTCAATGGGAATGTATGTGAAAGGCCCTAAAAAATTCTTTGCAAACTATAGATTTTCTGTCACCAATCATGCGGAAATTATAACCTCAAAAGGTTTAGCCGGATTAGGAACCACTTTTTATGCAGCAATGGCTCCGCTTACTGCCGGAGAATATTATATCAACTCTACAATAGGAGTTACCGCAACTGAAGACAATACAACGGTGGTTGTCTCTGGCTATAATCCTGCTGTCGTTTTCGCAGACGGAATTTCATCACCTACGAGAACGTTTACACTCAATAGAGGACAATCTTATATTTTAGATGCTGTAAGTATCGATGGTCCTGAAAATTTTACAGGATTGGTGGGAGCAAAAATTGTTGCAACAAAACCCATTTCGGTAACCAACGGAAATTTTAATGCAATTTACACCAATCAGAATTTCACCAACAATGATATTCTGATGGATCAGGCTGTTCCTGTCGACAGATTGGGTAAAGATTTTGTTGTGGTAAAAGGAAATGGTCCCGCAACTTCCGGGATGGAAACCATATTGGTAATTGCCACCGAAGACAATACGACTTTTAGCGTGAATGGCGCACCATCAGGAGTAACGTTGAATGCTGGTCAATACTTTATGATTCCCGGTAATTCTTACATCAATCAGGGGAATAACAATTTCAACATGGGAATTTCCTCAACCAAAAATATGTATGTTTATCAATTGTTGGCGGGTGTGGCAACAGGAACAATCTACGCAACAGGAGGATTTAATTATATACCGCCTTTAAGCTGTTTTTTACCTAATAAAGTTGATGAGATTGGCTTTATCAACAATATAGGATCTCAGACTTACAACACAAAACTAAATATCATCACTCAAACCGGAGCAACTGTTACCATTAACGGAAACCCTATCGCAGCTGGAAACGGGCCTTATGCTGTTACAGGAAATGCAAACTGGGTATCATATTCTGTTCCGAATATCACAGGGAATGTTACCGTAAACTCCACAAAATCTGTAACCGCAGGAATCATCGGAGGAAGCGGCGCAGTTGGTTATGGCGGATATTTTGCAGGATTTTCATCGGTTCCTGTAATTTCAAAAACCGGAGATTGCCTAAACGGAATTATTCTTCAGGTGGATAATACATATGACGCTTACCAGTGGTTTCTTAACGGAAACCCTATTCCCGGAGCCACTACTTATTTCATAAATCCTGAAACTTATGGTGCCGGAAATTATACTTGTCTTGTCACGAAAAACAATTGTGAGTCTAAACTTACCAATGTTTATAATTATACAGTCTGTCCACCAATCTCTACGACAACCTACAACATCGGATCTTGTAATACTAAGACAGTAATTCCTGCATTTACAAATTCTACACAGGTAATTGCACCCATTCATACTAATGTCGTTGTACAGCCAACATCAGGAACTGCGACTGTAAATCCCTCGAACGGTCAGATTACTTATACTCCAAATCCAGGTCTGACAAATGATACGACAGATTCATTTACTTATTACATTGAAGGTAACGGAACTCCTGCTGCTTTTGAATATTTTAAGGTCATCATCAATATTGACGTTCTGCAGGTAAACAACACTTCATTGAGCGTATGTACAAACAGCGGAACCAACGGAACTTTTAATTTAACCACAGCAGTAGTTACACCTGATTCCGGAACTACGGAAACCTATTTTTCGGATGTAGCGTTAACTACGCCAATTGCTCCTGCTTCTTATGTTTCAAACGGGGGGATTGTTTATGTTAAGGTAACCTCATCTTTCGGATGTTCAAAAACTGCACAGATTACTTTAACGGTAAATTCTGCTCCGAATGTCAATACAACCAGCTATAATGCTGACATTTGTGATGATGACAACGATGGAATTATTAATATAAATTTTGCTGCCGTTACGCCACAAATTGTAACCAACTCAGCAAGTTTTACCGTAAAATATTACTTAAATCAAGCTGATGCAACTGCCGGAAACAACAATACTTTACCTGTTAACTGGAGTTACACTTCCAACACAACCGTATATGTAAGAGTTGAAAGCACAAACGGATGTCCTCCTGCTTTCGGACAGATTGATTTTAAAATTAAAAATAAAATTCCTTTACTTACCCCTACTTACACAACAGAAATTTGCGACACAGACAATAATGGTTCTGAAACCGTGAATTTAAATACTTACAAAAATCTATTTACAACTGATCCTGCAACCACTGTAACTTTCCACAGTACTTTAGCTGATGCACAGGCAGGAACAAACGCTATATTGGCAACACAAATCATCAATAATGGGGCAACCGGAATTTATTATTTAAGATTTACCAATGCAACCCAATGTTTCAATACCGGAAATCTGGCTATAAAGGTAAATGCAGTTGCTAATATCAATACTGCTAATTTTAACGCAAATATCTGTGATGATAATTTTGATGGAATTATATCTGTCAATTTCAGCACTGTAACGCCTCAGATTGTCACCAACTCTGCTAATTTCACAGTCAAATATTACCTGAATCAAACCGACGCAAACGCAGGGAACAACAATACTTTACCAGTAAACTGGACGTACATTACCAACACAACAGTTTACGTAAGAGTTGAAAGCAATACCAATTGTCCTCCGGCTTTCGGACAGATCAACTTTACAATCGGAAATAAAGTGACTCTGATCACAAATACAGTAAACACACAAGTTTGTGATAATGATCTCAACGGTTCTGAAAATGTGAATCTTAATGATTATAAAAATCAGTTTACAACAGATCCTGCAGTTACTTTAACCTTTCATACGACTTTAGCCAATGCACAAGCCGGAACAAATGCAATTCCTGCACAACAGGTAATTACAAATACCGGAACATTTTTCATAAGATTCACCAGTAGTAACGCCTGTCCGAATACCGGAACGTTGACTATCACCTTAAAATCAGGAAAGAAGTCAGATACTTTAAGAGATCAGATTGTATGTTCTGATGAAAAGGCAACCTTGAATGCAGGAGCCGGATTTACTTCTTATCTGTGGAGTACCGGAGCAACAACGTCTTCAATCACAGTTGGTGAAGGAATTTATTTTGTTGATTTAGGGTTTAATGGCTGTATTTATAGACAGGAGGTGAAAGTAACCACTGCCCAATCTCCTATTATTACAAGCATTCAGGTAACAGGATCAAATGCTACAGTCAACGTTACGGGAGGAACTGCTCCTTATCAATATTCACTAAACGGAATTGATTACCAATCGTCAAATACATTCAGTGGACTTACAAGAGGACCACACACAGTATATGTTTTAGGAGCCGATGGTTGCAGACCAGTGATAAAAGAGTTTCTGATTATCAATCTTGTGAATGCAATCACTCCAAATGGTGATGGTCATAATGATGCTTTAAACTATTCTGAGCTCAGATTAAAACAAAATGTAAGCATTGAAGTTGTAGACCGCTATGGATCACCTGTTTATAAATCTTCAGATAAAAATTACATCTGGGACGGAAAAGTTGGCGGAAGAACCCTTTCAACAGGAACTTACTGGTATATTCTGAAATGGACAGAGCCAGACACAAAATTACCAGTTTCATATTCAGGATGGTTATTAATTAAGAATAGAGAATAAATTTTAAATTTTCTTTAGCATTTATTAACAATATATTAAATATTATCCTAATTTTGTAGAAATCCTAATTCCATAATTTATGAAAAGATTTCTACTCAGCTTAGTATTAGTTTTTATGACGTTCAGCTCTCTCTTTGCACAAAGAGATACAGAACACTGGATTGCCCCCATGATGGATAGGGCTTCAATAACCGGTCAACAAGTGCTTTACTTTTCTACAGATTCTGTAACACCTTTTCCTGTTGACATTTACAATAATAATATTGTAATTGGAACTATAACCGTAAGTAAAGGAAGTCCGCAAACCTTTCCTATTACAGAAAGAACTCAGATTATTACTACTTCAGCATCTGACTGTTTCACTGCTAAACCCATGGGTTTATACATGAAAGGTACTAAACCATTTTATGTAACTTTAAGATTCTCAGTAGCAAGTCATGCCGAAATCATTACTTCTAAAGGAAAAGCTGGTATTGGTACTTTATTTTATGCAGCTAATGCACCATTAACACAAACCAGCACCATATATAATTTCACAACCGGCATCATGGCTACAGAAAACGCTACAACTGTTACCGTTTCAGGCTATAGCCCAACTGTTGTTTTTTCCGGACCAACACCTACACCAGCAACATTAACGTTTACCTTAAATAAAGGTCAATCTTACATCATTGAAGGTTCGGGAAGTAATGCAACAAATAGTACAGGCTTTATAGGAGCTAAAATCGTTTCAAATAAGCCGATTTCAGTAACAAACGGGAATATGAATGGTCAATTTGCCATTGCAACAAGTTTTGGTGGTTCAGATATAGTTATGGATCAATCAGTACCTGTTAACAGACTTGGAGATGAATTCGTTTTAGTAAAAGGAAATGGAAATATAGGACAAGGGATGGAAGGTGCGTTAATCATTGCAACGCAGGATAATACTCAGATTTTCATTAATGGTTCCGGAACAGCAGCTGCTACTATTAATGAAGGACAGAGTTATCGTATTAATGATGATATGTGGATCAACCAACTTGCAAGTGGTCATTACAATATGCATATAAAGACAAGTAAAAATGTATATGTATATCAATTACTTGCCGGTGTTCCTACAAATAGCGCAACGCTTGGTTATAATTATGTACCTCCGTTAAACTGCTTCTTACCAAGAAAAATTGACGAAATAGGAAAAATTGGAGAGATGCCCGGAATTACTCCGGATGTTAAATTAAATATATTAACTGAAGCAGGCGCAACTGTTCTTGTAAACACGCTTCCTCTTCCAGCTTCACAAGGACCATTCCCAGTAACAGGTACTACAAACTGGGTTTCATATACCGTACCTGCAGTAACCGGAAACCTAACAATTCAATCGACTAAGGCTGTTACAGCTGGAATTATTGGAGGTAGCGGAGTTTATGGCTATGGCGGATATTTTGCAGGTTTCTCATCAATTCCTGTAATTGCTAAACAGTCTGGTGACTGTGTTCCCGGCATTGTTCTTGAGGTTGATGACAGTTATGAAACTTATCAATGGTATTTGAATGGAGTAGCAATTCCTGGTGCAACATCAAATATTTATACTCCTGTGGCAGCAGGTGATTATACCGTAATAGTAGGAGTTGGAAGCTGTATTCCATTAACTACACCCGTATTTAAAGTATTTACCTGCTTAACACAAACTACTCAGACAGTCTATATTTGTGGAACCAAAGTGATTACGCCTACCTTTACGAACTCTACCCAGTCACCTTTAGCAAGTACTGTTACGATCACTACTCAGCCGGCACACGGTACAGCAACAATAAATCCTTCAACTGGAGTGATTACTTACATTCCTCAACCAGGATATTTGGGACCAGATGTAATTGTTTATAAATTTTGTGGTAACGCTCCAGAATTTGTTGATTGTGAGCAAATCACTTTAAATTTAAACTTAGTACCATTTGTATTGACAGACAGAACGATTAAGGCATGTCAATATGCAGGAAAAGGCTATTTTGATCTTACAACCGCAAATGTTACAGATAATTCTGTACCGACAACTAAAAAATTCTATCCGACTTTAGCCGATCTCAATGCAAATACAAATCAAATCAGCAATCCGACAAACTATTTCTCAGGAGCCGGATCTGTATATGTAAGAGTGACTACCTCGGAAGGTTGTGTTGGTAATGCGAAAATCACGTTAGATTTCTACCCTACTCCTGTAGTGAACGAGGCAACATTGACGGTATGCTTCATCGAAAACAATGAAACTAAAGGAGCTTTTGATCTTACGACAGCAGTAATTACAAATGAAACTCCGGTTACTAAAAAATACTATCCTACTTTTACAGATGCAAGTAACGGAACCAACGAAATTATGAGCCCTATTCCTACGGTTTATATCTCAGCTAACGGTTCTGTTTATGCAAGAGTATACAACTCAAACGACTGTTATGCAATTGCAAAAATCAATCTGAAAGTAACTCCTCCGAAAAGATCAACAGTATTAAAAGATAAATTTATCTGTATTGATGACAGAACGACTTTGGACGCAGGACCAGGATATCAGTCTTATGAATGGAACACCGGTGCAACGACTCAGACTATCCAGGGAGTTCCGGTAGGAGATTATTGGGTAATTCTTCAAAATGAAGGATGTTATATAAAACAATCTGTGAGCGTTAAAAAAGCTAATGAACCTGTTGTAACATCTATTGAAATTTCTAATAATACCGCGACCATAACCGCAGAAGGCGGAACTGCACCATACAAATATGCTGTTGATGTACCAACGACATGGCAGGATTCTAATGTGTTTACCAACCTCTCAAGAGGTCAGCATACATTCTATGTGAAAGACGCTTTAGATTGTACGCCTATCTCTATAGAAATCACAGTGCCCAATTTGGTCAATGCGATCACACCTAACGGAGACAACGTAAATGATGTATTGGATTACAGCGAATTAGCCTACAAAGGAAATCTTACATTTGTAATCTATGACAGGTATGGAAATAAATTATTCACCGGCGATAAGCTGAATAATTACAAATGGGACGGAAAATTTGCAGGAAAAGGAATTCTTACCGGAACATATTGGTACCATATCAACTGGACTGAGCCAAACTCTCAGAAAACACCTGTAAAATACACAGGATGGATTCTGGTAAAAAACCGAGAATAAAAAAATATTTTTATCATAAAAAGGAGCCGCAACAAACAGTTGTGGCTCCTTTTTTCAAACATCTATAAGAATATTTACAAAAAACTCTGAAAACATATCATTTTTTACATTATTTTTGTAAAAATCCTAATTCTACGCTTATGAAACAATTTCTACTCATTCTTCTATTAATGATTACGGGCATCAATGTTTCTGCTCAGAGAGACACAGAGCATTGGATCGCCCCTTTTTACGCTTCTTCCAGTGTAACACAATCACTTTATTTATCTACAGATTCGGTAACTCCTTTTGTGGTAACCGTTTATAGTAATAATATTGCATTGGGTACAGTAACAATCAGTAAGGGGAGTCCGCAGACTTATATTGTGTCTGCTGCTAACATTTCTGCAACAAGTACTTCAGAGGGCTTCGCAGTGATTAATAAAGGATTGTACCTGAATGGGGATAAACCTTTCTATTGTACTTTAAGAATCGTAAGCAGTACAACACACGCCGAAATCCTCACGAGTAAAGGTAAGGCAGGAATCGGCAAAGAATTTTTTGTTGCTGCCACACCCTCTCCTTTTACAAGCACCGGTAACAACTTTACGGCAGGAGTTTTGGCTACGGAAAACAATACAACCGTAACCGCTACGTGGAGCAATACTATTTCTGTAGCTTTTTACGGAGCAACCCCAGTAACAAACACCCATACCTTTACCCTTAATAAGGGACAATCTTTCATTTTCGCAGGACCGGGAAGCCCGGCTGCAAATATGCAGAGTTTTATAGGTGCTAAAATCGTATCTGACAAACCAATCACTTTAACCAACGGAAATGTACTTGGAAATTTCGGTGCTGCGAGCAGTCAGGGTGCTGATATTATTCTAGATCAATCTGTTCCGGTAGAAAGATTAGGCAATACTTTTGCAATGGTGAAGAGCAGATCTCCTAATGCTTCTGATATTGAAGGTGGAATTGTTGTTGCAACAGAAAACAATACACAGGTTTTCCTGAACGGTTCTGCTACACCCGCAGCAACTCTTAATGCAGGACAATGGTATAGAATTTCCGGGAGTGATTACATCTTACAGGGAGGCACACACAGGAATATGTTTGTAAGTACTTCCAAAAACGTGTACTTGTATCAACTGGTGTCCGTAAATGGCAGTAATGCAACGTGCGGCTTCAATTACATCCCTCCTCTAAACTGTTTCTTACCAAGAAAGATTGATGAAATAGGAAAAATCAACGAAATGCCTACAGGAACCAGTGGAGCTAGTGTAGTTCCTTCAGGTACAATCATTAAATTAAATATCTTAACAGAAGCAGGAGCTACAGTTACAGTTAACAATGTTGCTCCTACCGCAGCACAGGGACCATATCCTGTGACAGGAAATACCAACTGGGTAACTTATGCCTTAGAAGGCGTAACCGGTAACTTAACGATAGTTTCAAATAAAGCTGTTACCGCAGGGATCAACGGCGGGTACAGTACTTCAGGGTATGGAGGATATTTTGCAGGTTTCTCTTCTATTCCGCTTATTGCAAAACAGACTGGTGACTGTATTCCCGGTTTGGTTCTGGAAGTTGATGACAGTTATGACACCTACCAGTGGTTTAGAAATGACATTCCTATACCGGGAGCAAACAGCAATTCTTATACGCCGACTCAATCAGGAAATTATACAGTAAGAATCACAGTAGGCTCTTGTCCTCCTGCAATCACACCTGTATACAAAGTATTTACTTGTCTTCAGCAGACGACGGCTGCTAAAACGGTATGTGAAGGCTATTTAAATATCGTTCCTGCATTTACTTCTTCTACACAGACTTTTGTTCCGAGTACGGTACAGATTATTACCCCGCCGACCAATGGTACAGCAATCGTTAACCCTACAACGGGCGTAATCGGATATGTTCCGAATTTCGGATTTGCCGGTACAGATACCATCACTTACAAATTCTGCGGAAATGATCCTGAGTTTGTAGATTGTGAGCAAATTACATTAACGCTTACAATTTCTGAGAGTCCGACTGTAAATGATGCAACATTAAGAGCCTGTTTCCTTGAAGATAATATCGCAACAGGATTATTCAATCTTACCAGTGCTATCGTCTCTTCTCAGCCCGGTGTTACAAAAAAATATTATCCTTCGCTTACAGATGCAAATAACCAGACGAATGAGATTTTAGCTCCGGCAAATTATGTTGCGCCAAACGGTGTAGTCTACGTAAGGGTAAGCAATGCCAATGGCTGTTACAGAGTGGCTATGATCACGTTAGTGGTTTTACCTCCGGTAAAATCTACTGTTCTTGTTGATAAAGAAATCTGTATCGAAAACAGAACAACATTAGATGCCGGTCCAGGATTTGACGGTTATACCTGGAGTACAGGTGCAACAACTCAAACAATTTCTGATGTAAGTGTCGGTACCTACTGGGTAGATCTGAAAACAGGAGACTGTATCACAAGACAGACTGTAAAAGTTTATCCTACTCAACAGCCTGTGATTTCTAATATTGATATTACCAACAATGACATCACTGTACTTGTTGTGGGAGGTACTGCGCCATACAGATATTCAACAGACAATGTCAAATGGCAGGATTCTAATGTATTTACAGATGTTTCACGAGGTGACATTACAGTATATGTAAAAGACAGTTTTGACTGTACACCGATTGAGGTTACCATCACAGTTCCGAATATTGTGAATGTAATTACTCCAAACGGTGACGGAGTAAATGATGTCTTAGACTATTCAGCGCTTGCCAATAAACCGAATTTAGTTTTAGGAATCTTTGACAGATACGGAATTAAAATTTTTGAAGGAAATAAAGACACCGGTTACAAATGGGACGGAACCATCAATAAAACCAAAAAAGTTTCTACAGGAAATTACTGGTTTAATATCAGCTGGAACGAATCTAAAAACAAAACCCCGATCAAATTCTCCGGTTGGATCTTAGTTAAAAACAGAGAATAATCTATTCTTTTAAAACCATTATTAAAACCACGATTCAAAATCGTGGTTTTTTTGTGTAATTTTAAATGATTCAATGTATATTATTATTAAATTTGTGATAAAATCAAATACAGAATGAAGAAAATTCTATCTTTTTTTCTTATTTTTTATATATTCTCTATTTCTTTCGCACAATTGGATAGGGAACATTGGTTTGCCCCAATGGTAGACAGAACAGGAAACCCGAATCCGTATCAAAACTTATACCTTTCGACAAATCGTACAACACCATTTGCCGTAACTATATATAACAATAATGTTGTAATAGGAACAGTTACAATCAGTAAAAACAATCCTCAGAAATTTGATGTTTTAAGAACTTATATCATCACCACCTTACAGACCGATCTTTTCACTCCGGGTACAAAGGGTCTGTATCTGAAAGCAGATTTTCCGTTTTACGCCAATTTAAGATTTTCTGTTTATAATCACGCTGAAATCATTACTTCAAAAGGAATACCTTCTACCGGAAAAAATTTCTATGTTGCAACTGCACCTATTACGGTCAGTAATGGTATTCTCAATTTTATGACCAGTGTTTTGGCAACGGAAGATAACACAACGGTAACTGTTTCAGGATATAAACCGACAGTACAGTTTTCAAACGGAACAACCGGAGCTACTAATCCTACAATGACTTTTATTTTAAATAAAGGACAATCTTATATCATCGATGGTATCGGAAATATCGCAGGAAATTTTGACGGTTTTATCGGCGCAAAAATTACCTCAGATAAACCCGTCAATATTACCAATGGAAATTTCAACGGACAATATTCGGGGAATGCACCTTTAAGTTCAGATATTTTAATGGATCAGTCTGTGCCTGTGGAACAATTGGGCACTCAGTTTGCCCTTGTAAAAGGGAATGGAAGTATCGGAAGCAATATGGAAGGTGCTTTGGTAATTGCCACACAGGATAATACCCAGGTTTTTCTGAATAATGAAGGATTACCAATCACTACATTAAATACAGGACAGTATTATGTAGTTCCTGATACGAAATATCAGCTGCAAGGAACCAGCCATTACAATATGTATATCAGAACCACCAAAAATGCATATGTCTATCAGCTTTTGGCAGGAGATTCTGTAAGCGGAACCGAAATTGCAACAGGCGGATTCAATTTTATACCGGCTTTGAGCTGTTATCTTCCTAAACAGATCAATGAAATCGGATTTATTAACGAGAATTTTGTACATTCTAACGTCAATCCGTCCGGAATACTCAATATTCCTACAAAATTAAATTTAGTAACCGAACGCGGTGCAACTGTTACAGTAAATGGAGTAACACCTCCTGCAAGTACAGGACCTTTTGACATGACAGGTCTGAATGCCTGGGTAACATATGGCATTCCAAACACAACAGGTACGATTACCGTAGTGTCTACAAAAGCAATTACTGCCGGAATTACAGCCGGAAGTGATGCGGTAGGATACGGAGGTTTCTTTGCCGGATTTTCTACACAACCTGTTATCATCAAATCCGGAGGAGACTGTGTTCCGGGAATCGTTTTAACAGTCGATCCTATTATTTATGAAACCTATCAGTGGTACAGAAACGGAATACTGATTCCTGGTGCAACAGGCACATCATTTACGCCGACACAGTCCGGATACTATACCTGCTCTGTAACAATGGGAAGCTGTGCGCCACTTGTAACGGCACAGTATAAGGTGTTGAACTGCCTAAAACAGACAACCGCAAATTACAATATTTGTGACGTTAAAACCATTGTACCAGCTTTTACCACTTCTCCACAAACGCCGGTAGTATCGACTGTAGCCATCACTACCGCACCAACATTAGGAACTGCGGTTATTAATACAACGACGGGTGTCATTACTTACACCGCTGCCAATCCTTCAGCAGGCGGAACAGATACCTTCACTTATACTTTCTGTGGAAATGATCTTGAATTTCCTGATTGTGAATCTATCACCGTAACAATAAACATTCAGCCTGTAACGGTTACCAACACCACATTAACTGCGTGTAATGTAAATGGTGTAGGAATATTTGATTTAACGACAGCAAATGTTACTACAAACACTCCTGTTATCAAGACATATTATACGAGCTTACTGGCAGCACAAACAGAAAATGCGACAGGACAAATTCTTGTACCGAACAATTATTCTGCACCAAACGGAACTATAATCTACGTCGTAGTTAAAAATCCTACAGGTTGTAAAAATATTGCGCAGGTTACACTTAATCTATTTCCTCTTGCTGTAGTTACAGTTGGGAATTTTGGAGCTCAGTGTGATGAAAATCTTGATGGAACCGTGAATGTGGTTTTATCAGACATTACCCTTCTGATTCTGAACAATCCAACATATTTTACCAGTGTAAGATATTATGCATTACTTGCAGATGCGAATCTCGGAAATAACAATATACTCCCCAATAACTGGAGCTATACTGCCAATACAACAATTTATATTCGTGTAGATTCTCCCGATGGTTGTGCACCTGTCATTCAGCCAGTCAACTTTACAGTAGGAACCAGACTCCCATTATTGACAACTTCTTTAATAACCAATTTCTGTGACGATGATTTAGATGGAATTAAACCTGTAAATCTTGCGCAGTTTATCCCACAGTTTACGGCAGATCCATTAGTAACAGTAACTTATCATGCAACTTTAGCCGATGCCCAGAATGATACAGCTCCGATCAACGGTGCAGTATCACTCACGGGAACCCAGACTTATTATATAAGATTTGAAAAAGCCGGATTCTGCCCGAATGTTGCCACTTTAAGAGTCACTTTAAAAGTTCCTAAAAAATCAGATATATTAGCTGATAAACTCATTTGCCCGAAAACCACCACAACATTAGATGCAGGATCCGGATTTACAGCATATCTGTGGAGTACAGGAGCCACTACTCCATCTATTACCAATGTTGCCGCAGGAAATTATTGGGTAGAGCTTACTTTTGAAGGTTGTGTTTACAAACAGTTCGTTAATGTATCAGAATCGGTTTTACCGGTCATTACCTCAATTGATATAAACGGAACTACAGTAACCATAGGAGTTACAGGCGGTGTACCACCTTACGAATATTCTTTGGATAACAATACATGGCAAAGCTCAAATATATTTTACAATGTACAACGCGGAAATCACAAAATATACGTGAGAGATTCTCAAAGATGTGATGTTGTAGAGCAAAATTTTGTAATCATCAATTTGATCAACACCATCACACCCAATAGTGACGGTCATAATGACGATATCGATTATTCATCTCTGATGAGCAAAGACAACCTTGAATTCAGGATTTTTGATCGCTATGGAGCAGAAGTTTTCAGAGGTACACCTTCGAACAACTTTACATGGGACGGAAAGATGAAAGGAAGACCGGTATCTACGGCTACGTACTGGTATTTTATTTCATGGACAGAATTTGGAAATGTAACCACCGTGAAATACAGCAGCTGGCTTTTGGTTAAAAACCGAAATGACAGCCTTTGGGATAAATAAACAGAGTTTTTAATAACAAATCCTTTTTTATAACATTCATTAACAGTTTAAATAAAAGTTTAATATAATTTTAACCTGTTTCAAAGGGAGCAATATCAGAAAATGATGCTTTTCTTATGTAATTTTGCACATTATATGAAGAAAGCAATTACCCTATTGTTATTGATTTTTATTGCTAAAATTAATGCACAGATTTTTTCGGGTCAGGTTTTTTTAAGAGACAATTCAGTATTGTATCTTAATCAGGTGTATGTGACCAATCTTACCACTTATAAAACCGTACTCACCAATTACAATGGGGATTTTACCATTCAGGCAAATCCAGAGGATATCATCCGTTTTACATCCATCGTTACTGAGAGAAAAGATGTAAAGCTTTCACCACAAAGTTTCGGCAACCGTAATTTAGTTGAGCTGAAAGTAGCTTATCACGACATCCAGGAAGTAGTGATCAATCGTTTCCGCCCTACAGGAAATTTAAGATATGATGTCAATTCACTAAGAAAAGAAGACAAAGCTTATGCATTGAAAAAAGTGATAGGTCTTCCCGAACCCAAAGGTGATGGTACTCCGCCGCAACTTCCTGTCGCTGGTTTGAGAGATGGAGGTCTTACTTTCAGTTTAGAAAGTATATTTGATATATTATCCGGAGAAAGAAAGAAAAAACAGCGTTATGTAGCTTACGAAAGAATGACCAATTCTGTAACCTCAATCAAAAATTATCTGGGAAAAGACTATTTCACAAGATTTAAAATTCCTGAAAATCTGATTGATAATTTTCTTCAATTCGTCTACACTTCAGAGAATGTAGAAGTATATGTGCAGACCGGGAATTTTGAAGCTATAAAGCTTCCGATTGAAAAGTACATTCCGATCTACCAGCGGAGATTGAGAAATTCACATCTACAGGAGGTTGTTAAATAAAATATCTGCTTTAAGCTTAAATCTGCCTAATCTTAAAAAAATTTAACCGTCTTATTTTACAATCTATAAAAAATATGTTTAATTTTATTGGCGTTAAACCAATCACGATTCCCTCGTTACATAAAACATATTTGAAGAAAATCACTTCAGACCTTAATGTAATATTTAAATGAAAAAAATATTTTTAGTCTTTACTACACTGATGTTTATCTGTTTTTCAGCCCAAAAAAAGGGTAAAGATTACAGCAACATTTTGAAAAGTAAAAACATATACGAAATCAATGCTTTCCTCAGAGACGCTCATCCTGATGACCCAAGAAGATCGGTGATGAAACCCAAAGTGATGGATCTGATGAGAGAATACATCAAAAATGCTGCTCCTGGTGATCAGAAAGTAAGACAGATGCAGGATTGGCTGGCTATGCTCAAAAGAAAACCATCTACAAAAATTACTTTTGATGAGATGAATGCCATCATCAAGCAGAAACAGATTGCAAAATATCAGCGAGAGCTGCAGGTTGGTCAGTCAGCTGTTGTATACACGCCGAGTTCACCAAAAAATGTTTTTGTAGCGTCTCCGGCAGTAGCCAAAACCACCACAGCAATTGCCGATACAGAAGCTTCAGAATTTAATATGCTGATGGCGGATAATCCCGTCGAACACAAAAATAAGACGGTTAAAATACTTAATTCCTTATTCGATAATGATCCCAACGCAAAAGAATGCATCATCATGATTGAAAATAAATCAGATTGCAATATTATCGTAAGAATTGAAGGTGTCGGAACTACAAAATACCGACTTCCGGTTCCTGCCGGAGGTGATAATTCTCTGGTAATACAAAAAGGTGATTACCTATTGACAAGTATTGTTTGCGGTGCTCAGTATGCTTCTCAGAAAACTATCCAAAAACCGCTTATGGTTGCATTGGGAAGCTCATCAAAAAAGTAGTTTCCCAAAAAACAGATTTGGGCCATTTCTTTTTAGCGTTAAATAACAACGAACTCTGTGTTATTTTTGCTAATTTTGCCAGATTTCATATTTAAACATGGGCAAGAACAAATTAGCAAGATTTGCAGAAAATAAAATATTACCAAACGTTATTCAACCGACAAGAGAAGAAGCCATTAACGGTTTTGAACTCAAAGGGAATTGGAGAAAAGATTTCTTTAAAAACGACAGACCTATCGTTTTAGAATTAGGTTGCGGAAAAGGCGAATATACAGTAGGACTTGCCAAAACTTTTACTGAAAAAAACTTTATCGGAATTGACATCAAAGGTGCCAGATTTTGGTTTGGAGCAAAAGAAGCCTTTGAAAGCGGAATGAAGAATGTTGCTTTTTTAAGATCCCAAATCGAATTGGTAGACTATTTTTTTGCTGAAAATGAAGTTGACGAAATCTGGATCACTTTTCCGGATCCGCAGATTAAATACAAACGCACAAAGCATAGACTGACTCACCCAGACTTCCTTGAACGATATAAAAAATTCCTGAAACCAGGCGGGATCATTCATCTCAAAACCGATTCAGAATTTCTGCATGGGTATACTTTGGGCTATCTGCAGGGCGCAGGCTACGAAATTATCTCAGCTCACCATGATATTTACGGAGCATTGGAATATGACCCAAATACACCTCATTTAAGAGACATCAGAACCTATTACGAAGAACTTTTTTCTGCTAAAGGAAAAACAATAACTTATATAAAATTCAGAATTAATTAATGAAAAAATAACTTGATGAAAAAAAATTCCCTCATCATTTTATTCTTCTCTCTCACCTTATCCTGCTCAACACAAACCACAAATCAGGATGATATTTTAAAAAACACAAACATTACTGAGATTGAAGAATATTTGAAAAACGCACATCCCGAAGATCCTAAAAAGCATATTTTGCAGTCTAAGCTGATTGCACTCAAAAATAAAGAATGGACGAAAGGCGCTCTTACAGCCAAACCAATGGAAGTTCGCCCCATCATTACTGAATTTCCCCAAAAACTGAAAGGAAAGGGCTTATCTGATGACTCTGAAGAGTTTAAAAAGCTAATCGCCGAAACGGCTTCTGAGCATAAGGAGAAAACCATAAAACTGCTTAATACGATGTTCAATGAAGACATCAGCAGCAATGAAGCGATATTGCTTTTCAGAAACAATTCTGATTGCAATATGGTTTTAAGAATCAATGGTAAAAAGTTTTATAATCTCGCTGTTCCTTCTCACAACGAAAATTTTATTGTATTAGATAAAGATAACTACTCTATTTCCGGAAATGTCTGCGATGTAAAATATACCTCACAAAAACAGATCAGGAAAAATATTCAGGTCGTGATCAATAATCCTGAGTATAAACAGTTTAATGAAAATAAAAATTTAGCTTTAAACAGTAATCAAAGAAAGGATTCAGACGAAAAATATCCAGTAAAAAAGACTAATTTAGCCAAACAAAAAAAGAAGAAAAAGTAAATATGAAAAGATTGTTTGTATGCTCAGCAATTGTATTTATATTAAACAGTTGTGTTCCCACATACAATAATTATCCCGGCTCAAATTCTTCGTCAAACACAGAACGGGAATATCAGGAAGTTTTAAAAACATACAAATCTGAAACTGCGGAAGTGCTGACTTATCTGTTGAATGGTGAAGCACCGGAAAGCCCAAAAACAGCATTAACTGTAGAAAATACTTCACGTTGCAATATGGTTTTAACCGTGAGCGGAAATAATTATTTTAAAAGAATCCCGATCGGTAAAGGAAAAATCGGTTCTGTAATGATTCCTAAAAATCAGACCTATAAGCTTTCAGGAATGGTTTGTACATCTTCTTATCAGACCTCGAAATTCATTTCAGATTCTTATTCTGTAAAGCTTTCAGATTAAGATATTTAAATTAAAGCATAAAAAATCCGCTAAACAAGTTTAGCGGATTTTATTATTTTAAAGATAAAACCTTAATTATTCAGCAGCAGCGTCGAAATCTGCATCTTTATCAGCAGATACTACTTCTCCTTCTTCTTTAGATTTTTCTTTATCAGCTTTTCTCTGAGACTGACCTTCTTTGATAGAATCTGAAACTACGTTTAGGATCATATCGATAGATTTTGAAGCATCATCGTTTCCTGGGATAACGAAATCTACTTTTCTTGGGTCAGAGTTTGTATCAACAATACCGAAAACTGGAATACCTAATTTCTTAGCTTCAGTTACAGCGATGTGTTCTCTCATGATATCTACAACGAAGATTGCAGAAGGAAGACGCACCATGTCAGAGATAGAACCTAAGTTTTTCTCTAAGTTAGCTCTTTGTCTGTCAACCTGTAATCTTTCTTTTTTAGATAAAGTTTCGAACGTACCGTCTTTTTTCATTTTGTCGATAGAGTTCATTTTCTTTACAGCTTTTCTGATCGTAACGAAATTCGTTAACATACCTCCCGGCCATCTTTCTGTAATATAAGGCATATTAAGTTCAGCAGCGTGCTTAGCAACTACTTCTTTCGCTTGCTTTTTGGTAGCTACGAAAAGAACTTTTTTACCTGCAGAAGTTAATTTTTCTAAAGCGCTGCACGCTTCATCCAATTTAACAGCTGTTTTATGTAAGTCTACAATGTGAATACCATTTTTCTCCATAAAAATGTATGGAGCCATATTTGGATTCCACTTTCTAGTCATGTGACCGAAGTGTACACCAGCCTCTAGAAGGTCTTTTACATTTGCTTTTGCCATGTTTTCTGTTTTTGTTAGTTTACTTTCCGTTTCTTAAACAATCAACAACTTCTTTAGATGGGAGAAGTGTTTGGATGCTAAACGTAACGGGCAATTTTTTTGTTTTGATAAATAGCTTTCAGATATAAGACAACAGACAGAAAAAATTCTGAAATCTGATATCCTGAATCTGAAGTCTGAAAATTAACGTTTTGAGAACTGGAATCTCTTTCTTGCTTTTTTCTGACCTGGTTTCTTTCTTTCTACCATTCTTGCATCTCTTGTAAGTAAACCTGCAGGCTTCAATAACAATCTGTACTCAGCATTGATTTCGCAAAGCGCTCTGGAAATACCTAATCTGATAGCTTCTGCCTGACCTGTATTACCACCACCGAAAACATTTACGGTAACATCATACTGACCTGCAGTCTCAGAAAGGATAAACGGCTGATTTAATTTATAAACCATTACGTCTGTAGAGAAATAAGTTGCAGCATCTTTACCGTTTACTGTAATCACACCAGAACCTGGTTTTACATAAACTCTTGCTACAGAAGTCTTTCTTCTTCCGATTTTGTGAACTATAGACATATTAATTATTTAAATTCGTTAATATTAAGTGTTTTAGGCTGTTGAGCTTCATGCTTGTGCTCAGTTCCTTCATATAAATAAAGGTTTTTGAACAAAGCAGATCCTAATTTAGTTTTTGGAAGCATCCCTTTTACAGATTTTTCCAATACTTTCAAAGAATCTTTCTTTAGAAGTTCAGTAGCCGTCATAGACTTTTGACCTCCAGGATAACCTGTATGCCAAATGTAAGTCTTGTCTTCCCACTTGGTTCCGGAAAGGGTAACTTTCCCAGCATTCAAAACAATAACATTATCACCACAATCTACGTGAGGTGTAAAGTTTGCTTTGTGCTTACCTCTCAAAATCTTTGCAACCTTAGAAGCTAGCCTTCCTAACGGTTGTCCTTCAGCGTCTACCACAACCCATTCTTTATTTGCAGTAGCTTTGTTCGCTGAAACAGTTTTGTAACTTAATGTATTCACACGTTTTAGTTAAAGATTAAACATAATTTTCCCCATAAGGGTGTGCAAAGGTACAAATTATTTTTAGATTGTGAAAACATATTTAAACTTAATCAATCTGCATCTATATATATGGTCAGATTTAAATGTTCTCAAGAAGAATTTTTGACTCAATATTAATTACGCAAAGACTTATTAGCCCTGAAACTTGCAATCAAATAATACGCTACAAAGACTGTAGAGAATTTCAGAATGGCAGGAATTGCCAATTCAAGGCTAAATATCAGCGAACCAATTAAGACCAAAAGCCCCATTGCAGCGAAAGAACTGAGCAATTTCTGAACTAAAGTAAATTTAGGTGTATCCAGATAATAAGATAATCCCCAAGCCAAGCCGAAAGCAACTGCATAAAAAATATCCAAAGCGATATTTTCACTGCTCATGAAAAAATAATTGATCACGAAACTGAGAACCGTTCCCAAGGCAAAATACATCAATGCTCTCTGCATACTATTTTAATATAATGCAAAAATAACGAATTTTATTTTGAGTGGGAACTATAAGAATTAAATTAGGTGATTAATTTGGCGCAGCTATTATAAAAGTCAAAACAGGAAACTTTCATTTCTAAAATTTTATTTAAATATTTAAAAATCAACATCTTGAATATTTAAAATAAGTTTTTATTAAATTGTTATATTTGGGAACTTAGAAATTTTCTACAATCAATATGGAAACCCAAAAATATACTCCAACAAACAAAGTAAGAATCGTGACTGCTGCATCGTTATTCGATGGTCATGATGCTGCGATTAATATCATGCGTCGTGTCATTCAGGGAACAGGATGCGAAGTTATCCACCTTGGTCACGACAAATCAGCTGAAGAGGTGGTAAACACTGCCATTCAGGAAGACGCAAACGCCATTGCATTAACTTCATACCAAGGCGGTCACAACGAATATTTTAAATACATCTACGACCTTTTAAGAGAAAAAAACTCTCCGCAAATCAAAATTTTCGGTGGCGGTGGTGGTGTAATTCTACCAGAAGAAATCGAAGATATTATGTCATATGGAATCGACAGAATTTATTCTCCGGACGACGGCCGTGAACTTGGTTTGCAGGGAATGATCGATGATTTGGTAAAAAGATCAGATTTCGCAACAGGAAAAGATGTGACGGCTGAAGATTTAGATTCTATCAGTTTTGAAAACTCAACAAGCATTGCTAAAATCATTTCTGCGGTTGAAAACTTCTCAGAAGAAAAGCCTGAATTGGTAAAAGCGATTGACGAAAAATCTAAAGACTTAAATATCCCGATCATCGGTATCACAGGTACAGGTGGAGCCGGAAAATCTTCTTTGACAGACGAGTTGGTAAGACGTTTTTTACGTTCCAATACAGATAAAAAAATCGCGATCATCTCCATTGATCCTTCGAAAAAGAAAACCGGAGGTGCATTGTTGGGAGACAGAATTCGTATGAACGCGATCAATGATCCGAGAGTTTATATGCGTTCGATGGCGACAAGAGAAAACAACGTTTCTGTTTCTCCGTTCATTCATTCAGCATTGAATGTATTGAAATTGGCTCATCCTGATGTTATCATTTTGGAAACTTCGGGTATCGGACAATCAGGTTCGGAAGTTTCGGATTTTGCTGATGTTTCAATGTATGTGATGACTCCTGAATATGGAGCTTCTACGCAGTTGGAAAAAATCGACATGTTAGATTATGCAGATTTAGTTGCTTTGAATAAATCTGACAAACGTGGTGCTTTAGATGCACTTCAAGCCGTAAGAAAACAGTTCCAGAGAAATCATCTGTTGTGGGAAAGTCCGTTGGATGATATGCCGGTTTATGCAACGAAAGCATCTCAGTTCAACGACCACGGAACAACTGATTTATATAATAGATTAATCGAAAAAGTTAACGAAACCCTTCGACAGGCTCAGGGTGACAATGCTCCAAAGTTTCAAGGATTTGTTGAACAGGAAGTTTCTGAAGATATCACGATTATTCCACCGAAAAGAGTCCGTTACCTTTCTGAAATCGTTGAAAATAACAGACAGTACGACGCCAACGTTGAAAAACAGGCTGAATTAGCCAGAAAAATGTATCACATTGAAGGTGTAAAAAGTTTCCTTTCCAATGAAACTTTAGATACAGAATATCAAAAAGCCGAAAAAGACCTTCAACAGGAAAATATCGACTTCTTAAAAAATTGGGATGATACGAAAGAAGCTTTCAAAGCTGAGTTTTATTCTTATTTCGTTCGTGGAAAAGAAATTAAAGTTGAAACCTCAACGGAATCTTTATCACATTTAAAAATTCCTAAAATCTCTTTACCAAAATACACCGATTGGGGTGATTTGATCAAATGGAAAGGTCAGGAAAATCTTCCTGGAGGATTCCCTTACACAGCCGGAATTTATCCTTTCAAAAGAACCGGAGAAGATCCAACCAGAATGTTTGCCGGAGAAGGAGGTCCTGAAAGAACCAACAGAAGATTCCACTACGTTTCAGCGGAGATGGATGCTAAACGTTTATCAACAGCGTTTGACTCTGTAACTTTATATGGACAAGATCCTGCCCTACCACCGGATATTTATGGTAAAATCGGAAATGCGGGTGTTTCTATCGCAACATTAGATGATGCTAAAAAATTGTATTCAGGATTTGATTTGGTGAATGCAATGACTTCTGTTTCAATGACCATTAACGGACCGGCGCCAATGCTGCTGGCTTTCTTTATGAATGCTGCCATTGATCAGAATGTTGAAAAATATATTGCTGAGCACAAACTTGAAGCTAATGTTGAAAAAGCTTTAAAAGCAAAATTCGACGATAAAGGCTTAGAAAGACCAAAATATAACGGTGAATTACCTCCTTCCAATAATGGTTTAGGGTTAAAATTATTAGGAATCACAGGGGATGAAGTAATCCCTGCTGAAGCTTATGCTGAAATTAAAGCTAAAACAATCGCGACCGTTCGTGGTACCGTTCAGGCTGACATTTTAAAAGAAGATCAGGCTCAGAATACCTGTATTTTCTCTACTGAATTTGCCCTGAGATTGATGGGTGACGTTCAGGAATATTTTATCACAGAAAAAGTAAGAAACTTCTACTCGGTTTCTATTTCAGGCTATCATATTGCAGAAGCGGGTGCGAATCCGGTTTCTCAGTTGGCATTTACACTGGCAAACGGTTTCACTTATGTTGAATATTATTTGTCAAGAGGAATGAATATCAATGATTTTGCACCAAACTTATCATTCTTCTTCTCCAACGGGATCGACCCTGAATATTCAGTGATCGGACGTGTGGCAAGAAGAATCTGGGCAAAAGCCATGAAGCTGAAATACGGAGCAGACGAAAGAAGCCAGATGTTGAAATATCACATTCAAACTTCAGGACGTTCGCTTCACGCACAGGAAATTGATTTCAACGATATCAGAACAACTTTACAGGCACTTTACGCGATCTATGATAACTGTAATTCATTGCACACCAATGCTTATGACGAGGCAATTACAACTCCAACTGAGCAATCTGTAAGAAGGGCGATGGCGATTCAGTTGATCATCAATAAAGAATTAGGATTAGCGAAAAACGAAAATCCGCTTCAAGGTTCATTTATTATTGAAGAATTAACGGATTTGGTAGAAGAAGCTGTTTATGCAGAATTCGACAGAATTACAGAAAGAGGTGGTGTTCTTGGTGCAATGGAAACGATGTATCAACGTTCAAAAATCCAGGAAGAATCGATGCATTACGAATGGTTGAAACATACAGGAGAATATCCGATCATCGGGGTAAATACTTTCCTTGGAAAAGACGGTTCACCAACAGTTCGTCCGGGAGAAGTAATCCGTTCGACTGAGGAAGAAAAGCAGGTGCAGATTGAAACACTTCATAATTTCCAGAGATCTAATGAAGACAGATCTGAAGCCGCTTTAAAAACACTACAACACGCAGCAATCAATCAACAAAATTTATTTAATGTCATGATGGATGCCGTTAAATATTGTTCGCTTGGGCAGATTACCAACGCTTTGTTTGAAGTGGGTGGTAAGTATAGACGGAATATGTAGTCCGTGTCAGACAGACAATTTAAATAAAAAAGCCGTAGATTAAATTTCTACGGCTTTTTCTTTTATTAGGGCTTGCTACAATGTTGTGCTGTCAAGATTTTAAGATCAGGAATGTCTAAGTCTTTTGCTAATTTGAAATTTTCACAAGCTTCATCAATTTTATTTTGTTTAAATAAAATCAGACCTTTATAATATTTAATTTCTAAGTCAGAATCATCATACTTTTCCGCTTGATTGAGAGTAAATAATGCATCATTATATTTCTCCATATGATACAGAGCAGTTGCCTGTAATTTTTTTGCGACAGGATCGTTTGGTCTTGTAATTTCTACTTTTAGAAATTTCACCCAAGCATCTTCATATTTTTTTTGTTGCATTAAAATAGTTCCTGTTCTAATATCTATAGTTGCATAATCTTGAACCTTAGCTTTTTTATACCCTTCTTGATAATAATTCCAAGCTGCATCAACATTACCTAATTTAAACTCGCAGTCTCCCAAAAGAACATAGGTCTCCCAGGTTTTATGACCTTTCTCTAAAATTTTTTCATAGTAAGTTTTAGCTGTTGAAAAGTCATTATTATTGATCGCTTTAACGGCTTCCTGCCTTAGCACTTTAACACTTTGAGCAAAGGAAAATAAACTTGCAATAAGAAAAGTCAGAATGAATATTTGTTTCATTTCGAAATATATATTTTCAAATATAGAAAAACCTAAGAGATAATTTAAGAATAAATAATTATTGAAATTACAGATTCATATAATTAAATTTGTAATCAATATTTTTCAATGAAACCAAAAGCCATCTTCAACTGGAGCAGCGGAAAAGATTCTGCATTAGCTTTATACAAAACTTTAAAAGAAAACCAATTTGAAGTTACCTCTTTGCTGACAAGCATAAATCAGGAATTTCAAAGAATCTCGATGCATGGTGTTCACGTTTCATTATTAGAAAAACAGGCTGAAAGTTTAGGAATTCCTTTAATTAAAATGGAACTTCCAAAAGAGCCTTCTATGGAAGAATATCGAGAAATTATGAGCAAAACAATGGAGGAAATACAATCTCAAGGCGTTACTCATTCTATTTTCGGAGATATCTTTCTGGAAGATTTAAGAAAATATCGTGAAGATCAATTACAATCCATCGGAATGAAAGGCGTTTTCCCACTTTGGAAGATTAATACAACCAACCTCATCAACGAGTTTTTAGATTTAGGTTTCAAAACGATTGTAACTTGTGTAAACGAAACTTATTTGGATAAAAGCTTTGCGGGAAGAATTATTAATAAGGATTTCATTAATGATTTGCCGGATAACGTTGATCCTTGCGGAGAAAACGGAGAATTTCATACGTTTACTTTTGATGGACCGATTTTTAAAAATCCAATTCGTTTCAAAATTGGAGAAATTGTAAAGAAAACTTACTCAAAACCGAAGGCTAATGATAATGAAGAGAATGAAGAATATGTATTCTGGTTTTGTGATTTGATTTCAAAATAAAATCCGAAGATTTACTTTTCATACTCCCCACGAAGCGCAAAGGAAAAATAATTTTCGAACCCTAATCAGCTTCCGAAACTTTAATGAAATTATAAATTCTATCTAAAGTCCTGTTATGGTCAAGAAAATTAATGGTTCCAAAAATTAAAATTATATGGGTTATAAAAGGAATCAGAAGTGTCAATAAAACAGAAACGGCATCAACAGGCAAACCTGTTTTGAAAAATTGAAAAGTCGAACCTCCGTTGCGCATCATAAGCTGACCTGTTGAGAATAGACATACTATAAGCAGATTGATGTTCTGCTGGTACATCGTATAAAATAATTTCCCTTTGTATTTATAATCTGTTTTAAAAAATTTTCTTCTTTTATAGTACAAAAACCATAGTGTAATAGGTACTAAAAAGACCAATCCGTTTTGAATTTTAAACAAAACACTGTAAAATCCCTGTGTCTCAGAAAGATAAATCACAAGTAAATTGATGACAAAAAGCAAAGATGCAATCGCCAAAGATTTTCTAAAAATACTGTTATATTTTGCCTTAATAATTTTCTTTACAATCACAGGAATTTCTTCTTTATAAAAAAAGAAATATTTCGTCATCTTAAATTCAGACTCCCAGGCAATTTTAGTTTTAAAAAGAGCCTTTTCGAAACTCAGATTTTCCCTGATCTGAACATCTGAAACCTGCGAAATCATATGATCACGCACTTCCAGCAAAATATCAAGCGGAAGTCTGTTTAGAATCAGGTAATCATCAATTTCTTTTTCTTCTGCAGAGTTCATTATTGTAAATTTTATAATAAAACATTTACTTTTTTAGTTCTGAAATACAATAATTGAATCTGTACTGCTATTGCATAAATCAGAAATATTTTGTTGATCCCCACTTCCCAAAAATTCGTACTTTGAGTAAAATAGCCTACTCCAAAAAACAAAACAGATCCTAAAATAAGGTTTTGTAAAATTAACGGATGAAAGCTCAACTCATAATACTCTCTGAATTTCATTTTTTTGAAAATAAAATTATAAAGAAGAAGACAAACCAGTGTCACCAACAGACCAATCTGCATCAGATAAAAATAATCATTCAAAAAAAATAATACCGCAAATCCAAACATCGTAAAAACTGTTGATGAAAGAATAATATTTCTGAATCTCGACTGTAAAACGGTTTTCTCAATTTTCGCAATTTTTTTGAACGAAAAAAGATCTGCTTTTACCATCTCCAGTTCAGATTGCCAATCGAGTTTTGTTTTGAGAAATGCTTCCTGAAAACTCAGATTATTTTTCATAAGTTCTGAAATCTGAACAATAAAATGATCGTAAATTTCATTAGAAATAACGGGACTCAGATTTCTTTTCTGAAGAAAAGATTTGATTTCCTGCTGTTGAATAATGCTGATCATATATTGAAAATAGTATTAAGGTTAAAAAGATAGGTTTTCATTTCGGCTTCCTGAGTAGCCTGCTGTTTTTTTCCTTTATCTGTTAAAAGATAATATTTCCGGTCTCTTCCGTTGATTTTCTGAATTTCAGAAGTAATCAAACCGTCACCTTCCAACTTGTGCAGCAAAGGATAAAGTGCACCTTCTGTCATTTCAAGCTCGCCCTCTGTCAGTTCTTTTGCACGTTGAGTCATTTGGTAACCATACATTTTTACCTCTTTTGAAAGTAACTTCAAAATAATGTTTTGTAATGTTCCTTTATAAAGACTGTTCTTTTTCAATTTTTGATTTTATACATAACAAATCTATGTATAATTTTCTTATGTATAAAATTTTACTCAATAATTTTAAAAAGTTTATTTTTATAGTATGAAAAAAATGTATTTCATTGCTATTTATCCGCCTCAGAAAACTATTGATGAGGTAAAGGTTTTTAAGGAAGATTTAGCTTTAAATTTTAGTAATTCCAAAGCATTGAAAAATGATGCGCATATCACTTTATTTCCGCCTTTCGAAAGAGAATTGGATTTAGAAAATGATATTCATGAGGCTTTTCAAAAAATTGACACCAACATTTCACCTTTTGAAATTACATTAAATGGTTTCGGCAGTTTTCCGAATCCCAAAAACCCTGTTTTATTTTTAAAACCGGAAGAAAATCAAAGTCTACCGGAATTATATTTAAAGGTAAAAGAAAGATTTAATTTTAAAAATTATTCTTTTAATCCTCACGTTACGGTTGGTTACAGAGATCTGACCTGGGAAAATTATCTGAATGCCTGGGAAATTTATAAAGAAAAAGAATTTAAAACTAAATTCCTCGTTGATAAAATCACACTTCTTCGTCACGACGGAAAATGGGTTCCAATTGCAGAAAAGAAACTTTCTCAGCATTAAAAAACCGACTTTTTTCGAGCCGGTTTTAGTTTTAATTATATCTAAAAATTTTATTCTTTGATAATTTTCTGAGAAATAATTAAATTTTTATTTTCAGTTGCTGTTATCGTATAAACTCCTGAAGGTAGATTCTGAATATTCACATAGACCGTTGCAACATCTTTCAACTCAAATTTTGCGGGAATCATTTTTCCGGATGCATCATATAGATTAATCTTTAAATCTTTAGAAAAATCCGATTTTCCTCTGATGAAAAATTCTGTACTTGCAGGATTCGGATACATTGTAAATCTTCTTTCTTCCGCTTTTATTTCTGCGGTACCTAAAGTCGTTTTGTTTAAAGTCCAGGAAACGTTGGTAAAATGCACAGCGCTGTGATTGTCGGTTTTCACCAAAGCTGTGTTATCTGTCACCGAAAAAAGCAAGGTATTGTTTCCGTTATTCAATTGAGCCGGGGTGATTGTTAATGTATTTGTAGTTGCAGCTAAAGCCGTTCCATTCAAAGTCCATGTATTAACCAATGTATTGGGAATCGGAAGGATTTCATTCACAGTAAAAGTAACGTTTGCATTTGCATTGACTGTACTTGTATTTGCAGGAGTGTAAGAATCTACCGGAGAAACCAATGTATGGATTTTTTCAATGATTCTTTCTTTACAAACTGAGCAAAACTGCTGATTGAGATACCTCATCTCACAACTTTGATGCGGTCTGAACCATGCCGGGCTTTCAGCATGAGGAAAAATACCTACAGAATTCAGACCCACCCAGTTTTTCCATTTTATCGTGGCGGGATTTGAATTCTGGGTTTTATTGGGAGATTCTCCGGTACCCGAAAACCAGTATTCATCGGCTAAATTTCCAAAAGAATGCCCTAATTCGTGCACTACAATTTCGTTTGCAGCTGAAGCTAATGATGCAAAAGCATAAGTTCCCCCACAACCACCATATTCAGTAGAATTTCCAAGAACGTAAGTAATGTCATAATCCGGAACATTCGCCGCCAAAACCTGAGCAACTTTGTTTGTGGTATTACTGTAAATACATCTGTGAACATTCACATCAAACGTAGATCCTAAATAATTATTGGGATTTGATATCGGAATTACCGGTTCATTAACATCTGTTGCGGTTCCGGGATGTTTTACACCACTTTCAGCAGAAATCACCTTTACAGCATAAGCATTAAAATAATTTTTATATTCCGTATAAGGACTTTTTGTAAACAGATAATCAACAGTACTTTGCGCCGAAGTTACGAAAGCTGGAAGCTGAGCCAAAGTAAAACCGTCTCCTAAAACCGCTATATTGATTCGTTTATCATTTGATCCGTTTTGTAATAATGGTACAGTGTCAAATGTCTGCGAAAAACAAAATGAGCTGCTCATCAAAAGAATCGATAAATATTTTTTCATGATTAAAAGTTTTGAGTGAAAAGTAATTGTTTCGTAGAATCGGTGATTTTTTCAATTTTCACAGACTTTATCTCTTCGGAATATGGAAATCGTATGCTAAATTCACTTTCGTTCAGTTTCAATTTGTGTCGTTCCATCTTATCACCAAAGCTTTCCAATTCAGGATTCAAAGGATCTTCAATATTTTGTCTTATAATTTCTTTTCCTCTCGAATCAGCCAAGGTGATCAATAAATCACCGTTCTTTACTTCATCAGCATTAAAAAAAGGTATTGATTTCATTTTCCCCTGAACGGTTTTTCTTTCCACTAAAGAAATTTTTTCTGACCCGGAACTGTCTTTATAGATCTTAAAAAACAAATAAGAAATTTGATTTTTGCTTTGAACACCTGTTTTTTGTACAGTCTGAGACTGGCTTTTGATGTGACTTGTTCCACAAAGAAACAAAATACTGACAGTCAATATACTAATCAACTTTATCATGGTAGTTTTTTTACTAATTTATAAAAAGTATGGATATGTTGATTGAAATAATTAATAAAAATGAAGAATGTTATATCTTTGACCCAATGATTCCAACAGAGAAAATAATTTTAGGTATTGACCCGGGAACAGCCATTATGGGTTTTGGTCTGATTTCGGTGAAAAAGGGGAAGATGGAAATGATTTCTATTCACGAGCTTATTTTGAAAAAATATCCGAACCATGAAACAAAACTTAAATATATTTTCGACAAAACATTGGCTCTTATTGACGAGTTTCATCCGGACGAAGTAGCACTGGAAGCTCCTTTCTTTGGTAAAAACGTACAGTCGATGTTGAAACTAGGCCGCGCTCAAGGTGTTGCAATGGCGGCAAGTCTTCACAGAAATATTCCTATTACTGAATATTCTCCAAAAAAAATAAAAATGGCCATCACCGGAAATGGGAATGCAAGTAAAGAACAGGTTGCGGGAATGCTTCAAAGCCTTTTAAATTTAAAAGAATTTCCCACCAAATATCTTGATGCTTCTGATGGATTGGCAGTTGCCGTCTGTCATCATTTTAATTCAGGAACGATTGCTGATACCAAGTCTTACACGGGATGGGATAGCTTTCTGAAGCAAAATCCTGATCGGTTGAAGTAAATTATTTTCTTTGATAAACGTCTTCAATTTCGGTCACCTTTCCATTAATAATATCATTGTAAATGACTGAAAACTTATTCTGTGAGTAGATCTTATACTGTTCGTTTTTCTTAAGATCATATTCTGTGTAAGAAACAGAACTTTCACTGATTGTAACAGGAAAATCATCTGACTGGCTCTTGATTTTACAGTCTTTACCTGTCGCAAATATTTTAGTCATCAGTGTTTTCTGATTTTCATTTTTAAAAACCAGTTCGTATTCTTTCATACATTCATGAAGAGGATAAATTTTTGTTTCATTTCCGTCTTTATAGTTTTTCTGCACAAACTTCCAGGAACCTAAGAAAAATTTTGCCTTATTTTCATCTGTTGTGTTATTTGTAATCTTCTGTGATTGACAGCTAATTGTAAGTAAGCTAAAAAATAATATGCTCAACAATTTTTTCATATTGCTAATTTAGATATAAAAAAGAAGCCCTTTAAAAAAAGGGCTTCTTGTCAATTAATTATTAAGGAATTTCTTTGATCCTTTTTGATCGCCGTCAGCATAACTGACAATGTATGTTCCTTTAGTTAACTGTTGGTTGATCTGAATTTCATTTGTTTTAGCATTTCCTTTCTGTATCAGTTTTCCGCTCATATCATAGATTTGATAATCACCAAACTTAGCATTGCTGTTACCAAAAAGCTGAAGTTTGTTGTCTGCTTTTACATAAACAATCTTAGTTTCTGATTGATTTTTAATCTCAGAAGTTGATAACGATCCCAATACTTTAACTGCATAATCTTCAACCTGTCCGTATTGTAATTGAGAGCAAGCTGTAAATTCCGGAAGAACCGCAGAGTTTAATGTAGCAGCATCAACCCCAACTCTCATTCTTAAATATGTATTTTGTACTGCAGTTGCTGATGGAATGACATTCACAGTCAGCGTACTTGCCGCACCCGCTGTCATAACACCAGACAAAGTGTTGGTAACCAATTCTGCATCTTCAAAAGATCCGTTATTGTTGTAATCAATCCAGACTTTAATTCTGAATTTATCTGCCTGATTAAAACCATTCATAAAGGTTACCTTCAAAGGAGTTGCAGTTGTAGCCGGAATTTCTGTAGCATAAGCAGGTCGTATACAATTTGCATTTGCATAATCTGCATAATAAACAGGATTGGCTTCATCAGAATCATATCCGTTTGTAAGACTGTTGATATTTCCGAAAACCACTCTGTACGGTCCGATCGCAAAATTATTATTAGCAGCATTCACAATACCTGCAGGATTACATAGTGCATTTACTACCGAAACCGGTGATGGAATAATTGTCGCCGGATCTTTGGCTCCTAATGAATTAAGAAGATTTTTTCTGTACTCCATCATCATCAAAACTGCTCTGTCACGTTGCCCGTCAGTAAACTTTCGCTCAACATTTGTATAATTCATAATATTATACTGTGTACCGTCATAATTCTGACTTGTACAAGGATCGATGGCATTATTATTTGGAACATTCACGCCATACATACTTCTTGATGGAGAGGTATCACACACTCTGTCACCATCTGTTGCACAATTATTGTTTACAGGACAGCTGGTTTGGTTGGTGTAAGCAACCCCCTGAAAGGTATGATACAAACCAAAGGCATGACCCAGCTCATGAGTAAGCGTTGTATCATTAGTATTCTTGATTGTTGCAACTTTCATGAAACTTTCGTAACTATAATCATACGAATCCGGGAACATTGCATATCCCATTAATCCGTATGATAATTGCTGCTGCCCATCAAAACCGATTACTACATAAATATTAAAATAAGAATTTTCCGGCCAATGCGGAGCCAGCTGGTTTTTGATAGCATAATCACTTGCACCACTGCTACTTGACATTCTTACACCTCTCGTATCATACAGAGGAATTGTGCTTCCGTTGTATCGTATGATTCCTGTAGTTGGCATACAGCTCGGTGATCTTTTTGCCAATACAAGTCTGAAAGGCATTACTGCTCCTCCTGTAGGACCATTCCCCTCCGGATAGAAACCATTACCAAAAGTTGTGGCATACATACTGTTTGCTCTGCCAATCCAATCAATAATTTCCTGATCAGTAACTGCAAGATTAGTATTCGCCGCAGCTTGGGATTCTATAACATGTACTACGACAGGAATTTCATAAACTTGCCCTGTATAAAGTCCGTTCCATGATGTTGTAGCCCCAGATTTTGTAAGAAGAGATTGTTTATCATCATAAAATTTTTGGTCAGCTTCTATTCTTTTCCTTTTTAAATCGGGATATCTTTCATCATTTCTTTTCATTACCACATCAAATCCACAGTCTTTATGTAAATCCTGCGAAAATGAATTAATAAAAAACATAAGTACTAAAATGGTACTGATTCTTTTCATTTTTCCTATTATTTTTAAATATTTGGCTGCAAACCTATCATTTTTTTACCAATTATTAATTATACAAAGTGATAAAATTTAACAATACCTTAATATTTAACATTAATTAATAGATATTAAATTAAAATTTAAACATTTGAATAGCAATTTCTCTATACTTGGCAAAACATATTACTATTTGTAACAACGGTATGATTTTTAATACTAATTTTGTATAAATTTTCAATAATGAAAAACATTCAACAAACTATAAATCAGAACAGTCATCACATTAATTGGTTTCAGAAATTTCTGATGATCTGCTCAGGGGGTAACATTCATATCCTCAGAAAAACGCCCAGCGAATGGAATAAATTCTCCGGTATCGGCGGTATCGTATTATTTACAGCAATATTCGCCACACTTTCTGCAGGTTACGCAATGTATACCGTATTCGATGACCTCTGGATTTCCGTAGGATTCGGAATTTTGTGGGGATTAATGATCTTTAATCTTGACCGGTATATTGTTTCATCTATTAAAAAAACAGGTACTTGGTGGAACCAGATCCTGATGTCAATCCCGAGATTGATTTTGGCTACATTTTTAGGAATTATTATTTCGAAACCTTTAGAGCTTAAAATTTTCGAAAAGGAAGTGAATAAGCAACTGAATACCATTATTCAGAGAAACAAAAAACAGCTTCAGGGCGAGATGAGCGGAAGAATTCTGCAACAAAGCGGTCCATTTGATACAGAGAAAAAACAAATTTCAGAAAAAATCGCTCAATATCAGAAGTCGTACGATTCTGCTGCTGTGGAATTAGAGAAAGAAATTTTAGGAAAACAGTCAGATTTGACAAGCGGGAAAGAAGGCTTCGGGCCCAATGCCAAACGAAAACAGGAACTAAAAGAACAACGCAGGGTTGATCTTGAAAACTACCAGAAACAGACCGCTCCGAGATTGGAATATCTAGATAAAGAAATTTCTAAAGTCTACACCAATCTGGAAACTGAAAGAAAATCCACAGAAACTATTGAGGATAAATTTAATGGTTTTGCAGCGAGACTTCAGGCTTTGGATGAATTAGGAAAAAACTCAGCCATTATTGCAACAGCTGCTGCATTTATTATGGGACTCTTTATCTGTCTTGAGATTTCTCCAGTTTTAGTGAAGTTGATTTCACAAGTAGGACCTTATGATTATCTTTTAGAAAAAACTGAAAATGACTTCAGATTATATTCAAAAGAAAAAATCGAAAAAGGCAATTACCTCACCGATTTCCGGATCGATGATTTTAAAGATAATCTCAAAAAATAATTTTAATACAAGCCTTTCAATAAAACTGAAAGGCTTTTTTGTTTCAATCAATGAAATCTAAACATTAAATTTATTCTAAATCTTGTGAAAGGAATATTATTTGCAGACAACAAACTATGCCTTCAAGTGTCGTCAATCATTATTTCTATTTCCCCAAAACTGAAATATTAAGAATTATATATCAGTCAGGCTCGATTTATGATTACTTAAAAGTTCCGCAGGAGATTTTTGAGAAATTCAGAGCGGCAAAATCAAAAGGACAGTTTCTGAATGCAGTTATCAAACGAAAATTCAGATTCAGAAAAATATCTTAATTAAATTAAAACCCAATTACAAAATAATACTATGATACTAGAAAAAGGAACCTCCGCTCCCGACTTTGAACTGAACGCAACTCCGGATCAGAAACTTAAACGTTCTGATTTTTTAGGTAAAAATTTAATCTTAGTTTTTTATCCAGCAGACTGGAGCCCCGTTTGTGGAGATCAGGTCGTACTATATAACGAAATGCTCAGTATTTTCCACAAATACAACGCTGATATTGTAGGAATCTCTGTTGACAGCTCGTGGTGTCATGATGCATTCAGCTCAGACAGAAAACTGCATTATCCTCTTTTAGCAGATTTTAACCCGAAAGGTGAAGTTTCGAAAGCGTACGGCGTTTACAATGAAGAAAACGGAACCTCACAAAGAGCCTTATTTGTAATCGACGGTGAAGGGATCATCCAATGGAGCTACTTATCTCCGGACGGAATTAATCCAGGCGCAGACGGAATCATCGAAGCATTAGAAACATTAACAAAAAATCAATAAATATGTCTTTAACCATACCAGTAAATGAAAATGATCACATTGTAGGTGATCCGAATACCGCAAAAATAGTTTTGGTGGAATACGGAGATTATGAGTGTTCTCATTGCGGAGATGCTTTTCCGGTCGTTAAAAAATTTGTTGATGAAAATATAAAAGAAGTCGCTTTTGTTTTCAGAAATTTCCCTTTGAAAGATGCTCATCCAAACGCAATGGCTGCGGCTACGACTGCCGAAGCTGCGGCAAAACAAGGGAAATTTTGGGAAATGCATGATTTGATTTTTCAAAATCACGGTAGTGTTGACAAAGAATCTTTAGAAGAACTGGTAAAAACGGTTGGACTTGACAATGATATGTTGAATGAAGACATCAAAAGCGACGGATTACAAAAGAAAATCGAAGAAGATTTCGAGGGCGGTGTAAGAAGCGGAGTCAACGGAACGCCTTCATTTTTCGTGAATGGCGAAAAATGGGAAGGCTATGACGGAACTGGAGCTTCTCTTTCTTCTTTACTTTCAAATTAAAAAATTAATTTTCAACAAAATAAAAAACTCACAGAAAATTCTGTGAGTTTTATTTTATTTATGATTAATCTTATAAAGAATAATTCGGAGCTTCTGAAGTAATGATAACATCATGTGGATGAGATTCTTTCAATCCGCTTCCGGTGATCATCACCATTTTAGTGTCTTTCTGTAAAGCTTCGATATCTTTTGCTCCACAGTAACCCATTCCGGCTCTAAGACCTCCTGTCAACTGGAAAATCACATCTTCCAACTTCCCTTTGTGCGGAACCCTGCCTTCAATACCTTCCGGAACGAATTTCTTAGCCTCACTCTGGAAGTATCTTTCTTTTCCGCCTCTTTTCATTGCAGAAAGACTTCCCATTCCCTGATATGCTTTGAATTTTCTTCCCTGATAAATAATTTCTTCACCCGGAGATTCGTCAGTACCTGCTAAAAGCGAACCAACCATTACAGCTCCTGCTCCACTTGCGATTGCTTTTACGATATCTCCTGAAAGTTTAACACCTCCATCAGCGATTACGGCTACATTTTTAGATTTAGCATATTCGTAAACGTTGTAAATAGCTGATAATTGAGGAACTCCAACACCTGCAACAACTCTCGTTGTACAGATAGAACCCGGACCAACACCCACTTTAAGCACGTTTGCTCCTGCTTTGATCAAATCTTTCGCAGCTTCAGCAGTTACGATATTTCCACCTACCAAATCCAAATCCGGATAAGCTTTTCTGATTTCTGAAATTTTATCTAAAACTCCTTTAGAATGACCATGTGCAGAATCAATGGCAATAATATCTACTCCGGCTTTTACCAAAGCAGCGATCCTGTCCATTGTATCTTCACCTACTCCAACTCCGGCTCCCACGATCAGACGACCATTTTCGTCTTTGTTTGCATTTGGATATTCTAGCTGATTGTCAATATCTTTAATAGTAATCAAACCAACCAATTTATATTCTTTATCTACAATCGGAAGTTTTTCCACTCTGTTTTTAAGAAGAATTTCTTTGGCTTTTTCTAAGTTTGTGCTTTTATCGGAAGTAATCAGATGTTCTTTCGTCATGATTTCTTCGACTTTCATATCAAGATTTTCCTGATATTTCACGTCTCTGTTGGTAATGATTCCGATTAAAACATTATCCGGATCTACAACAGGAAGACCTGAGATTTTATATTTAGCCATTGTATCTTTAGCCTGAGCCAAAGTATGATCTTTTGTAAGAGTCACAGGATCAGAGATCATTCCGTTTTCCGAGCGTTTTACACGGTTTACCTGTGCAGCCTGCTCAGCAATCGTCATGTTCTTGTGTATGAAACCTAATCCACCCACTCTTGCCAGTGCAATAGCGAGTTCGCCTTCCGTTACAGTATCCATCGCTGCAGAAACTATCGGAACATTAAGCGTGATTTTATCGGTAAGTCTTGATTTTAAAGAAACCTGATTAGGTAAAACTTCTGAATAAGAAGGTACGAGAAGAACGTCATCGAAAGTGATGGCTGTCTCTACAATTTTGTTATGAATAGACATCTTTACTTTCTTGCAAAATTAAGGCTTTTTAGCGAGATACGAAAATCCAATTTAATAGTTTAAATAAAACTTAACAATCAATTATATTTATTAAAAAAGTCGCAATCTTAATGACTGCAACTTTCAACAATATAAAAATAAGTTAATATGAATTATTTGTCTGAAACATGACTGATCATCTGAGAAATATCATCCGCTGTAAAACTTCCTTTTACATCTACAAAAACCAGATCCTTATCTGAATTCACCGTGATCAGCATATTTTTAATGTCTTCACCTTTCTGTTTTACTCTTATGTTGACGTTATTGCCATCATGTTTTATCGTTGCCCAGTCTTCGTAATTGTTATCATTTAAATAACTGGCATAATCTTTCAGCATCTTTTTGTTTCCGTTTTCTACGGTGAGCACTTTTATTTTAGAGACTTTTTTCACCAATGCAATGACGGCTTCATTGTCACCTTCTTCCCTCAAAGCTTTTTTGATGTAAGGTTTAGCTAAAAATAATGGCACATTGATGCTTACGAATTTTGCTCCTTTATAATCATATTCTGATTTTGAGAAAAAAGCCATATTTGGTTTTTCTGAGACGATACAAGACTGCATCAGAAACATTATACAAATGGTAACGAAGATTGTTTTTAAGATTTTCATGGCAATAGAATTATTTAGTTGATTGATGAAAGACTTCCGCCAGATACTTTACTGACATCAGAATCAATTTTTGGGTTTCCTTTATATTTTACGGATCCTCCTGAAGATGCCTTCACTCTCATTTTATCCTGAACATTTACTGAAGCGCTGCTTCCTGATGTAGATTCTACTTCTGCAACATTTACACGAAGGTTTTCTGCTTTACAAACCGCCCCACTGCTCACATCAAACATTCCGAAATCTGCATTTCCTTCTACATTTGCACTTGCACCGCTTGAGCTTTTCAGCATGATCTTTCCGGAAGTGATATTGGCTTTTACATTAGAACCCGAACTTACGGTAAGGTCTGTTGTATTATTGACCGTAAATTTTCCCACAACACTAGATCCTGATGAAGCATCAATTTTCAGATTGTTTTCTTTAATAGAATTTACAACCGTAAAAGTAGAGCCTGAAGATGTTTTTATACCATCCATTTTTGGAGAAGAAATATTAACGCTCAGGTTTTTAAATTTCATTTTTTTTGCACCTTTATTATCAATATACACTTTCAAAACACCGTCATCCACTTTTGTAATAATATTCTGAAGTTTATCTGAATCTGCATAAACCTTTACGCTGGTTGCATTTTCCTGTTTGAAAACCACATTTACACCTGTGCTCACTTCGATTCCTGAAAAATTGCCAACATTTCTGTTTTCTCCGTTAAGATAAGACGACGTGCTTTCTGAATTAAAGCTGCTTCTTGTTGTCGAAGTTATAGATGAAGTTGTATGAGTTTCACTTGAATTGATGATTTTATTGACGTCATCCATTGAAAGTTTACCATCAAGCATTACGAGAATATTTTCGCCTCCACCGCTGTCAATTCTCAACAGAATATCTTCAAGAATTCCGTCTTTAGCTTCAGAAGACAGAAATTTGATTTTGCTTTCACCATTATTCACCGACATGATTTCGCTATAATTCATGTTTTTAAGGTAAGATGTGATTTCTTTATTTAACTGGGAAATATTGATAAGATTTTTTGCATTGTCAGAATCTTCGGTGATTAAAACTTTCAAACCATTGATTTTGGCAAGCAGAGGTTTAATCTGATCCAGTTCAGAATCTGCAATATTGAGATTGCTGAGCATCCCAAACATTGGTTTTGCAATTTTGATAGAGGTGACACCTTCTACTTCCTGATATTTATCAAAAAGCTGATCCAGTTTTTCCTTTTGCCCGTACACATTGAAAAAATGTGAAAAAGCGAGTGCGAATATGATGAATATTTTTTTCATGACTTTAATTTAAATTTTAGTTGACTACAAGCCGCCTGATCAGTTGCGTAATCTATATTGATTGTTCTATTAGTATTCTACATTATCCATTACTTTCGGCTGTGCCAATGCCTGATTGACATTGTTTGCAACTACCTGAAACGAATATTTTGTAACATTAATGGCCTCTTCCATGTTATCGATTCTTTTTCCGTTGACAATGACATAAGAATCTCTGTATCCGGTGGAATCTTTTATATTTTTAACAGCCGTATTGCTGACATATCTTGGCTTTGTTTCCTTTTTAATTCTGCTTTTCTTAGAAAGAATTTTATCTAACACATCTACTTCAGCCAGAGAACTTTCCTGAAAGATGGAATCTTTTTTGGCTCCTGAAACTGAGTCACTGCTAAGGACTGCAACCTGAGTCTGACGCTCGTGATTTTCCTTAATAAAATCAGATTTCTGCTTTTGAATTTCATTAGCAACCAATTGTGCCTGATTTTCTACGTCTGCATTTTGGTTATTATTAAAAATAAAACCGACAGAAAAAATCAAAACTACGCTTGCTGCCATCCAAAACCATTTTGGAAATGAAGGTTTTGCTTTGCTGATAGGAATAATTTCAGCATTATCATTGGCATTACCTTCTGCCTTTTGAAGAAAATCTTCAAAATCCCAGTTCATTTTTTCGTCTTTTAAGTCCTTTAAGACTTCTTTATATTTATCCTGATATTGTTCGTTGCTCATAGCTCATCAGTTGTGAGATTTGTTCTTTTACTTTTTGTCTTGCCCGCATAAGATTGACTCTTACTGCATTTTCTTCCATTTCCAGCATTTCAGAAATTTCAGACACATCATACTCTTCTACATCTTTCAAATGAATGACCATTTTCTGTTTTTCAGGAAGCTGATTGATAAAACCAATAATATGCTCCTTCAGATTATTCACATCCATACTGTAGAGTTCCGACCTGTGAAGCTGCAGATCCGCAAAACCTAACTTCACGTCGTGGTGTTTCAATCGGTTGAGGCATTCGTTTTTTACAGATTTTAATGCGTAGGATTTTAAATTTCCAAACTGTTCCAATTCTTCTTTTTTCTGCCAAAACCTGATCATTAAATCCTGCACTACATCTTCTGCCTCATCGCTGCTCATGACAAACCTTTTCGCAAAACGATACATCTCATCTTTGAGAGTGAAAACCGTATTTTTGAAAGTCTCTTGGGTCATAAGTTTGTTTCTATAAGTAAGACATCTAAAAACTGAAATATATTACATGTAAAACAAAAAAACTTCAAAAAAGTTTGAAGTTTCATTAATATCTTGTTTAATATTCGTCAAAAATATGTTTCAAAATTGCCTTGTCATCGTCTGTTAGAGGCAGTTTTCTTCTTGCCATTACTTTCTCGGCAACTTCGTAGGCTTTGTCTAATTTAAATCTTTCATCATCTTTAAATCCACCCCAAGAAAAGTTTTCTATTAAATTTGGCGGAAATCCTTCTCTGAAAATATTGGAAGCGACGCCAATCACCGTTCCCGTATTTAATTGAGTATTGATGGCAGTTTTAGAATGATCTCCCATAATCAAACCGGCAAACTGCAAACCAGTATCTTCAAAATGTTTGGTTCTGTAATTCCAAAGTTTTACGTTAGCATAATTATTTTTCAGATTTGAAGAATTTGTGTCGGCACCGAGATTACACCATTCTCCGATTACAGAATTCCCTACAAAACCATCGTGACCTTTGTTAGAATATCCGAAAATAATGATGTTATTCACCTCGCCACCTACTTTAGAGTGGGGACCAACCGTAGTTGCACCGTATATTTTTGCTCCTAAATTAAATTTGGATTCTTCACACAACGCAATCGGACCGCGAAGATTGCAGCCTTCCATTACTTCTGCATTTTTTCCGATATAAATCTTTCCGGGTTTTGTATTGATTGTTGAAAATTCAATTTGCGCCCCTTCTTCAATGAACAAATCTTTTTTGTCACCTAAAAATCCGTTGGTTGAAGATAATTGCTGAGAGACTTTTCCCTTCGTTAATAATTCAAAATCAAAATCAATTGCTTTATCGTTGTATGTAAAAAGGTCGGTTGGTTTTTTAAAGAAAATCAATTCTTCTTTGATGTCGGTCATTTTCTCGATTTGATTCAGAGAAAAACCTTTCATATTGATCTTTGCAGCAATCAACTCATCTTCATAAACCAAAGCTTCACCCAATTTCAAATCTTTAATTTGCTGAATCACCGCTTCAGTCGGCAAAAAATTCGTCACCAAAAACAAACTTTCAACATCTTCCGGATTTTTAAATTTACCCTGAAGATAATTTTCGGTAAAGTAAGAAACTTCTGATTTTTCCAAGATTTTCTGCCATCTTTCTGAGAACGTAAGAATTCCACATCGCATTTCTGCAACAGGACGGGTAAAAGTAAGCGGAAGGAAATCTTCCCAATATTGTGCATCTGAAAATACTAATTGCATCGTTCAGTTTTAAATTTAAAGTTTATAATTTGAGATATTCAATGTTCAACAAAAATACAAATACTAAAAATAGTAAAAGGGAAAACTTCAGTTATTCTTATGATGTAAGCATTAAATAATTTACAGAGTTAGATTCCTCCGGAATAACAAACGTTACTTTAAAAATTAAAAAATGTGTCAATTTAAAGAATTCATCAATAAAAAGTCAATAAAAAAAGTCTCCCAAAATTTAGGAGACTTTAAATATCTTTAAAACAAAAAATTACTTAGAGAATTTTTTGTATTTATTCATGAACTTATCTACTCTACCTGCAGTATCAACTAACTTAGTCTTTCCTGTGTAGAAAGGGTGAGAGCTAGAAGAGATTTCCATTTTGATCAATGGGTATTCTACACCTTCGTGCTCGATAGTGTCTTTTGTTTCAGCAGTAGATTTTCCTACAAATACCTCGTCGTTACTCATATCTTTGAAAACAACAAGTCTATAATTTTCTGGGTGAATTCCTTTTTTCATAATACAATTTTTTAAAAAAATTAAAGTTTTGCTTTCGAAATAGTAATGGTATTTCTCTGCTAAATTTTAGGTTGCAAAAATACAATATTTTTTATAATATACAAATACTTGAGCAATAATTTTTTAAGGATATGAAAATTGAAGTATTTTCGTTAAATTTGGAATCTATATTAAATTTTACTTTCGATGAAATTCAAATTACTTCTGTTTTGTTCTTTCTGGATGCTTGTTTTTGCAGTTTCTTGTAATAAAGATGAGATTTCTTTTGATGCGCCGTCTCAGGAACTGAGTTTCTCAAGAGACACCGTATTTTGTGATACGGTTTATCATCAGGTACGATCTGAAACCTATGCTGTGAAAGTTTACAATAACGAAGACAAAGACATCATGATCCCCAAGATCAATCTTGAAAAAGGCTCTGCTTCTTTATATAAGATCAATGTTGATGGAAAAACAGGACATGAATTTACCAATGTGCCTTTGAGAAAGAAAGACAGCTTATATATTTTCGTTGAAATTGCACCACAGGCGACAGGTCCTGAAGCAATTGCTGAAGACCGCGTGATTTTTACAAGTCCGGCTGGTCAGCAACACGTCACTTTATTTTCTGTGGTTCAGGATGCGGAGTTTTTTATTCAGACCCCTTCGAATCCTAATATCTTAAGCAATAATACAACCTGGACAAATAATAAAGCTAAAATCATATATGGTGATCTTACCATCGATCAAAGTGTTACCTTAAATATTGAGGCGGGAACAAAAGTGTATTTTCATAAAAACAGCGGAATGAAAGTTGCCGGAGGGGGAACTTTAAATATTAATGGGACTCAGAGTGAGCAGGTAATCATGCGGGGAGACAGAAATGATCCTTATTACGATACAATTCCTAAAAACTGGAACTCTATCAGAATGGCAGCCGGTTCTCTTTTAAATATGAATCACACTAGGCTTTTCGGAGGAACAAAAGGTCTGGATCTAAGAGAAAGCACCGCAACGATTAAAAATTCATTCATCCATACATTCCAGGAATACGGAATTTATGCCGTTGCATCGACGGTCAATGCAAATAATTTAGTCATGAATAACTGTGGAGAATCTGCTATCGGAATTTTCAAAGGAGGAAATCATTCTTACACCCACGCAACGATTGCGAATTATTCGGGAACCATGGGTTCTCTTAACCGATTGGGAATTTTTGCAACCAATGAATTTAAAGAGGAAAACGGACAAACCGTTTACGGAGCATTGCAAAATTTAAATATTCTCAACAGTATTGTTTATTCGGACAGAGATAATTCAATAATTCTGGAAAAAGTTGGTATGAACCAGTTTCAGTACTTAATTCAAAACTCATCCATAAAATACAGCGGAGTTTCCGGTGCAGGTTATATGTTTGATAACAATCCTACGAACAGTGTTATTCAAACCGTTAAAAATGAAGATCCGAAATTTATCAATTATTTCACAGCCCAGATGGATTTACGTGTAAAAGCAGATTCCCCTGCAAGAAATAAGGGTTCGGTTTTAATCGCTGCAACTGTTCCGACAGATATTGCAGGTGTTACGAGAACTACTAATCCAACTCTGGGAGCTTATCAGTAAGATAATTTAAAACGTTTAGCCTTATTCTTTAAAATGGAAATCACAAATCTCCAACAGCAAGTTGACGAATGGATTAAAACCATTGGCGTTCGTTATTTTAACGAACTGACCAATATGGCAATGCTGACCGAAGAAGTAGGCGAAGTTGCAAGAATTATCGCCAGAAGATACGGAGAACAAAGCGAAAAGGAAAGCGACAAAACCAAAGATCTTGGTGAAGAATTGGCTGATGTTTTATTTGTCACCTTATGTCTAGCCAACCAAACCGGAACGAATTTACAGGAAGCTTTTGATAAAAAAATGAAAGTAAAAACTGACCGTGATAAAGACCGTCATCAGAATAATGAAAAATTAAAATAAGATATTAGATGTCAGATTTCAGACATTAGATTATTAAAAGTCTGAAATCTGCTGTCTTGAATCTTAAATCTGAAGAAATAATGAAGAAGCTAGAAAAATCAAAACTAACAGGAAATAAAACCATTCAAATCAGCGGTTCGAAAAGTATTTCGAATCGTTTGTTGATTTTGGAAAGTTTATTTTCTGATATAAAAATCGGGAATTTATCCAATTCTCAGGATACACAATTACTCAAAAAGGCATTGTCTTCAGATTCTGAAACTGTTGATATTCATCACGCAGGAACTGCGATGCGTTTTTTGACCTCTTATTATTCGATTCAGGCAGGAAAAACCACCATCCTTACTGGTTCCGGAAGAATGAAAGAACGACCGATCAAAAATCTTGTTTCGGCTTTGCAAAATTTGGGAGCAGACATTGAATATTTAGAAAATGAAGGTTTTCCGCCTTTGAAAATTACAGGAAAGAACATTACTCAGTCAAAAGTAGATGTTCCCGCAAATATTTCGAGCCAGTTTATCACTTCCCTCCTCTTAATTGCTGGAAAATTAGAAAACGGATTACAAATTAATTTGGTTGGTGAAGTTACTTCAAGGTCTTATATTGAAATGACGTTGGATATTTTAACCCGATTCGGAATTAAAAATACTTTTCAAGGTAACACAATCAAAGTAGAATCATTTATCAATAATCATTCATCAATTATAAATTACGAAGTAGAAAGCGACTGGAGTTCTGCTTCTTATTTTTATTCATTTTCGGCAATTGGAAGAGAAATTATTCACCTGAAAAGTTTTTACAAACAATCTACTCAAGGAGATTCTGTGATTGCTGATATCTATGAAAAGTTTTTTGGAATTAAAACCATTTTTACGGAAGACGAGCATAAATTGACGCTTCAACCCATTGAAAATTTTCAGTTCCCTGAAAACATCGTTTTGGACATGAATAATTGTCCGGACATCGCACAAACACTTTGTGTAACAGCGGCAACATTGAAAATACCTTTTGAAATTTCAGGGCTGGGAACTTTGAAAGTAAAAGAAACTGACCGACTTTTAGCTTTACATAACGAATTAAAAAAATTAGGAACAGAAACTGAAATTACAGATTCAACGATAAAATCTTTGGCGTTTAAGAATGCGGAAAAAAATATTTCCATAAAAACCTATCAAGATCACAGAATGGCAATGAGCTTTGCACCGTTTTGTTTAGTCAAAGAATTAAATATTGAGGATGAAAATGTTGTGGAAAAATCGTACCCGATGTTTTGGGAAGATTTAGCAGAGATTTTAAATTCAAATTAAATGAAATTAATTTTTCACCTGGAAAAACAATTATTGATGAACAATATTCTTCTTGTGGAGAAAATGAAACTGAGTTCAATGATTATCATAAAGAATTCATTCATAAACCCGGTTCTCTTGTAAAAATGAATAATTTTACACCAAGAGAAAATAAATTCAAAATTCCTAATTCAAATAAATATTTCTATTATTAAATGTCACAAACAATTATCATCACCGGAACTTCTTCAGGAATCGGTTTCGTTTTAGCAGAATATTTCGGGAAAAAAGGTCACAAAGTTTACGGTTTGAGCCGAAAATATACCGAAAGTCAATATTTCAAATCAATTCCGACTGATATTACAGACAACGATGCCGTACAGAATGCTATTGCTGAAGTTTTAAAAACAGAAACCAGAATTGATGTTCTGATCAACAATGCAGGAATGGGAATGGTAGGTTCTGTAGAGGATTCTACTAAAGAAGATATTTTAAAATTATTCAACCTGAATCTGGTTGGAGCCGTTCAAATGATGAGCGCTGTTTTACCGAAAATGAGAGAAAATAAATTCGGGAAAATCATTAATGTTTCCAGTATCGGAAGTGAGATGGGATTGCCATTTCGTGGGTTTTACTCGGCTTCAAAATCGGCTTTAGATAAAGTTACCGAGGCGATGAGATATGAAGTCTATCCTTGGAATATTGATGTGTGTTCGCTTCATTTGGGCGACATCAAAACAAATATTGCAGAAAACAGAGTGAAAACAAAAGTGTCAGAGCCTTACAGAAATGTTTTCGACAAAGTCTATGCTTTAATGAATTCTCATGTCGGTGACGGAACAGAACCTTTGGAAGTTGCAGAATATGTTGATACACTTTTAACTAAAAATAAGTGGAAAGCTCATTATTATTTCGGTAAATTCGGTCAGAAAATCGGAGTTCCTTTGAAATGGATTCTTCCGCAGGGAACTTATGAGAATTTAATGAAGAAATATAATAAACTGTCATAGATTCAGTTATTAAACAAGTTTTAAATATAAATTTTCCAAATTAAAACTGCATTTTTGTCATTCCTTAGGAATCTAAGCTTTTTATTTTTAATAACCACTGCGTAGATTCTACGGAATGACAAACAAAAATTATATTTTCTATTAGTTGAAATTATTTCTAAACATATTTTTTGTGCTGTTCTGCGTTTTTGTACAAGCGCAGAAGAAGCAATATTTCCTGATCGATTCTGAAACGAAGGTCAAGAAAAAGGTCAAAGATTCTGCTTCTGCGGTGAAATTTCTCGATTCTTTGGCGCAAAGTAATTACTTTTTTACCGAATTAAAAGACGTAAAAGTAAAAGGAGACAGCACAGAAATCTTTTATAACAAGGGAAAAAATTTCAACGAGACATTTGTTACTCTTTCAGATTCTATTGTCAGAAGACATAAAACAGAGAGAGAATTTTTCACTAAAAATTTAGATTCAACCAAAAAAGTAATCAACAAAAAATATATTGATGAAGGTTTCGCATTCAGCAGAATTAAGTCTAAATATAAAGGTCAGAAAGATGGCTATCCTATTGTAGAACTCGACATTAATAAAAATGACAAACGAACGATTGATGGGTTTGTAGTAAAAGGCTACTCAAGAGTTCCTAAAAGGTTTATAAAAAATCTGGAGAAAGAGTTTAAAGGAAAAACGTACGACGATAAAAATTTAATTTCGATAAATAAAAACTTCCAAAGTCATGCATTTGTAAGTCTTGAACGACCACCACAAACTCTTTTCACCAAAGATTCTACGCAGATTTATCTTTTTATGGAAAAGAAAAAGACAAACAGTTTTGACGGTGTTATTGGTTTTGGAAATGATAAAACGGAAAAATTCACTTTAAACGGAACGCTGAATGTCAATTTCAGGAATATGTTCAACGGTTTTGAAACTGTGAATTTATATTGGCAGCGAAATCCTGATAAAGGTCAGAATTTTGATCTTCAGGCAGACATTCCTTACCTTTTTAAATCTAATGTCGGTTTGAATATGAAAGTCAATATCTTCAGACAGGATTCTACTTTTGCTAACGTAAAAGCACTTCCGGCATTATATTATCATCTGAACAGCCGAAATAAAATTGGTCTCCGAGGGACTTTTGAAAACTCAACAATCATTGACTCACTTTATGTTCAGGGAAAAGATTATAACAAAAAGGGAATCGGAATCTGGTTTGAAATGGTGGAACCCACAGATATTGATCTTTTTCTCTATAAAACTAAGATCAATGCAGGATACGATTATCTTACCACGATCTATACAAAAGACAATATTACTGCTCCACAAAATCAGTTTTACTTTTTTGGAGAACACAATTATCACATCAACGGAAATCACTTTCTGAACATCAAAGCCGAAGGTGCGATGATGGATTCTAAAATAGATTTCTCCGCCAACGAACTCTACCGCTTTGGTGGCTGGAATTCCCTGCGAGGTTTTAATGAAAGTTCTCTCGCAGCAGATTTTTATTATTATGGAGGCTTAGAATACCGCTATCTCATCGGAAATCAGGCTTTTTTTGACGTTTTTGGACAATATGGTCAGCTTAACAACAAATCGCTTAATGTAAAGCCTAAATTGTATAGTGTCGGGCTTGGTTTTAACTTCTTTATTCCGATAGGCTTGATGAGTTTCCAATTATCAAATGGTAACGAATTCGGGAATCCTTTTAAATTCAATGATATTAAAATTCACTGGGGAATTCTGAGTAGATTTTAAACTTGTTTTTAATTATTTGGATTTACTGAATCTCATTAAGTATTTATTTATTTTTTAAATGAAACTTTGTCTATATTTTCAGATTGAATTTGACAGATATATACAATGGCTTAAGTAATGGAAATAAGGGTTTAAGAAATCAATTAATTATTATGATTTAATCTAATAAGCAAAATGATTAAATTATAATTTAAATATTACTCTTAAAGCTCATTGTATCCTGTAATTTTATTTCTATTCCTCTAACATTTAGATGAATGACGTTTGCTTATTTATTCGATAGAGCAATGGCTATAATTACTTATTTGCTAACAACAATCCCAATAAACCCGAAAACTATATTGTACTTGATACAATAAAAATGAACTTTAAACTGTAATTTTAGAGCCAGAGCTTTTAATTATGATCTCGTATAAAAACTCATACTGGAATATATAACTTTGAATATTGAAGTTTTATTTTACTTTTTATAAAGTAAAAAAGGATATAACAAAAAAAAAGCTCCTTTATCGGATGATAAAGGAGCTTTAAAAAAAAGACTGGCGGCGACCTACTCTCCCGCTTTCGCAGTACCATCGGCGCTGGTGGGCTT